>CAYJPM010000007.1:0-28424 GCA_964372145.1 uncultured Muribaculaceae bacterium | reverse complement strand
TAATAAAATGAATTTAGATGTAGAAGATTTTATAATAGATTCAAGAGAAATAAAAAGCAATAGTTGTTTCATTGGTCTAAAAGGACCAAACTATGATGGAAATAAATATTATAAAAAATGTCTAGAAGCTGGAAGTGTATGCGCAATTATTGAGTCTGCTGAATTAAGTGAAGAAGATATAAAATATTTAGAAGAAAATAACAAAACAGTTATTGTAGTAAAAGATACTTATAAAGCGTTAGAAGATTTAGCAGCATATAAAAGAAGTAAATTAGATATACCAGTAATCGCAATAACAGGTTCAGCTGGGAAAACAAGTACTAAAGATATTATGTATAGTGTGTTAAATCAAGAAATAAATACTTTTAAAACACCTGGAAATAAAAATAATTCAATTGGATTACCATTATCAATTTTAGCAATTAAAGACGAAAAAATTGCTGTAATAGAAATGGGTATGAATCATTTAGGTGAAATAAGTTTATTATCAAAAATAGCAAAACCATCTATTGCTGTGATAACTAATGTAGGAACAGCTCACATAGGAAATTTAGGATCTAGAGAAAATATTTTAAAAGCAAAACTAGAAATACTAGATGGTTTGCAAACTAACGGCACTGTAATAATTAACAATGATAATGATTTATTAAATAAATGGGCAAAAGAAAATCAAGAAAATTATAATATTATCACTTATGGAATAGTAAATGATAGCGATTATAACATTAATATAATAGATATAAATGAATATTCTAGTATTTTTGAAACTAATAGTATTAAATATGAAACATCGATATCAGGAGAACATTACGCACTTAATTCTATGCCTGCAATCATTAGTGCCAATATATTTAATGTAAGTGATAAATCAGTAATTAAAGGTTTAAAAGAAGTTAAACTAAGTAATAACCGTATGGATGTTATAAAAAGAGATGGTATAACTATAATAAATGATGCTTACAATGCAAATTTTGAAGCAATGAGATATAGTTTGAAATATTTAAATGAATTTGAAACAAGAAAAATAGCAGTACTTGGTACTATGAAAGAATTAGGAAATTTATCTGATAAAATTCATTCTGATTTAGGTGAAGAAATAGTAAAAAATAATATAGATATACTAATCACATCTGGCGAATATACAGAAAATATAAATAAAAAAGCAATCGAAAACGGATTTAATGAAACTAATAGTTATCATTTAAATAATAACGATGAAGTAATTGAATTAATAAATAAAATAAAGAAAAATGATGACACTATTTTAATAAAAGCTAGCGCATCATGTAACTATATAGATATAGTAAATAAAATATAAATAGTATTAGTACTATTTTTTTTATTGCAACATAATATTTTCTAGGAGGAATTTTATGAACTGTATAGTGCCATTTACAAAAGACATAGATTTTAAATCAAACATTGGAGAAGTTACCAGTATATCGCTTGAACATAATTATAATGTTAATGATAATGCTATATTAGGTGATTTTATAATATCTGGAACTTATAAAACACATGAGTTAAGCGTTAATGAAGAAAACTTTAATTATATATTGCCGTTCAATCTAAACATTGATAATAAAGTTGATATAAACACACTGAAGTTTTCTATAGACAACTTCACTTATGAAATAATAAAACCAATGGATTTAAGAATAAATATTAATTACATAATTACTGCAGATGAAATCGAAGAAAAAGAAGAAATATTTGAAAAAGAACCAGAAACGATTAGAGAAGTAAAAATCGAAGAACTATCATTGTTAAGTGAAGATGTAGAAAACAAAGAAAAAACAGTTAATGAGGAGATATTAATGGAAAGAGACAATTTATTAGAAGAAGAAAATAAAAATATGATATTAAATATGTCTGCAAATAATGAAGAAACATTTATTACATATCGAATTCATCAAGTAAAAGAGGGTGAAACAGCTGAAAAGATAAGTAAAGACTATAATATATTAGAAGCAAAGTTAATTGAATATAATATGAATATTAAATTTATTCCTGGAGACAAAGTGCTAATACCAGAAGATGAGTAATAAATATACTATTAAAGGTAAAATAAAAATAGTTGAAAATGAAAAAGAAAAATATATAATTAAAGAAAAAGACAACAATATTAACATACAAGGTTTGAACAACTATTTAAAAAGCAGAAATTTTTATAATTTCCCTGAATTAATAAGTTACTCAGAGAAAGAGAATTATTATGAATTTGTTGAAGATTTTGAAATACCAAAAGAACAAAAGTTAGAAGATATGATAAATCTATTAGCTAATTTACACCATAAAACTTCTTATTATAAAGAAGTAAGCGAAGATAAATTCAAAGAAATATACGACAAAATAGAATCGAATATTATATATTTGCAAAATTATTATAATAATTTATATAATAAAGTATTTAAAAAAGTATATATGTCTCCAGATGAATATTTATTTATAAAAAATTTTTATAAAATAAATAGTGCATTAGTATTTTGTGATAAAGAATTAAGTGTATGGTATGATAAAGTGAAAAAAGAAACAAAATTCAGAGTATGTGTAGTACATAATGATTTAAAATTAGAACACTATTTAAAATCAGAAAAAGAAACATTGATAAGTTGGGAAAAATATTTAATAGATATGCCAATACTGGATATAATAAAATTATATAAAAATGAATATATGAATGATAATTTTAAACCAATACTAGATAAGTATTTAGAAAAGTTTCCATTATATGAAAATGAAAAAAAACTACTATTTATATTAATATCAATACCGCCTAAAATTGTATTTGATATTAATATATTTGAATATCAGAAAAATATTGGATTATATATACAAAACAGAGAAACTAACATCGCCATATTATTCTAAACAAGAAGAAAAATAAAAGTAGTATTTCAAACATTAATATTGCTATATTAAATCTAAATGGAAATATTAATGTAATTAAACATTGATAAAATATCAAAAAAACTAATATAAATATCATGAATATTGCAAAACCTGGTCTAAACATAAGATCACCTACAATATCATATGTTAAATATAAAATAATGTAAAAACTAGTTAAAAACTAGTTTTTTATTGATAATAAAAAACAAATAGTTTATACTTATATTATGATAGGAAGATAAAAATGAGTTTGAATAAAAAGGGTTTAACTATTTTGGAACTAATAATAACTATGTCATTAATATCTATAGTTATAATATTTTTATATAGTTTATTAGTAGATATCAATAATGAACTAACTAATAATAATTTTGCTATAAATAATCAAGCTAATAGATACGAAATTATAAAATATATTCAAGATAACTTGAGTGATTCAGATTTATATGAAGTTACATTTTCAAGTGACTATAGTCAAATAAACTTCCGACATACATCAGGTACTTCATCCATAAGATTAACAGATAAAGAATTTACATTCACTGATAAATATTCCATAACAACCAAATGGGAAATGATTGATTCAACAATAGGCTACGCAGATACAAAAATATGTTATTCAGTAATAGACAACAATAATATTTTATTAAATATAAATATACCAATATATAACACAAATGATCAAAATAAAAATAAAGATAATAATAATATAACAGATGATATATCTTTATCATATATCGGAAAATATGAAAACATAGCCAGTATTGAAGATTTTAAGTGTTAAAATTTAGGAGTGATAATAATGAGTTTAAATAATAAGGGATTTGTTTCAACCGCAGCAATATACACAATATTTGTAGCATTTTTAATGACAAGTATATTATTATTAGGGATGTATTCCAATGCAAATGACTATAATACTGGTGAAAATTCTAATCCAGATACAGTTACTGAAATCGAAAAAGCAAATCCTATAATATCATCAATTGATGCAGTTATAGTGGATTTAGAATATAACTTAGTTAGAGAATATATAAGTGGTGAATCAACTGAATTAAATATAGAAGTTACACCAGTTGCTGAAAATGATTACGAAATAAAAAAGTATGAATACTCTTATGATGGTATAACATGGAATGAGTGGTTAGGAACAGATAATAAAAATTCACATATTTACGAAAATCCTATTAATGAAACATTATACATTAAAGCAATTGATTATAAAGACAAAGAAAGTGAAGTATTTTCAGTAGATTTGCTTATTAGTAGAACTGAACTAAGATACAATCATAAAACATATACACCTTGGAGTTCTTGGAATTATGATGCATGTAATGGATCTGGGGATGTTTGTCAAAGCAATAAAGAATCAAAAGTTTCTTATTGGGGTCATACTAGTGGTGGTAAACAATGTTGTTCATTAAATGGTGTAATGACATGTGAAAGCACTTCAGTTAATCCAGGACACTGTGCGTACTATAAAGATGTATATAGAACTAGAACTTATAGTTGGTCAGGATGGATAACAACAGAATGTGTTAGTTCATCCATTTGTCAAATAAAAGAGTGTAACATCAACAGTCCTGAAGGTGAGTGCATTACACCGTAAAATATATATCAATGAAGTGGTTAGGAGTGAAAATTATGAATTTAAATAATAAAGGTTTTGTATCAACCGCAGCAATATACACAATATTTGTGTCATTTTTAATGTCAAGCATATTATTATTAGGGATGTATTCCAACGCAAACGACTATAATACTGGTGAAAATCTTAATAACGATATAGTCACTGAAATCGAAAAAGCAAATCCTATAATATCATCAATTGATGCAGTTATAGTGGATTTAGACACAGACGAAAGAACTGAATATCTAAGCGGGGAATCTACTAAATTAAATATAGAAGTTACACCTGTTGCGATAAATGATTACGAAATAAAAAAATATTTATATTCTTATGATAATATAACTTGGAATGACTGGTTGGGAGAAAATGCTAAAGATGCTTATTTATATAAAGATTCTATAAAAGAAACTTTGTATATTAAAGGTGTTGATTATAAAGGTAATGAAAGTAATGTCGTTTCAATAGATTTAGCTATTATTAGAAGAATATATTGTGATGGATATTATGTAGACGAATCTGGTTTAAGACCAACTGACCAAGGAGAGGACTGTACAGAACCTGACTATGAACAATCAACCACAGTAACATTGCATAGATATAGATATTATCATTTCGGTCCAAATGGAGGATGTGATGGAGCAGGAAATTGTTACTGTGCAACTGGTGGTAATACTTCGGAATATATTATTGGACCATCTAATAATCCTACAGCGTGTACAGTTCCGTGGGCATATGCAAGATGGGTGTATACTGCAAATTGCTATGAATCTGTTATTTGGTCACATCATTTAACTTGGGGTACATGTAGAGATGATATTAATCAACACGAAACAAGATTAGCTACTGCTTACAAATGGTATAAAGAAGTTTGATTATATCAAAATGATTAAAATAACAGCTATAATTGACGCAAGTATTCTTCCTTTAAGGAAAGACATATAATTAAGTTTAGATTCACATATTGCGCCATACACTTGCATGTGAATAGATAAACCACCAAAAGAGATAATTAAAACAGAGATTATCTCTTTTATATTGATATTCAAATTAATATTTAATAATGATTCAAGACCAATAGTTATTTCTAAAACTCCTTTAATAAGTAAATCTATATTACTAAAATATAAAGATAAAACATTAGAAATTAAAAAGAAAAAAGTAATAGTTCCTAATATAGATATCATAATATTCATATTCTTCTTTATTGAATTTACAAGTACTTTGGAAAAAGATATAGAAGATTTATTAAAGGTGAGAGTATTACTAAACTCTTTTCTGGAAAATAAAATTATTATAAAATTACTAATATAAACAGCAAATATTATTTTAAAGGAAATAAAATCACTATTAAATATTTGAAACAAAATATTATATAAAAACAAAGGGTTAGCAAAATAAGTGAACTTTAATAAATAATCAGCCTCATCTTTAGATATTTTATTATCTAAGTATATATTATTAATCATATAAGCACTTGATGGTGTTCCTCCAACTAAAGACAATATAGTTATTAAAGAACCATAAGAAGATAATTTAAATATTTTATGAAATATAAATCCAAATGATTTAGTAATATATATATTGAAATTATAATTAATAAGTAAATCTTGTATAATAAACATTACAAATAAAGTAGGAAAGATTCTATTCAAAAAAATGTAAGTTGAACTAACAACTGTATTAACTACTAATAATCTATTCAAAAAAATAATAATCATAAAAAACAAGATTATTGTAATAATAGATAAATTTATGATATTTTTTTTCATATAGTCTCCATTTTTTGGTATAATTAAATAAGGTGAAGCAAATGATTAATAAAATATATGTTAAAATAAAAGAATTTATAAAAGAAAATTATATATTTCTAATAATAATTAGTATTATATTTTTGACTTTTACTATAAAATTACCTTATGTAGTATATACACCTGGAGGCAATATAAATTTAAATGATCGCATTGAAATAATTGATTCAACATCTTCAGAAGGTTCATTTAACATGGCTTATGTTACAATGTATAACGGTTCAATTCCAGCGATATTAATGTCGTTTATATTACCAGATTGGGATTTAACTAAAACTAGTGATATAACTTTAGATAATCAATCAATCGAAGAATTATTTATATTAGATAGAATTATGCTTGAATCCTCAATAGATTCAGCAATGATACTTGCGTATAATAAAGCTGAAAAAGAAATAGAAATTACTAAAGAAGTTTTAAATGTAATATATATTGATGAACTTGCAGATACAGATATCGAAGTAGGAGATACAATTTTATCAATAAATGGACAAGAAATAACAAAATTAGATGAAATAAACAATATACTAGCAGATAAAATTGTTGGAGACGAGATAGAAATTATAGTCTTAAGAGATGATAAAGAAGTTAAAACAAATTCTGTATTACAATTGATGGATGATACTGCAAAAATAGGCATAGCGTTCGTAAATACATTTGAGTATGATGAAGAGCCTAATGCAGAAATAACTTCCAAAGCAAGTGAATCTGGTCCATCAGGGGGTTTAATGTTATCACTTTCAATATATGATAAATTAATTGAAGAAGATTTAACTCAAGGAAGAAAAATAGTAGGAACTGGTACTATTGATAGTGAAGGTATAGTTGGTGAAATAGACGGAATAAAATATAAGTTATTAGGATCAACAGATGCAGATATATTTTTGTGTCCAGAAGCAAATTATGAAGAAGCAGTCAAAGTAAAAGAAGAATTCGATTTAGAGATGGAAATATATTCTGTAGAAACATTTGATGAAGCTGTTAAAATATTAGAATAAATAGAAAAGAAGTAAAAATGAAATTAATTGATGTTGATAGAAATAGTTTAAGTCCAATGATGACACAGTGGGCAGATATAAAAGATAAATATACTGAGGAATTAGTATTTTTTCGCCTTGGAGATTTTTATGAGTTATTCTTTGAAGATGCAACACTTGCATCTAGAGAATTAGAACTTACTTTAACAGGTAAAGTAGCAGGTTTAAAAGAAAGAGTTCCTATGTGTGGAGTACCACATCATTCTGTAAAATCATATTTAGAAAAATTGGTTAATAAAGGATATAAAGTTGCTATAGTAGAACAACTTGAAGATGCAAAAAACACAAAAGGTATGGTTAAAAGAGGTGTTGTTAGTGTAGTTTCAAAAGGGACTATCGCAGATTTTGAACTTCTTGATGAACATAGTGAATCATTTATAGGTAGTATTATAAAATTTCCAGATATGTATCTTCTTACATATTTAGATATTTCAACTGGTAATTTAAATAGTACTAAATTAAAATTAGATGACAATATACTTATTAATGAAATTTTAAGTTTAAATATTAAAGAGTTACTTTTAATAGATAATACTAATCTAGAACTTATTAATATACTAAAAAATATTTATAATATAGATATTACTTATACAAATAATATTTTAGAAGAAAAAATATCGTTTTTAGATGATAATATTGATATAAGATTAGAAACTGGAATTAAACATTTATTTCATTATCTTAAAATTAAATTGTTAAAGGATTTACAACATATTAATAAAGTTAACATTAAAAATAAATTAGATTATTTAGAAATGGATATTCATACAATTAGAAACCTAGAACTTATTGAAACTTTGAGACTAAAAGAAAGAACTTATAGTTTATTATGGTTACTTGATAAAACTAAAACAGCGTTAGGTTCTAGGAAAATGAAGAATTGGTTGTTAAACCCATTAAAAGATAAAACAGAGTTAAATAAAAGATATGATAAAATAGAAAAACTTAATACTGAATTTATTTTAAAAGAAGAGTTAAGAAATTCATTATATGAAATATATGATATTGAAAGATTAATTGGTAAAACAGTTAACGGTTCACTTAATGGTAGAGATTTATTACAATTTAAAAATAGCATAAAAGTATTACCTATTATAAAAGATATTATAGGTAAACTAAATTTTAAATATGATATAAATATACATAGTGATTTATATAACTTATTAGAAAATTCAATTTCTGAAGATGCACCAATTACATTAAAAGATGGTGGAATCATCAAAAAAGGATACAATGAAAAATTAGATGAACTTAAAGCGATTAGAAGCGGTGGTAAAGATTTTATTGCTAACTTTGAAAAAGAAATAAAAGAAGAAACAGGTATTAAAAATTTAAAAGTTGGTTTCAATAAAGTGTTTGGTTATTATATTGAAGTTACTAAATCTAATATAAAAGATATTAAACCAGAATTTGGTTTTGAAAGAAGACAAACACTAGCTGGAGCAGAAAGATATATATCGCCGCTTTTAAAAGAAAAAGAAAGTATCATATTAAATGCAGAAGAAAAAATAAATGAATTAGAATTTGAATTATTTTTAAGTATAAAAGAAGAAATAAAAAAAGAGATAACTGATTTAAAATACACAGCTGAAATTATAAGTGAATTAGATGTAATAGCAGCATTATCAGAATGTTCTGATATATATAAATTAGTTAGACCAACAATCAATGATAAAAAAGAAATTAATATTGTAGATGGAAGACACCCTGTTGTAGAGGTGGTAAGTAAAAACGAATACGTTCCTAATGATTGTCAAATGGATGAAAATTCATCAACTCTCTTATTAACGGGACCAAATATGTCAGGTAAATCTACTTATATGAGACAATTAGCAATAACTATCATTATGGCTCAAATAGGTTCATTTGTACCTGCGAAAAGTGCAGATATTTCTATCGTAGATAAAATATTTACAAGAATTGGAGCTTCTGATGATTTAGTATCAGGTGAATCTACATTTATGGTCGAAATGAAAGAAGCAAGAAATGCAATATGTAACGCTACATCAAATAGTTTAATTTTATTTGATGAATTAGGTAGAGGTACCGCTACATATGATGGTATGGCTATAGCTAAATCTATTTTAGAATATGTAAGTAAAAATATTAAATGCTTCACTTTATTTTCAACTCATTATCACGAACTTACAAGTTTAGATAGAGAAATTTGTAATATTAAAAATATACATGTTTCCGCAGTAGAAGATGGAGAAAAAATAACATTTTTACATAAAGTAAAAAAAGGTCCAGTAGACAAAAGTTATGGTATACACGTCGCATCTTTAGCAAAATTACCTAAAGACCTAATATCAAGAGCTAATGAAATACTTGAAGAATATGAAAATAAATCAGTTTCCAAAAAGAAAGAAACTCAAGTTCTTCAATATGCATTTAATTTTAATGAAACAAAAGAAGAAAGTGAAATAGATAAACTTTTAAAAGAAATAGATGTGTTAAACATAACACCAATAGAAGCAATGAATAAAATATTTATATTAAAAAATTTATTAGAAAAACAAAATAAACCAAAAAATTAATTAATGGTTTATTTTTTATTGTAAAAAACAAATAAATTTGATACTATATATATAGTAAAAGGATAGATATTATGATAGAAAAATATAAATTACTTAATAAAAAAACAAAAATATATATAATAATAATTTTAGCTGCACTCTTAATACTAGCACTCGGCACAACTTATGCATTTTTCTTAGCAACTGGTTTAAATGGTCCTTCTGCAGAACTAGAAGTAACAACAGAAGATACGGAAAATTTGTACTTTACACCTGGTTCTCCAATAGATTTGAAAGCTAATTTAACAAACTTTAGTGAAGGTGCAGGTTCATTAACAGGACAAGCTGTTTCATCAGCAACATATGTAGCATCTGAAGGAAAAAAAGAAGATTACTATGTTTATTTTAATATAGTTAGTAATAATTTTGAATATTCTGTAAATGAAAATACTTCAGAACTACTTTTATCTATAACAGACCCAGAAGGTAATGAAATAACAACTTTAACTGGTTATGATTATGTAACCGCAGATGGTATATCAGGTTTCGACGTTACTAATAAAACAGGTTTGATAGAAATAGCTAACCTTTATGAAATATTAGGATCAAAACCAGCAGATACAGTTCAAAACTGGACTGCTAAACTATCTTTTATAAACTTAGATGCAGACCAAACAGTAAATGAAGGTAAATCATTTAATGGAGAGTTTATTTTAACAGATACAAAAATGATATCAGGTGCAGCAGGAAAAATTATTAACAATAGTGATAGTACCGAATTAGTGCAACATACTCCTGATATATCTACATCAGCAGGCGATAATAACTGGAGATTTCTTGGAGCAAACCCTGATAATTGGGTTTGTTTATCAAACGATTTAAATACTTGTTCTTCAAATGATTTATACAGAATATTAGGATTGTATCAAGATAGTGGCGAATACAATATTAGATTAATTAAAAATACACATGCCACTACTTATAATTATTCTTTACCAGCCATATTATCAGATTTAAATACAACATATTATAATTCTTTACCTAATAATGTTAAAAATATGATCAAACCAATGAAATACTCTACTGGAGCAGTTAGCACTAGTGATTTAACACCAAAACAATTATTAGAACAAGAAAGTGTATCGTATTCAACAGATTCATATAACGTACTTGGTTTGCATACAAGTGATTATTTATTTGCATCACCACAAAGTACCTGGGGTAACCAAAATTTGCATGGTACAGTGAATGAAATAAATAAAACATCAAACTGGATTTATGATTCTATTAACCATCAACGATTTATTAATATTAATTTAATAATAATTCAAAATAATGCCACAATACACCCAGCATATTCACATGATATGTGGGTATTGAAGCCAGTAATTACATTAAAAAATGATGTTAATATAATTGCTGGTATCGGAACGCAATCGTATCCATATTATTTAGGAATGTAAAAGAAAAGTTAAATGTACTTTTCTTTTTTTATGACAATAAAACTATAAATAACAATAAATATTATATTAATTATTTCAGATATAATTAATGAATATATACCTATATGACAAAGCGAAAGTATTGCTAAAAATATTAATTTTATTATAACTCCAAGAAGAGATATTTTAAATACTGATTTAACTTTACCAAGTCCTTGAAGTATTGAATATAATATACCTTCTAAATAAAATAATATAAAAAATGGAGCTAATATTTTTATATAATCACTACCAGATGTAGTTTCATATAAAATATATAACAATTGTTCTCTAAAAAAATAAATGAAAGCAGAAAATATTGTTCCAATAATTAAAGTAGAAATTAAAATCTGTTTAATTCTTCTTTTAATCATATTTATATTATTACTTATTTTATATTTACTTATCTCTGGTATTAACGTTTGACTTAGTGCTTGAATAAAAAATGCAGGCATAGTTAAAAGTGATATAGAGTAAGCATTATATGCTCCATACTCAGTTAATATATAACTAGTTTGATAACCAGAATAAATTAAGAAATTAGTAAGTATAATAGGTTCAAAAAAATAACCAATATTACCAATTATTCTACTTGATATAGTAGGAAGTGCAAATGATAATATTTCATTTTTTATAACAGGGTTATACTTTAAATCCTTCTTATTAATATTTATTTTTTTAGGAATAAAAAACATAAATATAATTACACTAAATATTTCTGAAAATATTGATAATATCATTAACCCTGCGACCGCATGAACAATACTTTTTTCAAGCAAATAAGGCATAGCAATAATTATAACAATTAATCTTAAAATCTGTTCTAGTATATTTGATATCATATATGGCAAAGTATTTTGTTTCCCTAAAAAATAACCTTTAATAATAGATGAAATAGAAACAAAAGGGAGTGTTAAACTCATAGCGATAAGTATATATTTTGCATTAGGTTCATTTAATAAATTATTTGAAATGAATTCACTAAAATATATAGTTACAGTGATAATAATAATATTTATTACTAAAATTAAAAAACTAGCATTACTCATAATAGATATACTTCTTCTTTTACCTTCAGAAACTAGTTTTGATATAGTAATAGGAAGTGCTAAAGTAGCAAAAGTTATTAGCAATGAATAAGTAGGCATAACTATTGAAAAAAGTGCAACACCTTCAGTACCTATTTCTCTTGTATATATTATTTTGATTATAAAACCTAATATACGGGTTATAAATCCCCCGATTACTAAAATAAGTGTTGAAGTTAAAAATATATTCTTTTTCATATTTATCCTTTAAAATAAATATATGAATACTATTTAAAAATATTATTAAATAGTATATAATAAATACAAAGGTGATAATTATGGAAGAAATTAAATTTAAATCAGTAACAGAATTGTATGAAAGATTATTGCCTGCATTAACCACAAAAGTTAATGAACTAAAGTTAGAGAATATAAAAATAAATGAATTAGAATTGTGGAATTATTTAAGAAAAGAAAATTGGTCAAGCGCAAATAATTTATCTTTAAATACAATGGTAAATGATATATTTAAACTAGACATTGAAAAATTATTAGTAAAACGCAAGAATACAGGAGAATACAATGATAACAATAGAGCAAATTGAAAATAATTTAATAGAAAAAAATAATATAGACAAAATTAGAAAAGCATATAATTACGCTTTAAAAGAGCATAAGGGCATGAAAAGATTAAGTGGAGAAGATTACATTACTCATCCTTTAGAAGTGGCATATATTCTAACTAATTTAAATGTAGATAGTGATACAATAATCGCTGCGTTATTACATGAAACCATTAATAATGGTAATAGTACATTAAATGATATAAAAAAAGAATTTTCAGAAGATATCGCTAAGATAGTTGATTCTCTTTCAAAAATAAATAAATTAGAACTACAAGATGATTCAGAACTAGGAGCAGCTTATTTAAGGAAAATATTAGTAGGAATGGCTGAAGATGTAAGAGTTTTATATATTAAACTTGCAGATAGACTTCATAACATGAGAACAAATTGGGCAGTTAATCCAGCTAAACAAAAATCAAAAGCAAAAGAAACTATGGACATTCTAATACCAATCGCACATAGACTAGGTATGAATTCTATAAAAAGCGAACTTGAAAATTTATGTTTACAATATCTAAAACCTGATGTATATAATGATATATTAGAAAAACTAGATGATTCAGTTGCAGAACTTAATAGTGATTTAGAATCAATGAAAGAATCAATAACTAATATTTTAAAAGAAAATGATATTAATTTTGAAATTAAAGGAAGAGTTAAAAGTGTTTATAGTATATATAAAAAACTTACTACAGGAAGAAAATGGAGTGACATATATGACATATTAGCTTTAAGGATATTTGTTAAAAGTGAAAATGAATGCTATACAGCAGTAGGTTTAATACATTCTAAATTTAGAGCTATACCAAAAAGATTTAAAGACTATGTTGCATCACCTAAAGAAAATATGTATCAATCACTTCATACAAGTGTTTTTGGAGATAATGGAAAAATATTTGAGATTCAAATAAGAACTTATGAAATGGATGAAATAGCAGAAAAAGGTATTGCATCTCACTGGTCATATAAAGAAAAAGGGTCTAAAAGAATTCAAAATATGATGGAACAAAAACTAGAAATGTTTAGAAACATAATAGATTCAAACAATGATTCATCAGATAAAGAATTTGAAAAAGTAATTGAAACTGACTTTCTAAATAAAAGTATTTATATTTACACACCTAAGGGTGACGTAGTAGAACTCCCTGCTGGAGCTACTCCAATAGATTTCGCATACAGAATTCATTCTAATGTAGGAGACACAACAGTTGGCGCTATTGTAAATGACATAATGGTTCCATTTACTCATGAACTAAAAGATGGGGACATAGTTAAAATAATGACTAATGCATCATCGAAACCAAATAAAGATTGGTTAAATATAGTGAAAACATCACAAGCTAAAAATAAAATTAAATCTTATTTTAGTAAAAAGACTAAAATTATATATATAAATAGAGGTAAAGAAATATTAGAAAAAGAATTAAGGAAGAAAAAATTATCTTTTGATGAAATATTTAAAATAGAAAATATAAATAAGATTATTAGAGATTTAAAACTTTTAGATGAAGAAGATTTATACTTAGCAATAGGTTCCCTTAGATACACCGCTGGATATATAATTAATTTAGTTAAAAATGAGGAACCAACTCATGATATTTTATTAGATAAAGAACGTAGAAAAAACTCATATAAAACTAGTAATAAGGGCGATATAATAGTAGAAGGAGAAAGTAATGTTCTAGTTAATCTAGCTAAATGTTGCCACCCTGTTAAAGGAGATGAAATAGTAGGATACATAACTAGAAGTCATGGTATTACTATTCATAAAAAAACATGTGAAAATATAAATGAATTAGATGAAAGAGTTATTGATGTTAATTGGAATGATAATACTAATAATGATTTTGAAACAAAAATATATATTACCACATCAAAAGAAATTAATATATTAGCGTCTTTAATTGAAATTTCTTCAAAAAATAATGCTTCAATAGTGTCTTTTAATTCACATAATAATTTTAATAGTTATTCATATGAAGTTACAATTAAAATTAAAGATAAAGGATCATTAAATAATTTGATTAACAATATAGAAAAACTTAACAATATAAAATCAGTAGGTAAGAAAGTAACAGATATTTTATGAAAGTAGTTGTACAAAGGAGTAAAATTAGTAGTGTTACTATAAATAATAAAGTAGTAGGAAAAATAGATAAAGGTTTAGTATTACTAGTTGGTTTTACTGAAGGTGACAACGAATTAATAATAGACCAGATGATAAATAAGATCATTAAATTAAGAATATTTAATGATGAAAATAATGTTATGAATAAATCTATTTTAGAAATAAATGGAAGTGTACTTTCTATAAGTCAATTTACTTTATATGCAGACACTAAAAAAGGTAATAGACCATCTTATATTAAAGCTTTAAACGGCAATGAAGCTACAAACTTATATGATATATTTAACATGAAATTAAGTGAATTTATTAAAGTAGAAAAAGGCATATTTGGGGCTGACATGTTAGTTTCAATTAACAATGATGGTCCAGTAACTATATTATTGGAAATATAATTTGACATTTAATTACAAAAGAAGTAAAATAATAGTATAAATATTTTTTTGAAGGAGTAACTATATTGCATCTTGTAGAAAGCTAGTGGCTGATGAAAACTAGTAGATAAATATAATGAAGACATCAAATATAAGAATAAACGTATTTCTGCGTTAAAGAAAAAAGTGCATAGAACTCTATGAAATAAGGTGGTACCGCGAATTATTCGTCCTTATATTCATGGAGTTTTTATTTTTTAAGAAAGGAATTAAAATGAAAAAAATAATGAATAATAATTTAAATATTAAAAATTTAAATGAAGAAGTAGAAGTTTATGGATGGGTTTCCAAAAAAAGAAATTTAGGAGGATTAATATTTGTTGATTTAAGAGACAGATCTGGAATTCTTCAAATAGTAGTAAGACCAGAAAATAAATTTTATGAAATAGCTGAAACCCTAAAAAATGAATTTGTAATTAGTGTTAAAGGAAAAGTAGTTGAAAGAGAAAGTAAAAATTTAAATATACCTACTGGAGAAATAGAAATAGAAGTAGATACTTTAAACATTCTTAATACATCAAATGAAATACCATTTGAAATAAGTGATAATACTACTGCTTTAGAAGATACTAGATTAAAATATAGATATTTAGATATTAGAAGAAATAATATAACTAATAAATTAGTTACAAGACATAAAATAACAATGGCTATAAGAAATTATTTAAATAATAGTGATTTTATTGAAGTGGAAACACCAGTGCTTTGTAAAAGTACTCCAGAAGGAGCAAGAGATTATTTAGTTCCATCAAGGGTTAATGAAGGAAAATTTTATGCATTACCACAATCGCCACAAATATTTAAACAATTATTAATGGTTGGTGGCATAGAAAAATATTTTCAAATAGCTAAATGTTTTAGAGATGAAGATTTAAGAGCGGATAGACAACCAGAATTTACTCAAGTAGATATTGAAATGAGTTTTGTTGATGAAGATGATGTTATGTCATTAAATGAAAAGTTAATAAATAACGTATTTAATACAGTAGGAAATATTGATTTACCACTTCCATTTATGAGAATGAAATATGATGATGCTATAAAAAATTACGGATCAGATAAACCTGATTTAAGATTTGATATGCCGATACTAGATTTAAATGATATATTCAGTAATTTTGATATTGAGTTTATGAAAAATAAAGAAGTTAACGGTTTATTAGTGTCAAATTCAGCAGATAAATATTCAAGAAAAGAAATAGATAAATTAACTGACTATGTTAAAACATATAAAGCATCAGGATTAGCATATTTAAAATTGGAAGATGAATTAACTGGTTCTATTGCAAAATTATTAACTGATGAAAATAAAAAAGATATAATAAATAATTTAAATATGAAGAAAAATGATATATTATTTATAGTCGCAGATACATATAAAATAACTAAAAATAGTTTAGGTTCATTAAGATGTAAATTAGGAAAAGATTTAAATCTATTTACTAAAGATGATTATAAAGCTTTATGGGTAGTAGATTTTCCAGCATTCGAATATAGTGAAGAAGAAAATAGATATATTGCAACACATCATCCATTTACTTCGCCTAAAGATGAAGATGTTGAAAAATTAATAAATGATCCTTCAAACTGTTATTCTAAAGCATATGATATGGTTATTAATGGTTATGAAGCAGGTGGTGGATCAATACGTATTCATGATGAAAAAGTTCAAAATAAAATGTTTGAAGCTTTAAATTTAAGTGAAAAAGATATAGATGAAAAATTTGGTTTCTTTGTAGAAGCATTAAAATATGGTACTCCACCACACGGGGGACTAGCTTATGGATTAGATAGATTAACTATGTTATTAACTAAAACTGAGAATATAAGAGATGTAATTGCTTTTCCTAAAACTGCAAGTGCATCATGTTTAATGAGTGAATGTCCAAATACAGTTGATGAAAAACAATTAGATGAATTAAACATAAAAATAAAGTGAGATAATAATGAATTTTGAAAAATATATTATAAATAAAAAATACATAAAAATAAAAAATAAAAACAATAAAATAATAACTATTTATGAAAAGGAATTAAACAGAACTTTTTGGATTATGAGAAACCACACTAAAGATAATGGTTTACTAACGCTATTAGGAAACAGATTATCAGAAATATTAATGTTTTATATTAATAATAATATAGTAATGGATTCTGAGATGTTAGGCCAACTTAATTGGATAATTTCTATACCTCATGACATTGAGGGAATTAGTTATATTATAAACGATTTATATATTAATACTTTTCTTCAAAAAAAGAATATTTCATTTGATGATATCAAAAAAAAGTATTATGAAGATTTTAATTTCGTAATACAACAATTATGTAAGAATGAATTTGATTTTAACATGATTGTTGATATAAATACAAAGATGATACAAGTATTTGCATATATAATAAATAACAATAAAAATATGGAAGAAGAAATAGGTTGGGAATTATCAATGATATATATCAATGCCGATAATATTCATATTATATATGAAATAGTAAATAAATTATATTACAAATATATCATGGTTTATCAAAGATGTCTTGATAATTATCGTAAATTATAAAAGAAGTCTTGACATATACTATTAGTAGGAATAAAATTAAAGTATGATATCAGAATAAAATTGTTGAAGTGGAGTAATAGTATGGAAAATATAAATTTTGAACATATTGATATAATATGTCCAAAGGTAACTGTCGATTCGTTGGGGTATGTAGTAAATCAAAATGGCATGATATGTGAAATAGACTTAAATCATCACCATCACGTAATTTTTACGAAAATTATAAATTCATTAGGTATTTATAATTACAAAGAAAAATATTCAAACAGTGAAGGGTTTGAAATATTAACCAAATTTGGATATTTAATTTACTACGGGCCTTATGATAGAAAAGAATTAATGTATCAACAAATAGATTGTGAAACACATGGTAATACAACTAAAATGACATGCAATCACAAATATATTATAAATGAAAAAGAATATAAAGAGAGACAATTGCAATCAGTTGTATTCTTACCCAACGGTGGATTAAGTTATGAACAATCTAAATTTTTAGAAGAACTAGAAAAAAGTAATATTAATGAAAATAATAAAGTAATTATCAAATGCGGGCATTACGGAAACGACATTACATATGATTTAGACAAAATTATAGATAATGCTTATTTTATAGTTAGAAAATCCAGCAACTATTGACTATTTGTTAAAAATGTTATAATATAAATATAGAACTTTTCTTGGAAAAAAGAGTAATATAAAAAAATGTATTTAGAGAGGGTTATAAGCTGAAAATACCTATACATATTTTATATGAAAAACAATTTTCAATATACAAGAAAACGCTTAAAGCGATAAAATTATAAGAGCTAGAAAGTAAGGTGGCACCGCGAAATGTATCGCCCTTATGTATTTCTAGTTTTTTTATTAGAGAAAGAAGGTAAAAATGATAACAAAACAAAAAGGAATGTATGACATTTATGGAGAAGATGCATTAATATATAAAAATATTAATGATATAATCGATAATTATATGAGATTATATAATATTTCATACATAAGAACACCGTTAGTAGAAGCTAGTGAATTATTTCATAGATCTGCAGGAGAAAGTTCAGATATAGTAAAAAAAGAAACATATGATTTAGTCGACAGGGGTGATAGAAATATTACTTTAAGACCAGAAGGAACTGCAGGCACAGTACGTAGTTTAATAGAAAATAAATTATACGGAAATCGTAATGACGTAATAAAATATTATTATGTTGGCCCTATGTATAGATATGAAAGACCACAAAAAGGTAGAAATCGTGAATTCACACAATTCGGAGTAGAAACATTTAATTCTACTAGTGTTTTAACTGATGTAGAAGTTATAAGCATGGGTTACAATTTAATTAAAGAATTTGGAATAGATAATATTACTGTATCAATAAATAATTTAGGAGATGAAGAATCAAAAACAAATTATATTAATGCATTAAAAGATTATATAAAACCAAATTTATCAAAATTATGTCCTGATTGTCAAAATAGATACGAAACAAATCCTTTAAGAATTATAGACTGCAAAGCAGATAAAAACAATGAAGTTTTAAAATCAGTTCCAAAAATATCTGATTATCTTTCAATTAATTCTAAAAATAGATTAGAAGAACTTAAAAATGCATTAATTATGTTAGATATTGATTTTAAAATAGATGAAACTATAGTAAGAGGATTAGATTACTATACTGACGTTGTATATGAATTTTTAAATGAAGATGGCTTAGCTTTAGGTGGCGGCGGAAGATACGACTCTTTAGTAGAAAGTTTAGATGGTCCTAAGATGCCCGCAACAGGTTTTGCTCTTGGTTTAGACAGAATAATCTTAGAAATAAAAGAAAATAAAGATTTAAAAATAACAGATAATATCGATGTATTTATATTATCTTCAAGCGAAGAAGAAAAATACAACGCACTTAAAATAAGTCAAGATTTAAGATTGAATGGAATTATAACTGAAATATGTGTAAATGATTTAAGTTTAAAATCACAATTTAAATTAGCTGATAATTTAAATAGTAAATTCTTAATAATCTTAAATAATGAAGATTTACAAAAAGGAATAGTTACAATTAAAGATAATGTATTAAAAGAAGAAATAAAAATAGATGAAAACGAAATAATAGATTATCTACTTCAAAATATGTAATAGGTAATATAAAATGGATTTAGCAGCAGTATATAAAATAATAAATGATAAATATCAAGATCAACAGGAAAAATACAATCAAATAACGGATATTATATTTATAATGAATAATTTAACAGATAATAAAGATTTAATTTTAATAACTTTACTTCAATTTTTACCACTAGATGAACAACAATTATTTATAAAAAATAATACAACTGCTTACATGTTAGATGAAATTAATTCTTTTAATTCAAATATAAGTAAGAAAAAATGTATATCTTCAAAAATTGGTTGTTATCTAAATGCTTCAGAAGATATTTTAATGATAAAATTAGTAGAATTCCTAGTATCGATAATAAAAATTGATGATAAGAATAATACAGAAATTACTAAATACTTATCAGATATCGATTATTATATTTTTGTATTAAAATACAATAATAAATTAAATGATAATCATTTAATCGTAACTACTTTAATTGAAGAAAAAATTAATAAATATAATAAAAACATTTCAAAATTAGAAAGGAAATAAAATGGAAATAAAAACAATTTGTAGTGATTACAAAAACTATATAGATAAAGAAATAAACATAAAAGGATGGATAAGAAACCATCGTAAACAAAAAGATTTTGCTTTTATAGATTTAAGTGATGGAACTTGTTTTAAGACAGTTCAAATAATATATACAAACGAAGTATCTAACTTCGATGATTTAAATAAATTATTAGTAGGATCATCAATAGAAATAACTGGAACAGTGATTAAATCATCAGGTAATCAAGAGTTTGAAATAAAAGCAACTAATATTAATGTATTAGGAGATTGCCCAGAAGATTATCCTATACAACCAAAAAGACATACTAAAGAATTTTTAAGAGAAAACGCATACTTAAGACCAAGAACTAACATGTTTAATGCAGTGTTTAGAATTAGAAGTTTAGCTTCAATGGCTATACATGAATACTTTCAAAGTAGAGGATACTTATATTTTCATGCGCCTATAATTACTGCATCTGACTGTGAAGGTGCTGGAGAAATGTTTAACGTTTCTACTTTAGACAAAGATAATATAGCAAAAACAGGTAAATATGATTATAAAAATGATTTCTTTGGTAAAAAAGCAGGATTAACAGTGTCTGGTCAATTAGAAGCAGAAACATTTGCTTTAGCATTTTCTAAGGTATATACATTTGGACCTACTTTTAGAGCTGAAAATTCAAATACTAAAACACATGCATCAGAATTTTGGATGATAGAGCCAGAAATAGCATTTTGTGATCTAGATCAAGATATGACTATAATGGAAGATATGCTTAAATATATAGTAACTTATGTTTTAGAAAAAGGTAAAGACGAAATAGAATTCTTAAATAAATTTGTTGAAGTTGGACTTTTAGATAAATTAACTAAACTTGTTAATAGTAAATTTACTAGAGTAACACACGAAGAAGTTATTGATATATTACAAAAATCAGACCAAAAATGGGAATTTGAACCTGTTCAAGGCGAAGATATTGCTAAAGAACATGAAAAATATATTACAGAATATTTTAATGGTCCAGTATTTATCTATAACTGGCCAAAAGATATAAAATCATTTTATATGAAACAAAATCCTGATGGAAAAACAGTAGCAGCTGTAGATTTAGAAGTTCCTGGTGTTGGCGAATTAATGGGTGGATCTCAAAGAGAAGAAGACTACGAAAAATTACTAAAAAGAATGAAAGAAATGGGTGTGCCAGAAGAAGAATTATCATGGTATTTAAATTTAAGAAAATTTGGTACATGTGAACATTCAGGTTTCGGTATGGGCTTTGAAAGATTACTTATGTATTTAACTGGTATGGATAATATAAGAGATGTAATCCCTTATTATAGAACACCAAACAATTGTGAATTTTAAGGAGGGTAATATGGAATTTACTAAAGAATTAGTTAATGAACTAGCAGATAAATTATTAATTGGTTTAACTGAAGAAGAAAACAAAATGGTATTAGATGAATTTAAAGAAATTGATGAAAATATCAATTTAATAAATAACATTTCAAATATTGAAAATCAAATACCTATGACATATGCTTTAGATGATTTTTCTTATGAATTACGTGATGATGTAGCATCTTCATCTCTTGATATAAATGATTTACTTAAAAATTGTGACGAGTCTACGGGAAGAGAAATAGAAATTCCAAAGGTGGTAAGAGATGAATAATAACATTTTAGAATTACATAATTTATTAATAAATAATAAAATAACTAGTAAAAAACTTATTGAAGAATCATTAAAAATGTCAAATGAAGTACAAGAAAAATATAATGCATTTGTAACAATTATTACTGATACAAAAGAAAATGATGTAACAGACAGTTTATTATCAGGTATACCTTGTGGTATAAAAGATAATTATTCTACAAAAGGTATACTTAGTACTGGATCATCTAATACTTTAAAAGATTATATACCTTTTTTTGACGCTACAGCAGTATCTAAATTAAAAGAACATAATGCTTGTTTAATAAATAAAACAGTTATGGATGAATTTGGAATGGGTGGTTATGGAATAACTGGTCACACTGGAGTAGTTAAAAATCCATGGAATAGAAATAGAATTTGTGGAGGTTCTTCAGCTGGTTCAGCTTGTGCTGTAGCAGCGGGTGTATATCCATACGCACTTGGCTCTGATACAGGTGATTCAATAAGAATGCCTGCAGCTTACTGTGGTATAGTTGGGTATAAACCTACTTATGGAATGATTTCAAGATATGGATTATTTGCTTTTGCTAGTAGTTTAGATACATGCGGGGTATTTACCAGAAATGTTGAAGATGCTGCCATAGTTGTAGACGCTATAAAAGGTATTGATGAAAAAGATATGACATCTTGGGATTCAAGTAATATAAATTTATACGAAAATCTTAATAATGATAAAGAATATAAAATTTGTTATATAAAAGAATTATGTGACATAAATAATTTTGATAATCCAAGTGAAGAACTTATAAAACATTTAGAAAATTTTAATAATAGTTTAAACATTTATAAAAATATAGGTATTCAAGTTGAAGAAGTAAGTGTAGATCAAAACATTTTAAATGCAGTAGGAAGTGCCTACACAGTAATATCGTCAGCTGAAGCAACAAGTAATATGTCTAATTTAACAGGTATATCTTTTGGACCAAGAAGTAAAAAAGATAACTATATTGACATGATGAAAGATTTTAGAACTAATGGATTTTCACCACTTATAAAAAGAAGATTTGTTATTGGTTCATATGTATTACAAGCTCCTAACAAAGATAAATACTTTCATAATGCACAAAAACTAAGAAGATTAGTAGTAAACGTATGGAAAGATTTATATAAAGAATATGATGCAGTAATTTTACCAGCTGGAACGGGTATAGCAGACGAAATAAATAATATCAAAACTATAAATGATCCAAAATTAATTGCACTGCAAGAACATATGCAAATAGGTAATTTCGGAGGTTTTCCTTCTATTACAATACCTAATGGTTTTATAAATAATATGCCTGTAGGAATAAATATAACAGGAAATTGTTATGAAGACGAAAAAATACTTTCTATCGCTAAAAGATTAGAAGATAATATGGAATATAAAAATCAAATAGCAAAGGAAGTGTTATAATGGATAAATATAATATAATGATTGGTCTTGAAATGCATTGTCAAATTAGTAAAACTAATAGTAAAGTCTTTTCAAGTTCAAAAAATTCATTTAATGAATTACCAAATGATAATGTAACTGCTATAGATATGGCATTTCCTGGTGTACTCCCTATGCTAAATAAAGAAGCTTTAAGAAAAGCCTTAAAAGCAAGTATTATATTAGGGTGTAAACAACCAGAATATGTTAAATTTGAAAGAAAAAATTATTATTATCCAGATTTACCTAAAGGTTACCAAATTACACAAGAGACTAAACCTAATCCAGTAGGAATTTATGGTAAACTAGAATACGAATGTAACGGAGAAATGAAAACTGTTAGAATTAATAATATACATTTAGAAGAAGATAGTGCATCACAAGATCATTATGATGATTATTCTCTTCTTGATTATAATAGAGCAGGGGTACCACTTTTAGAACTTGTAACGGAACCTGATTTACATTCTGCAGAAGAAGCAGTAGCTTTTTTAGAAAATATAAGAAGAATATATCAATATACTGATATAAGTGAAGCAGATGCTAAAAAAGGTCAAATACGTTGTGATGTAAACGTATCTATAATAGAAAAAGATTTAGATATAAATAATCCAGATAATTGGGGAACAAGAGTAGAAGTAAAAAATGTTAATTCATTCGGAAGTGTTAGAGATGTAATTAATTATGAAATTAAAAGACAAATTGAAGCTAAAGAAAATAATGAATATGACAAAATAATGCAAGAAACTAGAAGATGGGATGAACAAAATGGTAAAACAGTATTTATGAGAAGTAAATCTGATGCTATAGACTATAAATATTTTGTTGAACCAAATATCCCACCATTTAAATTAACTTCAAAATTTTTAGAAGATATAAAAAACGAAATACCTGTTTTACCTAATGAAAGAATTAAAAAATATTTAAATGAATACAATTTTTCTTTAGTGGATGCTACTACGATTGTTAAAGATAAAAAGATATCAGATTACTTTGAAAAATGTATAGAAATAGGTATGAAACCAAACACTGCATCAAATTGGGTATTATCTACTATTATAGGTTATATAAATAAAGATAATATTGATATTAATGAATTTTATATAACCCCAGAATATCTAAATATTATTACAAGTAATATAGAAGAAAATAATATTTCATCTAAACAAGGAAAAGAAATATTTATAAAATCAATCGAAGAAAAAAAATCTCCAGAAGAATATATTTCTTCAAATAAACAAAATAGCAATGAAAATGAACTTGAAGAAATTATAAATAAAATACTTGATAATAATATTAATCAAGTAACAGAATATAAAAACGGAAGAACTAATTTATTCCAATTCTTTGTAGGTCAAGTTATGAAAGAAACAAAAGGAACAGCTAATCCTAAATTAACTAGTGAAATATTAAATAAAAAGTTAAATAATTGACTTATTGTGATAAAAGAATTATCATAACTGTATCCAAAGGAGGATATTATGAAAATTACACAAAATGAATTAAATAAAATTAAAGAAAAAGGCAATTGCGAAAAACTAAAAAAATTAATAGGTAAATCTATAATTTTTATAGGAGCAACAGTAGTAACTGGAGTATTCTTAATTGAATATGCTACAGTTTTAGCAGTTCATAGAATAAGTAAAGATTTTGATTACAATCATGAATTAACAAGTATAAGTGTAGAAAATAATATAAACGACTCTGAAAACTTTATAAAAGTTACCGATGAGTTAAAAAATGATTTTAATCATAATATTAGTTATACAGTATTTGCACCACTTGCATATTCAGGTAATGATGCAGTTATTTATGAAATTTCAATCGAACCTTCAAAGTTAGAAGAATTTCAAAAAGAAACAGGTATTATAATTGATGACCTTATTATAGATAATAAAATTAATTACAACAGTTTAATTAGCCTTATTCAAAAAACATCCTTGATTGAAGACATCGCAATCGTTACTAGAAAAATTGATAACCATTATAATGAAAATTTAAATTTTGGCATTACAAAACTGCAAGTTACAACAGGAAATTATGAATTAATAAATATTCCTAGAAATGAAACAGTAGAATATTTATTAGATAACGACATTAAACTTCAATTAGATATAACTTTATGTTCTATATTTGCTTTAGCAATGGGTATAAGCACAACTACGCTAGTATCAATAGTAATAGATACATTCGAAAAAGATAAAGAATTAATGAATTCAATCAAAGAAAAACCAGCAGAGAGAAAAATTATAAAACAGTAGTGAATTCTACAGCTTCATAATAGAATTGATGTTTTATAACAAATGTGTTACAATTTTAATTGTATTAAGGGGGACATTATGAAAATTACACAAAATGAATTAAATAAATTAAGAGAAAAAGAAAAAAACACTAAATTAAAAAAAATAATTAAAAATTCAATGATATATATCGGTTCAACACTAATAACAGGAATGTATTTATTAACTTCTGTTACTAATGTAGCGGTTAATAAAGCAAATGAAAATTTTGAATATAATAACGTACTTACTAGTATAAATGTTGAAGATAGCATTAAAGGTAATGAAGTTGTTACAGAAATTTCAGATGAACAAAAATTGGATTTTATGCATAAAATTGTTTTTACAGTACATGTGCCAATTTTTGAATCTGAAAATAACGCGGTTACATACGAAATATTAATTGATCCTGCGAAGTTTGAAGATTTTAAAAGAGAGACTAATATTGATGTTAATGATCTTATTATAGACGGAAATGTTAATTTTGATCTTGTAACTGATTTATATCATAAACTTTCAGATATTGAAAAGTTTGGTACAATAACTAGAAGTGTTACAAATGGTAGTAACAAAGAATATAGTACAAGTAAAACTACTGTACAAGTTACTACAGGTAATTATGAATTTTTAAATATACCTAAAAATGAAACTATAGAATATTTATTTGAAAATGATATGAACTTCAGATTAGATATAGCATTAAATAGTATTAGTGCGATGATTATCGGATTGTGCGCAACCGTTGCGATATCAAAAATAATAGAATTAAATGAATTAATAAATATTTCAATGGAGTTACCTAGTAAAAGAAAAAGAGTAAAATAGTAGTAAAGTAAATACTACTTTTTTTATTGATATGATATAATATAAAACAAAGGAAATTATGAGAAAAGAAGAAATTGATTTAAACATACAATATTTAAAAGAGTATTTTATAAATTTACCAAACCAAGAATTTGTTATTAAAATTATAGATGATTTTAATAATTTTATAATATCATTCGAAGAAAATATAAATTATAATAACAAAAATTTTATGTTAGAAAAAGTAAATGAATACACAGACAATTTAAAATGTAAGTATATAGGTGATGAAAATGAAATTAGTATTTATTTCATAGCTGAAAAATTACCAGAAGTAGTTAATAATGTATTCTATTTAGATGAAAATATAATTAAAAGTTAAAAATAAAAGTTCTTTTACTTTTATTTTTTTTATGGTATAATTTCTATAGAATAAAGAGGTGCAGTTATGTTTGGAAAGATATTGTATATAGGAGAAAGTATAGCTCATGTAGAGAATATTAAAACTGAAGCAAGTAACTCAGATTTAATGAATTTACATGTTATATTTGAAGCTAATAATCAAAGAATACTTGGAGAAGTATCTGAAATAAATAAAGATATAATTAAAATAAGATTACTAGGAGAATTTTCTGAAAGAGGATATTTAAATGGTATATTAAGAAAACCATTATTAACTAGTAATATTCGTATAATAAATGGAACAGAGTTAATGGAACTAGTTGGTTCTGATAATGGAAGTTCAATAATTTTAGGGGATCACGCAATTTATAAAAATTTTAAAGTATGTCCTAAATTAAATGATTTATTTGCAAATCACTTAGCTATATTTGGTAACTCTGGTTCAGGTAAATCATATGGTATATCAAGAATAGTTCAAAATATTTTTAATAATCCTAAATTAGATTCAGTAAATTCAAATATTATAATTTTTGATTCATTTGGTGAATATAAGACAGCTTTTAGTAAAATTAATTAATTAAACCCTAATTATAATTACAAATTTATTACATCAAATCCAACAGATGAAACTGACTTACCACTTCAAATACCTCTTAACTTAATGACAATAGATGATTTTGCATTATTACTTCAAGCTGATTCTCATGCTCAGTTACCTATTATAGAAAATACTATAAAACTAACTAAAATATTTTCTTTAGAAAGTTTAGAAAGTGAAAAATATAAAAATCATTTAATAGCAAAAGCTTTAATAGCAATATTATTTAGTAATCAAACAATACAAACTCAAAAAAATGAAATATTTAAAATAATAGAAGTATGTAATACTAAGACATTTAATTTTGATACTGTAATACCAGGGCATGGATACACAAGATCTTTAGCAGAATGTTTCGAAATAGATTCAAGAGGTCAATTCGGCGAATCTGTATTAATAACTGATTATATA
>CAYJPM010000006.1:0-30909 GCA_964372145.1 uncultured Muribaculaceae bacterium | reverse complement strand
ATTCACTACTTATAGATTGATAATTTTCTCTACAATACTTTTTATTTATTATTTTTTAAAAATAAATGGTGCCCATAGCCGGGGTCGAACCGGCACGATTTTAAGGTCGCTGGATTTTGAATCCAGTGCGTCTACCAATTCCGCCATACGGGCAACCTAAATTTATTATATCAAAAAAAAAGATTGTAATCAAACAATCTTTTTATTACTAAATAATAACTTGGATAATTATATAAGTAACTAAAATATATAAAGCATAAATTCCAGTAAACATTAAACCAAATTTATTTTTATCTAAGTTTTCTAATTCAAGTAAGTTATGATATAACATTACAGTAAAGTATATTCCACTTAAACCTAATACTAAGTATGCAAGTGGTGCATAAATAAATACTAGAACTAATGCCACTAAATTTGCAATAGCATTTATCATAGCTACTAAACTTAATGTTACTAATGTCTTTTTAATATCAATAGCTTTTTTCATTACACTATTAATAATAACATATATACATCCTAATAATAATCCATATGATGCTAAAGTTATACCAGCACTATATAAGAATACATTAACTACTTTTACAGTAATATAATCTTCAATTTCATCTGCTTCATCATCAATTTCGATTATATTTTCAAAAAAGCCTAAATCTTCATCATCACTAGAATACATAGAAGTACCTAATAATAAACTAGCTCCCATATTATTACCATCTAATTCATCAACCATATCACCTACATATTTATCTGTGCTAATTGTAACAAATAATGCTTGAGCAACAATAGCAACCGCCATTAAAATATAACCTAAATTAATATTTTTATTACTTGCATATTTTTTAACAACTGATAAAGGTTTAACAAATATATTTTTAGCAATTTCAGTTACTTGTTTTACATATTCATTATTACCCACTACTGTTATAACTTCATTAACTTTTTCACTAGCTTCAGTAACTTTTTCAGTAACTTTCTCAGTATTATTTTCTTCTACCTTTTTAGTTTTTTTAACTTCAGTGCAATCACACTTTTTTCCTTCTTCTAACTTTTTTCCACATTTTGTACAAAACTTCGCCATATTTAAACTCCTCCTTCTTTAATTAATATTTCGAAAAATAACTTGGTACATAATATAAATGATCTAATCTATATTCACCATCCACATATTTTAAATAAACACTAAATTGCTTATTTTCTTCTGATAATTCATTAGTAACTACATCATCACTAAAAAATTCTTCATACTCTATTTCATAATCATAATCAGCATAGATTGATACTAATATACTACCATCATTTTCTATGCTAAAACTAGATAATTCAGGTTTTTTTATAGTCATACTTAATATAGTTGAATAATCTGTTAAATCATCATATAAATCCTCATAATCATCTTCCAACTCATCTAAATCTATTCCATCATAATCATAACTATCTTTAACATCATTAAATGACTTTTTATCAATAATATTATTATATAAACCTTGAATCAAATTCATTGTTTTTGTAGCTAACTCATCTTTTTGATCATCTGACAAATTATCAACATTTAAATAATCACTTACATAAAAATCATCCGTATACATCTCAGGTTGAACTGTCATAGTTGTAGATATACCTAATGGAGTTGTTACTTCTAATTCATAATCAAACATAAATATAGACGGTATAATATAAACAACTTCAGTATCACTTATATAATTTTTAGATAAATATTTATCTAAATCAATCCCATCTAATTTAACTTCAGACCCTTCAGGGACTATAATTTCAAAATCTTTTTTAACTGTATAATCACTATCAATATCTAATACCCAATTATCAAAAATAAAAAATTTCTTTCCATCTTTTTTTAATTCTAAAGTATCTTCACCTTTGTTACCACCTTCAAATTCATAATCATATTCGACTACAGCAGTTTTAGAATCAATATCAACATCAGTTATATCATATGAAAAATCATAACCACTGCCTTCCATAAAATGAACATATTTTTCTTTAGTAGTAAATTCAGTATCTTCAATATTCAATAAATCATAAATTTTTTCATGATCACTATTAGCACTAGCATCCAAATAATTTATAGCTATTACTTCTGGATTAAAAACATTTTCTTTAAGATACATATAAGCAAAACCTAATACAAAAAATATAACAAAAATAATAATATATACTTTCTTATTTGATTTAACATTCTTATCAACTTTTTCAACTACAAGTTCTGTAGCAACAGAATCTTCATTTGTTTCTTCTAATTTAGCACCACATTCTTTACAAAAATTTGTGCCTTTAGAATTTTTAGTTCCACACTCACCGCAAAACATTTTATCATACTCCTCTCATAATATAAATATACATCAATTGTCGAAAATTGTAAAGTATATAACCAGTATACTTACATAAAATTATTATATGAATAATAGTGATATAAATGAAGAAATTAACAATATAGAATTTGATAAAAATTTGTCAATTATATTAATAGTTACAGGATTTTTAAACATAATCGGAGACAACATATTAACTGAAGGTTTAGAAACAAATAATATTGATTTACAACAAAATTCATCAAATTATTTTTTTATATCACTAATACTTACTATATTAGTAAATATCATACTAGTTTCAAGAAATTATGAATTTTACATTCAAAAAAAAAATTCTGGTCAAAATGCTGACCTAGAATTAACTAGATTACTTGGTAATATTTTAATACTCATAGGTTCATTATTAGTATTTTATTATTTTTATAAAACAGACTTTAACAATGATGGTACTCCAGTTATTTAGTTTCTTTATATATTGAAGTAAATAATTCAGTTTCATCTTCAACACTTTTATTATCTTTAATTTCAGGTAAATCAGATAAAGAAGATAATCCAAAATAATCTAAAAAATCACTAGTAGTTTTATAAAAATTAGGATTACCAGGTAAATCACTTTTTCCACTAATTTTAACTAAATCTCTTGCAACTAATTTTCTAATAATATGTGAACTTTCAATACCTCTCAAATCATTTATTTCTATTCTTGTAATAGGTTCATTATATGCTATTATAGCAAGAACTTCTAATGCAGCATTACTAAGTACATCAACATCACTATTTTGAAGTAACTTTTGATAATATTCTTTATGTTCTTTTTTTGTAGTTAATTTAAATGTCTCACCTAAAAATGAAATTCTAATTCCTCTTTCATCACTTTCATAAATATCTCTTAATTTCTTTAAACATTCTTTAGCTTCTTCAGGAGTAATTTCAATAATTTCTGATATTTTTTCTAAAGTTAAACCTTCATCCCCTACAGCAAACAAAAGTCCTTCTAAAACTCCAATCTTATTCATTATTATTCCCTTCTATATATATACCAGCAAAATTTTTCTCTTGTGATAAAATAATAATATTTTCTTTACATAAATTAAGTATAGATAAAAATGTTACAATTAACTCTTCTTTAGAATCATTAACAAATAATTCTTCAAATAATATTTTCTTATTTTCTTTTATTTTATTTTTTATAAAAAGAGTTTTATCCTCAACACTTAATTCTTTTTTAGTAATTCTAGTATTTATTGGTTTATTATATTCTTCCCTTTTTTTTATATTAATAAATGCATTAACTAAATCATCTATAGTTATATCAGTAGATAATTCTTTTTTTTCTTGAAACTCACTTAAATTTTCTGGTATTTTAGTATAAAAATCTTTTCTATTTTCTTCAAAAGTTCTAAATTCATTACATATATTTTTATATTTCTCATATTCTATAAGTTTATTTTTTAAATCTTCTTCACTATTAATTTCATAATCATTATCATCATTCTCATCTTTACTATTTACAAGTAATCTACTTTTTAAATGAATTAATTCAGCAGCCATAACAAGATACTCACTTGCATTATCTAAATCTTTTTTATCAATTTTATTTATAAAATTTAAATATTCGCCAATTATTTTTTTAGTATCTATTTCATAAATATCCATTTTAGCTGTTTTAACTAAATGTAAAAGTAAATCAAGTGGTCCTTCAAAATCATTAATATATAAATTCATTACTAATTCACTTGACATACATATCCGTCATTCTCTAAATCACTTTGAACTTCTTCAATTGAAGAATATTCATTATAAACTAACGTTAATACACCATCTTCAGAATCAAATTCTTCATCATTAACTTCATTTAATATTACATTTAATGAATATTCTAAATATGTATCAGCATTATTAAAAGCAACACTATAACCAGATTTATTATTATATAAATCATTCATACTTTGAAACATTGACACAGCAAAATCAAAAGCATCAGTATCATCATCCATTATTTTTAATGTAGTATTAATAGATATTAATTTATTATTATTGTAAGTAAATTGATTTTCATTTATATCTTCATCATCATTCATTGCACAATATAATTTTTTTTCAATAACCGGAGCTACTTCTTCAACTTCAGGATTAAGCACTGCATTTATATCAAATCCACTATCAATAAATAATTTAAGTTCAGGTAAAAAATACGCTACTGAAATAAATAATGCAAATAAAATAATTATAGGAAATACATTAGTTTTTTTATGTGTCATTTCTCCAATTACTGTCGGAGTCAACTCGTTATCATTAATTACAACTTTCTTATTTCTAGCCATACTATCACCTTTCTAATTATCATTCAACATAAAAATTATAACATATATAATATATCCATACAAGATAATATAATTATTCTACAAACTAATTTAACTACTTTTTATTGATTTTTGTATTACTATTTGATATAATCGTTTTGTAACTTGAAATGGCGATGTAGCTCAGCTGGCTAGAGCAACCGGTTCATACCCGGTAGGTCGGGGGTTCGAATCCCTCCGTCGCTACCATTGAAAATTAAAACTAACTAGTAATAGTTAGTTTTTTTTGATACAATATAACTATAGAAATAGGTGTTAATAATATGTTAAAAAAATATATATTTATTTTAGTAGTAATTATATTGTTAATAATAGGTATAACTATGATATTAAAAAATGATCCCAACACTTCTTACAAAAAAATAAGTATTGAAGAAATGAATAATATTATAGATAATGGAATTGTAATAGATGTAAGAACAAATGAAGAACACAATGAATATAATCTAGATAATAGTGTTAATATTCCCTTAGACACTCTAGAAGATAATATTACTGATTATAGTAAAGATACACAAATATTTATTTACTGCAAAAGTGGTGTTCGAAGCAAAGAAGCTGTATTAAAACTTTTAGAACTAGGATACACAAATGTTTATGACTTAGGTGGTATTATAAATACAAATTAAAAAAGAACTAATATATTTTAGTTCTTTTTCATTTCAAGTAAAATATCTCTAAGTTCCATAGCTCTTTCAAAATCCATTACTTTAGCTGCTTCATACATTTCTTCTTCAATTTTTTCTATCATAATCTTAGATTCTTTTTTACTCATTTTCTTAATATCTTTTTTATCTACTTCATTACTAATTACTTCTTTTATTTCTTTTTCAATAGTTTTAGGAGTAATATTATTAACTTTATTATATTCTATTTGTATATTTCTTCTTCTTTCAGTTTCATCTATAGCTTCCCTCATAGCGTCACTAAAATTATCCGCATACATAAGTACATGACCATTTTGATTTCTTGCTGCTCTACCTATCGTTTGTATTAAACTTCTAGTACTTCTTAAGAAACCTTGTTTATCAGCATCTAATATACATATTAAACTAACTTCAGGTATATCTAAACCTTCACGTAGTAAGTTAATACCTACTATACAATCATATACCCCTTGTCTTAATTCCTTAATTATTTTAAGTCTATCTAAAGATTTAATTTCACTATGTAGATATGCAACTTTAATATTCATACCTTTTAAATAATTAGTTAACTCTTCACTCATTCTTATAGTTAAAGTAGTTATTAAAACTCTTTCATTTTTTTCTTTTCTTATATTTATTTCATTTATAATATCATCTATTTGACCTTCAGTTTTTCTTATTTCTATAGTAGGATCTAATAATCCAGTAGGTCTAATAATTTGTTCTACAGTATCAGTTTCATTTTTTTCAAGTTCATAATCTCCAGGTGTTGCAGATACATATACAACTTGTTTATCAATATTTTCAAATTCTTCAAATTTAAGTGGTCTATTATCAAGAGCACTTGGTAATCTAAATCCATAATCAACTAAAGTTGTTTTACGCATTCTATCACCATTATACATTGCTCTTACCTGAGGAAGTGTTACATGTGATTCATCTATAATCAGTAAAAAATCTTTAGGAAAGAAATGCATTAAAGTTGATGGTGTTGAACCTTCTTCTCTTAAAGCTAAATGTCTTGAATAATTTTCTACACCAGAGCAAAAATTAGTTTCTTTCAACATTTCTAAATCATATTTTGTTCTTTCTCTTAATCTTTGTTCTTCTAAAAGTTTATTATCATTTTTTAATTCTTCTAACCTAACTTCTAACTCATCTTCTATTCTTTTAATAGCTTCTTCCATTTTTTCAGGACTAGTAACAAAGTGAGAAGCTGGAAATATAGTTACTGATTTTTTTCTAGTAACAATTGCTCCAGTTAATGGATCAAAAGTATATATTTCATCTACTATATCATCTTCTAAAATAATTCTAATAGCATTTTCTTTTTCATTTATAGGTACGATATCTATATTATTTCCTCTTACTCTAAATGTACCTCTATGAAAATCTAAATCATTTCTTTCATATGTCATATCAATAAGTTTATTAATAATAAAATTTCTAGTTAAACTATCTCCTAAATTAGCTACAAACATACCCTTTTCATATTCTTCTTTTTCACCAATACCATATATACAAGAAACAGAAGCAACTATTATTACATCATCATAATTAATTAAAGCACTAGTAGCAGCATGTCTCATTTCATCTATTTCATCATTAATAGATGAATCTTTTTCTATATAAGTATCACTAGATGGTACATAAGCTTCTGGCTGATAATAATCATAGTAAGATATAAAATACGCAACATGATTATCAGGAAATAATTCTTTTAGTTCTGAGTATAATTGACCAGCTAAAGTTTTATTATGAGCAAGTACTAAAGTTGGTTTATTAGTTCTTTCAATAACATTAGCCATAGTAAAAGTTTTACCAGTTCCAGTAGCGCCTAGTAACACTTGATTTTTAAGACCTTTGTTTATTCCATCTACTAATTTTTCTATAGCAGCTGGTTGATCACCTGCTGGTTTGTATTTTGAATTTATTTTAAACATTTTTACCTCCTTATTATTCTGGTTTTTTCTACAATTAATATAACATTATAGTAAAGAAAAAACAAGAATCTAATCTTGTCTAATTACATTTTTTATCAGTAACTTAATAATAACAAATTTATTTTGTTACATAATATTCATTATTATGAATTTCATTATATAATTTCATTAATTTAAAAAATTTATCTTCATATATATGTAATGGAAATAAATTATTTTCTAACCCTTTATTCATTGTTTCAACTAATCTATATATAGCTTCATATTTATCTATCATTGGAACAAACTCATCCATTAAAATATCATAATATCGCGCAACTGTTCTTTCATATTCAAATAATTCCATATATCCCCCATAATTTTATAATGTATTATAACATATATATTAAAAAATAAAGCAATTAATTCAATATAAAACATTAAATAGTATATTTTAAATAAAGTAAATAAAAAAACAAGAACTAAATCTTGTTTAATTTATTTTTTAATAACAGTTTTATAATTAATATACATTTCTAATAAATCAGGTTCCATAAATTCTTTTGGTATATTATTAACACTGAAAAACTTCATTTCTTTTGATTCATTATTCCATTTTAATTCACCAGAATATTCAGAAATTTTATATACCACCGTATTATTTATAACCACATCTCCATTAGGATATGAATTTTTTCTTTGCATTCCAGATGCTATTCCTACTAATACTAAATCATCTTTAACAATATTCAAATTTGTTTCTTCTAAAACTTCTCTGATAATTGTATCTTCAAATGTCTCGCCAAGTTCTTGACATCCCCCCGGTAATCCCCAAATTTCTCTATCAGATCTTCTTTGTAATAATATATCACCATCTGAATTTTCTATAAACGCAACTGCTCCATCCTGTAAAAGAACAAATTTATGTTTTAATTCACCCATACATAATCTAGTAAAAACAGGATATCCAATTTTATTACTTATAATCATTATTTCATCAGCAGTTAAGCTAGATAATATTCTTACTAACTCCTCATATGGCATGTTTTTAAAGTCTTTATTATAATATTCCATTATATCATTCCATTTCTAAATCATCTGCATTAATACTTTGCATATTAACTGTTCTTCTTTTTATTCTGTGTTCTTCAGTTACTTTTAATAAAGCTTCTTTAACTACTACAGAATTTTTTATATGAATTAACGTAATTGTCGGATGAGTAGTATCACCAGTATGACAAACTATAGTTCCTAAACCAAATATTCTTTCAAAAAATGAACGATTTAAAACTACATCAGTTATTTTATACATATAACAAGAATTTTCTTTTCTGTTTAAAAATCCCTCTTTAATAGTTAATAATTCATCAGTTAATTCATAAGTAGTAAATGTAAATGGCAATCCAAAAAATAACCATCTTTTTCTTTCTTTTAAATTCATAAATACCTCCAAATATATTTAAATTATATCAGACATACTTAAATAATTAAATAAAAAAACACAATAATGTGTTTTATTTAAATATATTATTAGTTATACTACTACCTTCAACAGAATTATTATTAACTCCTAATATTTTAGAATTAGATAAACCTTTTTTTCTTTTTAAAAACTTATCCTCTTCTAATAAATTTTTTGTTACTGAATGAGTTTCAGTTTCATGAAAATGTCTAGCAGTATGATTTCTATATCTATTATATATAATAAAATAATAAATAAAACCTGCTAACAAAAATAGGAAACTTATATCAGAATCTACAAATAACATTGCAAAAAATCCTACTAATTCAACTAAAAATGATACAAATAGTAATTTAGGAGTGTTAACAGGTACACTTCCCATTATTTCTTTAGTTCTAGCATTAACTGCAACGTAATGTAATATTTTTTTATTGCCATTTACTTGTTGATAACTATATATCCATACAGGTAAATACGCAGCTAACCATTTTTGACCTTTAATATTTAAAACTTCATCATCCCATCTTACACCACGATTATATTTTTTCAAAGTTTCATTCATTTTAAACTGAGCTATATCTTTAGATTGTGCAACTAATAAATCTTGAACATGTTCAATATCTACATTTCTTTTTTCAGATGTAAAACCTCTTAAGTAATTAGCATCCCATCTTACACAATTTTCAATATCAAATGGCATAATAGCATTTATTATATTATTAGTTTTAGAATTATCTCCATGATTTAATTTATCTAAACTAGACTCAACTGTTACATTATTAATTGCTATATCAAACTCTCTTTTTATAAAGTAACTATCAGCGTCGTACCTAGTTTTTTTATTTTCTTTTGAACCTACAGTATATTCTCTTATTAAGACTTCACCTTCACCACTAAGTGTTGCATGTGCATTAACATCAACAACCATATACGGAAGATAAACACCTAAAATATTTTCTGTTGTAAATTCAGCTTTAAATATTGTATTAGCATAAAATTGTCTTTTTTTAACAAAAGATTTTATGCTACTTTCCGCATCTTCTTTTTTTATACTAAATGGCAAAACCATATCAGGTATAGCTCCATTAGGTATTTTTTTGTTGATAGATAAAATATTACGACACCAATGACATCTAGATTGTGTTTCTTCGTTAGAATCAATAACTACTTCAGCACCACAACTTTCACATTTAATTGTGATTATCGATTCAACATCAGTTTCAATAGTACTAGCACCTGTCCCTATTATCACACCTTCAAGTGAAAAAATAGATTCATCTTTTATTGTTTCATCCTCAAATTCATGACGACAATAATTACATCTTAACTTTCCTGTATTTGGATTAAGAATTATATCTGTTGCTCCACAACTAGGACATTTAGTTTGTCCATCTGTTGTTTTTTTTGATAAATCTAATGACTGAACGTCATTTGGTGTTGCAGCAACTGATTTATTTTCAGTTGCTACATTAGTATCATTAACACCATTATTCATAATTAAATTTTTCCTAAAATTTCAGCTTTTTCTTTATCAAAATCTTCTTGAGTTATAATATTATTGTCTAATAACCCTTTTAATTTTTCTAGTTTTGCATATGGATCTTCAGCAGGAACTGCATCACCAGCAACTACTCCTTGAACTGGTTGTTGCACTGGTTGTTGATTTTGTTGAGGCCCAAAAGCATTCATCATTCCACCAGCAGCATTCATACCCATTCCCATAAATGCCATACCAGTTCCACCACCATTTTCACCAGCAGCTTGTATACCAGCAGCAACAGATTTTTTCATTAAAACATCTGCTCTACCATTTTTATTTAAAGCATCTAATCCTCTCATTTCATTAAGGATTTTCATTGATTCTTCATCATATTCTAAAGATTGAAATGCAACTACTCCTAATTGAATTCCTCTATTAGTTTTCCAAGAATATTTATTTTCTAGTTCAGTAGCAAAAGCAGTACTAATACCAGCTCTATCTGATTTTAAAGAATTGATATTTCCATCATAATCAGGACTTAAAGTATAACTAGCAAACCCAGCATCTAATGTATCAATAAATTCATCAAATAATTGTTGTGATCCAGCATTGTTATAATCAGCAAAATCATATATACCATTGCCTGTTATAACATCAGAAGGAACAAATTGTTTGATAAATAATATTGGATCAACAATTCTTATTGAATAAGATCCTCTCGCCATTAAACCAATTTGTGCTCCTATATAATTATCAAAAAAATGTATTGGAGATGGTGTACCAAATTTATTTCCAACTATTTCTTTCAAATTAACATAAAATGCTGTTTGATTTGCACCAGGAACACCACCGAATTTAAATCTTTCCCAAGATTGTTTAACTAGTGGACCTATTATTCCATCACCAGCAAATACTGATTGAGCATTAGTATCTTCACTTCTATACTCATAACCACCTGCATCAGTAATTACACCTGTAATTCCACCATCTTGCATTAAGACTAAACCCATTCCTTCAGGAACAATTATTTTACTTCCATTAGTAATTACATTTTCTGACCCTTTTGTGTTAGATCCATTTCCATTGTTTTGTTGATTTTTTACTGCAGGAAACATAGCAGCCGTAGCTGGTACATTTGGAGTTGGTTCGTAAAAATCCAACCACTGATCTGCAAATGTGCTACTAACAGCACCTGTAAAAGCTTTAATTAATCCCATAATATTACCTCTTTCTATAAATAACTTTACAAATAAATTATATCATACATAACTATTTCTTGTACAATCTTATTTGATTTTTATCGATTTCGTGAACTTTGTCATCTACACCAAAATATAGAATATTAAATTTATTATATGTATCATTATCATATGCTTTCACTAAATAAAAACCAGCACTGCTATCCATACTAGATTGATTATTATTAAAATATGATAAATGAGGCACATAATATTCATGAATTTGCTTTCTAAAAAAATGATGAAATTCTCTTGAATACTTAACATAATGATGATGACCACTAAATTTAATATCATGACTAATTGTTGGAACAATTAGTTTATTTGTTATATTTTGATGTTTAAAACACACATTATTACCACAAATATTTACATATGATCTTTTATATCCCAAAACATTAAAATCATCTCTAGCTTGTTCAAGTAAAGAACATATATCGTATCCACTATTATTTTCTAAGTAATATTCATGATTCCCAAATAATAAATTATTTTGAATATTTTCGTCGTATGGAAAATGATTAATAAAATAATTTATTTGTGATTCATAATCTTTACATGATTCTATTGATCCGGACAAAATAGAATGTATAAAATCTCCAACAACATAAACTTCTTTAATTTTATGTAAAACTGCATATTCATATGCTTTATACAAATAATCTAATCTCTGATTTAAACTACACATATGTACATCCGCTATTATCATAAAAAGTGCAGAATCATTATAAGTTTTAAATATTATATTATCTGAAATATAATCTCTAATTATTTTAGAATATTCATCATTTTGCTCTTGTTTAGCTAAAGAATACAATATTTTACTTCTATGTATGTTAGTTATATTTGATATTTGACCAATATCCAAATCATTTTGAATATACTCTAAAAGTAACTCTCTATTTAATTCATATTTCATATTTACATAAATCCTCTCATAATAAAAACTATTATACATCATATAAAATAAAATACAAATATATTTTATAAAAAAAACAAGAATACAATCTTGTTTTAATATTATTACTAATAAAATAATCCTTCTATAAATACTGGTGATGATGTAACAGGAATGTTAATCTTACCACTTTGAGCATTCACAGTATATGAATTAGAATATATGTCAGTAACAGTTACACTAGAACTACTAGTTGTAAGTGATATTTCAGTATCAGTAAAAGTTGACCACGCAACCACTACACTTTCGCTACTACTAATTTTCTTAAATTTCACCGCCATTAAATTTGGATAAGTAGTCAAATTAGGTTCACTAATAAATTCAACAAATTCAAGATTTGATAATTGACTAGAAGCAGTATTAAAAGCTAAAAATGGCAATTTTACTGCTAATGGAGTTTTATAATCATACCAATTTCTAATAAGACCAAAATTGTGTTCTTCATAAGAACTATTAGTACCATCATTTATTAAATCGTACCAAAATATTCTCTCTATACCAGCTGCATTACCTAAAACATATGATCTTACTAAATATTCCGCTGAATCTTTTTCAGTAGCACTATATTGTTTATCTGTAACAGGCCATCCCACTTCAGTAATCCATATTGGCAATACTTTACCATAGTCACTCATAACATTATTCATAGCAGTAATAGATTGATAAAATTGACCATATTCAGGTGTTGTTGAATATGGGTGGTAAGATACTGCATCCATATAATTTAAAGCTCCACCATCTAAAATTTCTCTAAACCATTCTTCTGGTATACCTTCATAATCTATAGCCATAGCTCCACCTATAACAACAGCATCAGGAATAATTTTTTTAATTGTATTATATGCTAATTCAAGTAATTGAACATAATCTTCAGTAGGTCTTGAAGTACTATTAAATGCTGGATGATTATACTCATTCCATATTTCAAAGTGACTAACTCTTCCTTTAAAATGAGTAACAACTTTAGTAATATAGGTTTCAAATGCTTTCAATCCTTCTTCAGTATACGGTACTCCTCCACCATCATAAAAATCATTACCATATGCAAGAATAAGTAAAGGTTCTATTCCCTTATCAATACTAGAATCTATATACTCATCAGAAATAGCAGGAATTTCTAAAACCCCTTTTACTTTTTCAACTTCACTCCATCTTATTTCATCTCTAATCCAACCTGTATTAGACAATCCAGTAATATTTGATTTAATTTCAACACTTTCATAAAACCAAGGAAGCCCAAAGTGAGTACATACTCCAAAAAAATCAGAATTTGATACAGAACTATTAGAAGAAGACATAACACTAAACAATGAAGATTCTACAGTATATGATTTACCCGAAATAGAAAAATCAATTTCATAACTACTATTTCTATCAATTTTAGTAGATATCGTAAAATTACTAGAAGAACTAGAATCTTTGTTTATATTTTCTACATTTTCTAAAAGAATATCATCATTTGATAAATCAGTTATATTATATAGTAAATTTGCTTCAGTTTCTTCATATATTATTTCACCTATACTCTGAGCAGTAACATTTCTAATACTTAGCGTAGTAGGAAATGAATAATCTTCACCAAGTGCTTGATTAGTTATTGCAAAATCATACCCATCTAATGCATTGTTAAAATATGCATAATCTAATATAAAAGTTTTAGATTTCCATTCTCCAGTATTTTCTAATATTACCAAATCAGATTTTCTTTGATTATCATATTCTAAAGATACATTTAAATCTACTGTAGTACCTGATGCAGAATTATTCAAAAAAATATTTCCAATATTGCTTGATGTAACATTAGCATTATAAGCAGATGAATTATAAATAATATAAAAACTTCCAGTTCCTTCATCTAAATATTCAATCGTTACTTCTACTTTTGAATGTTCTTTTTTAATTAAACTATCTGAAACATCATATTTTAAAAAGTATATACCTATATGTGGATTTAAAACCCATGGATCTGCTTCATTTTTATTAGTGATCATTTGAGTATGGTCCATACTCGCATATGTCATTTTAGTTATACCAGAAATATTTGTTGTTCCTCCAGAAACAGTTGCATATACTTTTTCACCTGTTATAGGTTGTTCATTATATATTTCTTCTTGCATTAACAAATTAGCTGAAAATTCTTTACCAGCATTTTCATTTTGATTTGTAGATAAATTTAATAAAATTATTTCAATTTTCCAATTTTCTGTAATTCCCTTATCATTATCATTAGTACTAATTTCTTCATTTTCTTTTATTTTAATTAAACCTTTATGTGTAGTTATATCAAAACCTGTAATAGTTTCTCCTGTTTTAGCGTCTATTGAACTTGTATAAGATAAACCATCTATAGATTTAATCTCACCATCAGGTCCAGTAACTTTTAATATTATTTCAGGAACTGTATTATTTTGAGTATATACAAAATTATTAGATTTGACATCTATATAAACATTATAATTACTAGTTAATGTTTCTCCAGATTTAGATGAAACTAAAGTTGCACTTCCTGTTGTTGAATCAGATAAATTACCTTTACCTTCAGCAAAATTATCTTGAGTAGCAAATATATTTAAAGAATCATTATTTTGACTAAATGTTAAAGAACTAGATTTACCAGTAACTACATTCGTATCAGTAACTGCACTATCAGAATTAAATATAGCCAAATATGCAAATGAAAAACTTATTAAAACAAAAAAGAAAAATATTAATATAATTATTAAATTTTTCTTTTTTAATATATTCTTTAATTTATCTTTAACAACGTCTATCATTAATTAATTATAGCATGACTACTAGAATATTACAATATTGGTAAATTATATGTAATTGATTTTTTTATTAAAATAAATGTAAAGTCGTATAAAAAATATAATTATTTTGATATAATTAAAAAGAGCCAATAAGAGCTCTCAATTAGGGAGTACTTATTATGACAAAATTTATATTTATTACCGGAGGTGTATGCTCTGGTTTAGGAAAAGGTATAACTGCTAGTTCAATAGCGTTATTACTTAAAGCAAAAGGATACAAAGTATTTATGCAAAAATTTGATCCTTACATGAATGTTGATCCAGGAACAATGAGTCCTATACAACATGGAGAAGTTTTTGTAACTGCTGATGGATCTGAAACAGATTTAGATTTAGGACATTATGAAAGATTTATAGATGAAGAACTTAACTACACTTCAAATGTTACTAATGGAAAAATTTATTCATCTGTTATAGAAAAAGAAAGACGTGGAGATTATTTAGGAGCAACAATCCAAATAATTCCTCATATATCTAATGAAATTAAAAATAAAGTTTATGAAGCTGCTACTACTAGTAAAGCAGACATTGTAATAACTGAAATTGGTGGAACAGTTGGTGATATAGAATCTTCAGTTATGCTTGAAAGTCTAAGACAATTTAGATCAGAACAAGGAAAAGAAAATACATTATTTGTACATACAACATTAATACCATTCTTATATGGATCTAATGAACATAAAACAAAACCAACTCAAAATAGTATTATTGATTTAAGAAAATTAGGTATACAACCTGATATACTAGTTACAAGATCTAATTCCCCAATTGAAGATAATATTAAACATAAATTATCTTTATTCGGAGGTTTCCCTCTTGAAAATATAATTGAAGCTGTTGATGTAAAAAATATATATCAAATACCAATTAACTTTAATAAACAAAATATTGAAGAAATTATTCTTAAACAATTCAAACTAAAAAATAACAAAGGTGATATCAAGTATTGGGAAAAATTAGTTAATACAGTTGATAATTTAAAAAATGAAGTTAATATAGCGATTGTAGGAAAATATGTTTCACTTGAAGATGCTTATTTATCTGTTAAAGAAGCTTTAAAACATGCCGGATATGAATTTAACACTAAAGTAAACGTTAAATGGATTGATTCTGAAAAATTAGAAAAAGAAAATGCTGATTTAAAAGAAATTTTTAAAGATGTTAAAGGAATACTAGTTCCAGGAGGATTTGGTACTAGAGGTATTGAAGGTAAAATAAATGCATGTAAATATGCTAGAGAAAATAACATACCATATTTTGGAATATGTTTAGGAATGCAAATCGCAGTTATAGAATTTGCTAGAAATGTATGTAATATTGAAGATGCTTCATCTACTGAATTTAATACAAATTGTAAAAATCCAATTATAGATTTAATGGCTGATCAAAAATCTATAAATAATATGGGTGGTACTCTTAGATTAGGAAATTATGATTGTCATATAAAAAATGATACACTAGCTATGACTTCATACAAAGAAGAAAATATTTTAGAAAGACATAGACATAGATATGAATTTAATAATGAATTCAGAACTACTTTAGAAGAAAAAGGATTAGTGTTTTCTGGTATCAATGATAAAAGTAATTTAGTTGAAATAATTGAATTACCTAGTCATAAACATTTTATTGCTTGTCAATTTCATCCAGAATTTAAAAGTAGACCTACTAAAGCGCATCCACTATTTAAATCGTTCATAAAAGCTAGTATAAATAAAAAATAATGTTGTATAAACATTATTTTTTTTAATTATATAAAAGAAATATATAAATTATAAATAATATAAAATATATTAATCCATCTGTTTTAGACATTGTATGTTTTTTACCAGTTAATGAAAAAATTATTAATAATATTATAGATATAAATAATATTAACAATTGTCTATTATAAAATATATCATATTCGATAGGATTTATTATACCAGTTATACCTAATACTAAGACTATATTTAATATATTAGAACCTATAATATTTCCAATACCTATATTACTATTACCTTTTTTTACTGCTGTTACATATGTAATAAGTTCTGGTAAACTAGTACCAATTGCTATTAATGATAAACTAATTATACTATTATCAACATTTAAAAGTTCAGCAAGTTTAGTAGCATTATCAACAACTAAGTTACTACCTATAGCAAGTGATACTACTCCACTTAATATATATATTATAGTAAATAAAACTGATAAATTATTTTTTGTTTTATACTCATTTTTTTCTCCAGATATTTTATATACATAATATATAAATACCATAAATAATATTATAAATATTCCAGCATCTAATCTAGAAATACCAAAACCAATATTACCTAGTATATATAAGAGTATAGTTAAAAATAACATAAATGGTATTTCATATTTAACAGTAGTATTTTTTAAAACAATTTCTTTCATAATCGCAGAAAATCCAAATATAAATAATAAATTTGTAATATTACTACCTATAACATTTCCAACTATAATATCAGTATTATTATTTATACTTGCATTAATACTTATGAAAAGTTCTGGAATACTTGTTCCTATTGATACAATAGTAAGACCAATAACTATTTCATTTATTTTTAATTTTTTAGCTATTGATTCAGAACCAGAAATCAAAAATTCAGATCCTTTAATTAATAATATAAAACCTACTACAACTAGTAAAAATTCAATCATATTTTCTCCTTATATTATATATAAATTGTAACACAAAAAAATAGAATTAAAAATATAATTCTATTAATTTTTTATATCTTGGTAATAATTTATGATTAGGTATTCTATCATTAAAAATATTATAAAATGAAGTATAATACCATTTACTAAGTTCATATGTTGTATTCTTAGTAGTTAACGCATCATTTCCTTGTTCTAACCAAATTTCATAATCAAATATTAAATTATGAAATTTATCAGCTAATTCAATTTTAATTATATCATCACTTGAATTAGTAATTCTTTCTATGAATTTTACTTTTCTTTCTTTCCAATCTTTAATTTCTTTATTTTCAGAAACTCCAGATACTAAATTAGCAATATTTTCATTATAATTAGTTTTAATATATTCATAATCATAATCAGTATCTTCAATAATATCATGTAAAAATCCAGCTACTACTACATCTAAATTTTCATTACTGTCTTTTAAAAAATAACCAACAGTAATACTATGAACAGACGCATCAATATCCAATTTTTTTCTACGTTTTCCTTCAAACGCTTTTGTAACTAACTTAATAGCTTTTTCTTCTAAACTATACACACTACATGACCCCTTTTTAATACTAACAATAATAACACTTTTTTTATATTAAATCAACACTAATCTAATTTATAAAATTTTTCCATATATTCATCATATGACATATATTTATCTCTATATGATCCATCTTCTTTAATTTCAACTAATCTATTAGTAGCAGTATCAATTAATTGTTGATCATGAGTAGATATTATAAATGAAGACATAAACTTAGATAAACCATTATTAAGAGCAGTTATAGATTCCATATCTAAATGATTTGTTGGTTCATCAAGTAATAAAAAATTACCTTTTTCAAGCATCATCTTAGATAAAACACATCTAACTTTTTCTCCACCTGATAATACATCTACTTTTTTATAAACTTCTTCACCACTAAATAACATTTTTCCTAAGAAACCTCTAATAAATGTTTCATCTGTATCATCACTATATCTTCTAAGCCAATCAACCATTGTAATGCTATCTTCAAATAAATTTTCATGATTCTTAGCAAAATAACTTATATTTGTATTACTTCCATATCTAATTTCACCACTATCAGGTTTCACTTCACCAGATATTATTTTTAATAAAGCAGTTTTTGCTACTTCATTACTTCCAATTAATGCAATCTTATCATCTCTATTAACATTTAATGAAAAATTCTTTAACAATACTTTTCCATCAACACTATAATTAATATTACTAATTGTTAATATTTCTTTTCCTAGAGCCTTATCAAAATCAAATCCTACAAAAGGATATTTTCTTGAAGATGGTTTAATATCATCTAAAACAATTTTATCTAATAATTTTTTTCTAGAAGTAGCTTGTTTTGATTTAGATGCATTAGCACTAAATCTAGCAATAAAGTCTTGTAATTCTTTAATTTTATCTTCTTTTCTTCTATTAGAATCTTTCATTTGTTTTTGAATAAGTTCACTAGATTCTAACCAAAAATCATAGTTACCAACAAACATATTAATTTTACCATAATCTATATCTACTGTATGAGTACATACTTTATTTAAAAAATGTCTATCATGAGAAACTACTATAACAGTGTTTTTAAAATTAATTAAAAACTCTTCTAACCAAGCTTTACTTTTCATATCTAAACCATTTGTTGGTTCATCTAATAATAATATATCAGGTTCTCTAAATAATGCTTGTGCTAACAACACTTTAACTTTATCACTATCTTTTAATTCATTCATAGTTAAAGCTTGCATTTCATTATCTATTCCAAGACCTGATAAAAGTATAGCAGCTTCACTTTCAGCTTGCCATCCATTCATTTCTCCAAATATACTTTCAAGTTCACCAGCTCTAATACCATCAGCATCAGTAAAATCTTCTTTCATATAAATATTATTTTTTTCAATCATAATATCATATAATTCTTTATTACCCATAATAACTGTTTCAATAACATTATACTCATCATACATATGATGATTTTGTCTTAAAACACTAATTCTTTCACCTTTTCCAGTAAGTATATCACCTTTAGTAGTTTCTATTTCTTTGCTTAACAGTTTTAGAAATGTAGATTTACCAGCCCCATTGGCTCCGATAAGTCCATAACAATTATTCCCAAAATCTAAATTAACATTATCAAATAATGTTCTTGTCCCAAATCTTAAAGTTACATCTATTACTTTTAACATAGCACTTCTCCTTTGCTCTACCATTTTATCACAACATATATTTTATCACAACAAAAAAGTACTTTATAAGTACTTCGTAAATAATATTTATTAATATATTTTCTTACCATTTTTATATTTACATTTTATATATTCATAAGCTCTTCCCGATATAGAAAGTCCCGTTATTTCATCCTCTATAGTTAATTCATGGTTTTTAACAAGTTTTTCTAATTTAAGATGATCTATATACTCTTTTGTAAATTGACTCCATTCAGATATATCTCTATCTTTTATATCTTCTTTCAACTTAGCAAAAGAATATTCATATTGTTCATATAATGGATAATCTTCTCTTAATATAGTTTTAGCGCTTCCATATTCTATAAATAATTTAATCATTCTATCTAAATGATAATAACTATCTTGAAAATCTAATTTTGATATTATGGATCTCTTACATGTTCTATCTGATCCAAAATTAAGTCTAGTAATTGCTGCTGGAGTTTCAATTGTGTGATTAACATCAATACCATTTGATAATAAAATTTTGGATATTTCATATTCTTTTTCAAGTCTTTTATAATAAGAATTATTATTATTTTTATATTTACTTACAATAATTTCATTATCTAATAAATTCAAATTTATAAAATTTTCTTGATTATTAATAGTATAAAACAATGCATTATACCCTAAATTATCTACTGAATTTATATCAACATCAGAAACAATCTTTTCAACTAAATTTTTATTCTTGGCATTACAAGCAAGTTTAAATACATCTTGCCCTTTCTCATTTTTATTTAAAAATATATTTTTATCTATAGAATATAAATATTCTATAATTTCTATTCTATTTAAATAAGTAGCTATCATGATGGGTGTTAAACCACCTACTATATTCTCATTATAGTCATACCCTTTATTTACTAAATCTTTAACAATCTCTAAATTATTCATAAATATTTCAATAACTATTGGTGTAAATAAGTTATAAGATTCATCTATATAATCTTTATCAATAAAACTAAAAGATTCAAATTCACCTTCTTTAACATTTTTATATAAAAGTTCTTTAGATAATAAATCAGGATTTTTTAATTGATATTCATACAACCTACTAATAATAAATCCCATTTTAATAAATTTATTTTGCATTATAATTCCTCCTAATTATAGGATACAACACTATAAATTATATTGCAACATTTTATCTTAAAGAAAAAAGTACTTTATAAGTACTTTCTAATCTAATTTAACATTATGATATATAGCAGTTACATCATCTATATCATCTAATAAATTATATAATTTTTTAAAGTTATCTAAATCTTCACCTTCTAAAGTAACTTCATCTTTAGCAAACATTCCTACTTCATCAAATTCATAATTTATATCTTTATTAATACCTTCTAAAGCATCTTTTAACTTATCATAATCTCTTGGATGAACACTTATAGTAACAACGCCATCTTCTGTTTCCATATCAACAGGATCTATATCATTTTCAATCAAAACATTCATAACAGTTTCTTCATCTTCTTTAACAGATACTATTGCTAAATAATCATAGTTATATGAAACCGAATTAGTAACACCTAAACTTTTATCTAGTTTATTAAATGATGCTCTAACCATTCCTACAGTTCTATTAACATTATCTGTTAATGTTTTAATTATAAGTGTTGATGCACCAGGACCAAATCCTTCATAAATTGCTTCATGATAATCATCTCCACCAGCGCCCTTTGCTTTATCTATAGCTCTAACTATTATATCATTAGGTACTTGCTCTTTCTTAGCTTTCTCAATAATTCTTCTTAATGAATCATTAGAATCTGGATCAGGATTCCCTTTTTTTGCTACTAAATAAATTTCTTTTGCATAAGTAGTATATATTTTACCTTTAGCAGCTCCAGTTTTTAATATACTAGCCTTTCTTACTTCATATGCTCTTCCCATAAATAACCTCCTAAAATATTTTAAGTTCTTTTATAAATTTATAAACTATACTATTTTCTTTACTTTTTTTAATTTCTTTAATAAGTTTATAAGGATTATAAATATCATAATAAGAATATTTTTCTTTTACCATAATATATTCTAAAGATTTAATAATTAAATCTTTTTTATTTTTCGTAAAGAAAAACATTTCTATTCTTCTAAGCGTCCTTTCAGATACACGCCTTCCTAATAAATTATAAATCCATTTTGGTTTTTTTTCAAACACAAATTTATATCCATCTAATTTTTTTAGTACTTTAATAGTATCAAAATATCCCATATTAATATTTTCAATCATACGATTTCTATTAAAATCCATAATACTACCTAATGATCTAGATGGAGATATTTTTATTATTTCTGCCCTTTTATGTTTCTTTCTTTCAATCCCAATAGCGTTTAACGCTACAACATAAATCTTCTTATAGTTCTTATCTTCTAACATATTAGATGGAGATTTATCATAAAATCCTCCATCTAAATAATAACTATCATCATCTAATTTTATAGGTTTAAAAATTGGTAAATAACAACTTGCTACTACATAATCAAGTAATTTTCCTTTAGGAATATCTTCTATATATAAAGTTAAAGCTTTTCTAGTTTTAACTTTAAATGTCACTAAACCAAAATCTTTATTACTATTTCTTAATAATTCTTCATCTAATACTTCTGATATTTGATTCTTTAAATTTTCAATACAAATACCATTATTACCAACATAAGTTTTAATCGGAGCTAAAAAAGCAACTATATCATCAAGAATATGACTTCTATCTGCATTAATATCTTCTATATAACCAAGTAACTTTCCAAAATCTTGATTTAACCAAAAATTTTCTAATTCATCAAATTTACCAGAGGCTATCATTGCACCATTAAATGAACCTATCGAGGTTCCTGTTACACCATCAAATTCAATACCACACTCTAAAAACGCTTTATAAGCACCAACTTGATACGAACCTTTAGTACCTCCTCCTTCAAGAGATAAACCTATCATTTTTTTCTCCATAAAAACAAATATATTTTACCAAAAAATTTAGAAAAGTATTTTCTTCTAGAGTTATAAATTAGTCTATTTTTTAAATTATCAAAATTATCTATTCTATAATTAATATAATCATTATATTTTTCTGTATCAGTACATAATGGAGAATAATAATTCTTAGATAATAACATATCACTAAATAATAATTTATAACTTAAACCTCTATACCTTACAATAAATCTAAGAACATCCATATATTTCATAGTAAATTCAGAATCACCACTAATATTAATAGTTTTTCTATTTAACATTTTTAATTTATCAATAATTTTTACAAATGCATAACCTGCATCGATACTACTAATCATTGAAACAATATTATTTTTAGGAACTGAATATATAAAGTTATCATAAATATTTGAACTAATAACTAATGGAACTCTAACAATAGTATATCTTTTTAATTTCTCATGAATAATTTTTTCAACTTTTAATTTATCTGATGCATAATATTCACTTGCTTTAACACTTACTTTACTTTTAGAAGAAACATCATTTTTATCTCCATATACAGACGTTGTAGAAGCATATATAAAATGACAATCAGGATTATAATAATTAATAGCTCTAACTAAATTATCGGTAGTTTTATATATTACTTCTTCAGATAATTCTTTATTAATACTAGCAAGAGGTGGTAAAACAGATGCTAAATGAATAACAACATCATGATCTTTAACTAATGATTCCATTAACATTCTATTACTTACATCACCATATATAACATTAACTCTTTTTTTATATTTTCTAAATTTAGCATGCACTCTACTATTTTTAAAATCAATAGCAGTAACCTCATATTTACCTTCACTTAATAAATATTTAATAACTTCCATACCAATTATACCAGCTGCACCAGTAACTAATATTTTTTTCACTATAAAACCTCTTTTCTAAAAATAGCATTTAATATAATTATTATAACATAATTTACAAAAATTTTAGCAAAAAAAAAGACACATTAACATGTATCTTGATTTATAAATTAATTAATAACACATTCAATATTATCTATTTTAATTTCTCCACCATAAGTGAAACCAGCTCTAGAACTTTGATCAATAGCTAAATTATAAAATCTAACTTCGAAATCCCAATCTAAAGTTTGAGTAGCACCACCAGTGAAAGTAAACGATAAATCAGAAGCTAAATTAATTTGACCTGTAACTCCACTTAATGATGTTTCAGCAATAGTTCCTGCATTATTTGTACTATTATGCATACCAGTTGCAGAAATAGTAAACTCATTTAAATTAGTAGTATTAGTAGTAGAATTTGTAAATGGTTGAGTTGTAGTATAAACTATATCATAAGTACAAGTTCTTTCATCTGTATCAGCAGGCTCAATCTCAATTGTAATATTACCAAAAGCATCTTTGTAAACTAGATTACCAGGATCACTAGATCCATTAGCTTGTTGCATATCAGCTAAAGTAACTTCCATAGCTACATTCCCCACTGTACTTGTAATAGCATCTACTGATGTAGTAGTTACTGTTACTTCAGATGCAGCAGATGCTGCTCCTGTTGCAGTAAAGTATGCAAATGTTGCTCCTACTACTGCTACCAATAATGTAGCAACTGCGATAATTGTTAATAATAACGTATTTTTTCTTTCCATAAATATTTTGTCCTCTCTATTATATATATAAATTTTATCAAATATAAAATGATTTTACAAGCATTTTCTTACATTTTTAAGAATTTATAAATTCATTTACACATTCTAAGTTTTTTAAAACTATTTTACCACCAAAAGTAATACCTTGATTATCATCTTGATTAAAAGTTTGATTATAAAATGCCGCTGTAAAAGTCCACTCTTGAGACTTTTTCTTGTTTACACCTGATAACTCAATTTGAACATCTTCAATTAGTGTCAACTCACTAGTAACGTTACCAATATTAGTTTCAGGTATAAAATCTCCATTAATATTAGCATTCCCTTTAATAGTATATTCATACGCATTAGTTAAATTTTCTACACTATTATAAAATGGAACAGTAGGTTCATAAACTATATCATACGTACATTTAAGTGTACCACCACTATCAAAAGTTTCTAGTGTAATAATAAAAGAATTATCATTTATTGAAGTTGCTGCAGGTATATCAGCATTAACCACACTTTGATTCATATATTCACCTTTTACCAATAAATTTATTTCACTGCCCGATTGACCATAAGCAACACCCATCTCAGCAGCAGTTAATTGCAAATCACTAAATTCATGCTCAGTATTCATAGCTGTAAAATAAGCAAAAGAAGCAGCCGTTGAACCTATCATTACTACAATTAGTAATAAAATAGGTAATATTAATTTTTTTCTCTCATTCATCATTTATATTCCCACTTACAACTTCCATCATCTTGTAATGTTAAATTCATATTTAACTCAGTATTGCTACCAGCTACAATCTCTTGAGTATTAGGTAATAATAAAGGCGAATATGATAATAAAACATCATTATGTATGGAACTTAAAAACTTCATATTATTTTTTTCTCTAATTAACTTAACTGTAGTAGAATAAGTATTTGCAATAGATTGAATTGATTGACCCTCAGTAACAACATGATTCGTTAAATAATTACCAATTTTATTTTCATTACTTTCTTTAAAAGAAAAAGTACAAACATAATTAATATTATCTTTATTAACATTAATTTTATATGTATCTTGTCTCATATTGTTTAATATAAATAAACCATTTTCATCACTGATTTTAGTTTGAGATCCATTATCTATACTTATTGTTGCGCCAATTAAATTACTACCATCTGAATTTAATAAATTAGCATTTATATTATAATCTTGTAAAGATTCTTTTATTGTCGAAACAACTTCGAATTTTAAAAATAAACTATAATTAATTATTTCTTCACTTGAGAATTCATCTAACCATATTTTAACTGCATAAGTTTTAGCATTATTACCAGATGACATTTTTTCTATTGATGAAGAATAAATATTATAAAATGCTGTATCTTCATCTAAAGTAGAAGTATTTGAAACTAATAAATCTCCCATAGTCATAATATCACTAACTAACTCCATTTGCATAGTATCATTGTTGTATTCAAATAAAGCTATTTTAATATACTCAATTGGAATTAATTTAGCATTAGGATTAGTAGTTAAAAAATTATTATATTCTTCTAAATCATAACCAATATTTAAATCATATACTGTATCTAATGAACCAGTATTTTGTAAATACACTACACTTTGTGCTTCACTTGCAAGACCTACTTCATCAGTTACTGGCACCATATTATAATTAACTATTGATGAAGATGATGAACCAAATTCAACATTCAAAGTACCAGTAGTTATTGTTTGATTAGATGTACCAGTTCCTATATCAAAAAATATAGCATATGACATACCTAAAGTAGTTGTAGTTAAAGCAATTACACATATAACAATTATTGTTGCTTCATTTTTTAATTTACTAATTTTACTCATATGCTATTATCACCTTACTTATATTAATATTAACATATTTTATATTATTTAACAATTATAAAATAAAAAGAATTAGCAATTTTCTAATTCTTTTATTTTATACCACTAAGAGTCTCTAAAATATTAGGAAGCATTTGTTTTTTTCTAGAAATTAAATCTTTAACAAATATACCTTGATATATATCTTTTAAATTGAAACTCTCTTCAATAACTTTTACACTTGAATCGTTATAAATTATATAAGATCCACCATTTATTATATCAGTAACGAACATTACAGATAAATCATATCCATTATCTATTTTTAAATTTAAATATGAAACTATTTCATCTATCTTAGGTTTCATACCATCAAAATCCATAGTTGTTATAACAGATATACCAATTTTTTTCTTACCTACATCATATGATTTATAATCACTATAAACCATTTCTTTAATACTCATACCATCAATATTACTAGCTGCTTTAAACATTTCTTTAGCATATTTAACATCGTTTACTTTTGCTAACTTAGCTAATTTTTTTGCAACCACCTTATCAATCTCAGTAGTAGTCGGAGATGTATATAAAAGTGTATCACTTATAATTGCTGATAATAATAATCCCGCTATATCTTTTGGTATTTTAACTTTAGATTCTTCATACATTTTAAATATTATCGTAGCAGTTGAACCAACAGTCATACATCTAAAATCTATTGGTGAAGTTGTTCCTATTGCTCCTAAATTATGATGATCAACTATTTCTAATATATTTGCTTCCTCAATACCATCTACTGATTGAGTAAATGAATTGTGATCAACTAATATTACATCTTTTTTAGAATATGTATTAGGACCAGTTAATCTCATTAAACCTAAACATTCACCCTTTTTATTTATTACAGGATAATTAGTATGATTAATTTTATGAACTTGACTCATAAAATCAAAATAATAATCATCTTCTTGTAACGTTACTGGAGTATGAGTAGTATTAATCGATTTAATATAATTTGATAACCCTATTTTATTAGCTATATTAAAACTATCATAATAAGATTTTATTACATTAACATTATTTTTTTCAGCTAAAGATAATAATTTAGAATCAATACTACTTCCAAATGTTAATACAATAAATTTAACACCAGACTTAATCGCATAATTAATAACTTTAGGTCTATTACCCACTACTATAATATCATCTTTAGATAATTTAATACTATCATTAAATTCACTCTCATGAAGACCTACTACATTAACTGCACCAGTTACAATTTCATCATATTTAAGTATTACTTCAGCATTTAACTCTTTAACAACATTATCAAAACTAGTATTAATTTTTTGTTTATTATTTGATATTAAATACATTGCCATTTCTTTTAAAGTAACATACCCAGTTAATAATTTGTTATTAACTGTAGGTATAGCTGTTATATTATTCTTAAGCATTTTATTATAAGCAGCACCTATTGATAAGTTATCACTTATATACACATTTTTTTCATATTTAATATCTTTTATTCTAATTCTAACATCGTTGATAAATTCTGGTTTATCAACATTAAAATAATCAAGAACAAATTTTGTTTCTTGATTTATATCACTTAATATTTTAGGAACTACATTCATTCCTTGTTTATTTTTCAAGTAAGATAACGCTATACTTGAACAAACACTATCTGTATCTGGATTTCTATGTCCAAAACAATAAACTTTTTGCATAATTACCACCATAAGAATTTTATCATATTTTAATAAATAAGAAAAGATTAATCTTCTACATTATTCGACATTATAATTTTTAACTACCATTTATTATATATAATCGAAGTTTCTTAAAGTTAAGCGCTTGCCTTCAAATTTTCAGGGGAACCTTGAAGGGAGGCTAGATATTATGAAAAGAAAAGATATTTTAATACTATTCCTATTAATAATTATCATTTATTTGATTGACTCTTTAAATAAAGCAATCTAATAAAAAAACGCGCTTAATTCAAATAGATCTGAATTAGGCGCAAAACCAAACATAAGGTAAGCGCTTAAAACCAGCTTTAAGACACTTCATTTTTATTGTATGCAATTTCTTGCTTACACATACATATTATCACAATATATAATTCACATCAAGTAAATTTATAAAAATTACATTATACGACATTATAATCTCTTACTATCATTTATTATATATAATCGAAGTTTTTTAAAGTTAAGCGCTTGCCTTTCCAAATCCAGGGGGTTTCCTTGTGAAAGGAGGCTAGATATTATGAAAAGAAAAGATATTTTAATACTATTCCTATTAATAATTATCATTTATTTGATTGACTCTTTAAATAAAGCAATCTAATAAAAAAACGCGCTTAATTCAAATAGATCTGAATTAGGCGCACAAACCATTAAGGTAAGCGCTTAAAACCAGCTTTAAGACACTTCCTTTTTTATTGTATGCAATAACTTGCTTACACATACATATTATCACAGTATACAATTTACATCAAGTTAATTCATAAAAAAAATAACTTATTCAGTTATTTCTATATTTTGATCAAAAGATTCTATTACTTGATAATTATTTATATCAAAACTATTCCATATAGGTATTGTTATAGCTATAATAGCTAATCCAAATAATATATCTAATATACAACTTTTAATTTCTCTTAATTCACTTCTTAACATTTATACCACCCCTGATATGCAATAATTATAGCATATATGTTACTTTTTGTCAAGTTTAGTAATTATTAAACAAGCCCCTATTATTATTGATGGATATATAGGAGTTAAGTATCTAGGACTTACCTCTACTAAAAGAGTCGCCGCTACTAAACCTAATCCAAATATTAAATATACTATATAATCTATATTACCTTTTTTACATAATATATAACTATTATATATATTTAAAACAATTATAAAAGTAAAGTATAATGTACTTAATATAAATATTAATAATTCTATGTCTAAACTATTATAATGAGTAAATTCAGTAGATGAATATTCAGCATGATCTCCAACTAATATATGTGCTTTTTTAACCATTAAAGGTATATTATTAAATCCATTATCAATATATCTATCTATTCCCTTTTCTTGCATAATACTATGAGCTTCATGTGGTGTTACATCACCACTATATAATACACTATTAAATACTTCTGAATCATCTATATTCCATCTACCAGAGTGTTCTATATTAGATCCTACATATATAGACCAACCAGAATTAAAACTTGTCTCACCACCTATAATATTTCCCAATACATTTTCCATTAAACCAGTAGTTAAAAAATATAAAACTATTATTATAATCAAATTTATATAACTATATTTTTTTAATATAGTATATATTACTATAGCTATTAAAAGAATAATTAATATTGGTCTAAAAGTATTAAATAATCCAATTAATATTCCAAGTAAAATACTTATCCACGCAATTTTTTTGTTTAAATAACTTATTAAATAAAATAATATAATTATACCGGTATTGACTAGTATTAAAGGAGCACTGAATGATATAAATATAATATTCATTGGATTAATTAAATAAAGTACTGTTCCTAAATTTTTATTCTTTTCATTAGTTATTCTATCAAGTAATTTATATAAAAAGAATCCACCAATTAAATCCAGTACTATATTTAAGAGTATTACACTTATATAAGTACTGCCAAATATCTTCATAAATATACCAAGTATAAATGTATAAGGATATAAATACGGAAATAATGAATAATAAAATGAATTTATATCAGTGTTATTTGATATATTAACTGCATTATCAAAAAAAGTTTTATAATCACTAATAACACCATAATCAAACTCTGTTAATACAAACAATAATTTAAATAATATACTTATTATTAAAGTAATAATAACAAACTTTTTACTAATATTTATTTTATCTTTATTTTTAATAAATAATATACTTCCTATTACTCCTAAAAATATTAATATATAATTAAGAATTGATATATTAATTATAGGCATTAAAAAAAGTACTATTGTAAATAAAAAATAAGTACTTAAAAAAAACATATTTAATTTTTTCATATAATCACACCTTTAAACTGTTAATACTATAACAACAACCATTAACAATAATAATACGCAAACTACTTTTGATGTTTTATTCATTTTCTTACCTCGTGCTAAATAATTTTATTATATTAAAATTATTTTTTCAAGTACAAAATAATAAATTTACATCACTTTTTACAATTATTATCTATATAATTTTTTAATATATTTATAAAATTTTCATTATTACTTTCATAATTATTAGGTTTAAAACT
>CAYJPM010000005.1:0-32972 GCA_964372145.1 uncultured Muribaculaceae bacterium | reverse complement strand
CTCCAATGTAAAATAAAACCTTATTAGCAAAACTAATAAGGTTTTTTATATAGTATAAAATAAAAAAATATATTTAAAAAATTTAATTAATATTTATATTGTTATTTGTTAATAATTAAGATATAATTTATATAAGAATAGAAGGGATTATAAATATTGTGTTATCAATTAAATTAGATGCTTTAAAATATAAATTTAATAATTTAAAAATTGTTAAATATTACAAAAAATATTTGAAAAAACCTTTAAATTTTATAGGTTCTATTTTAAGTTGGACAATATTCATAGTTCTTTTAACCGCAGCAATATTTCTAATATATTACTTTATTTCTACACAAATATATGCACGAAAAGGAGCAGGTTACGAACCCAGTTTTTCATTATATACGATAATTAGTCCTAGTATGGTACCTAATATAGAAGTATATGATGTAGTAATAGTAAGTAGAGTAGAAAATCCTGCTGATATAGAAGTTGGAGACATAATATCTTTTAATTCGTCAGACTTTAAAGTAGGAGAAACAATATCGGTTACACACAGAGTAGTCGAAATAATGGTAGATGGAAGTGGAAACTATAGTTATTATACAAAAGGTGATAATAATTTCGTAAGAGACCCTGAACCAGTAAAATACGAATCCATAGTCGGAGAGGTAAGTTTAAAGATACCACAATTAGGAAGAGTACAATTCTTCTTAGCTAGTGCAACTGGATGGATGTTAGTTGTTGTAATACCAGCATTATTCATAATTATTAAAGCATTTGTTAGAATATTAAAAATATCGGATATAGGTAAAAATGTTAAACCTAATAGTATATTTTTCCCTTTAACTAAAAAAAGATATTTATTAACATATAAAGGTGAAATATATAATAATTCAGATACAATACAAGATTATTCAAATCATGAAAAAATAGAATATAAAAATTCTATTAATAGTCTAGAAGATATATATGAAGATTTAAAAAATATTACAAAATAAAAAGTAATATTTTTTTTATTACTCATAATAACTTATAAAGTCTTTTTTATTTAATTGTTTACCTGTACGTAAATCATATACATTAATTTTATAATCTAATAACTCTAAAATTTTTTCATAAGTTTGATGTGGAACCATACGTTTTCCACTTTCATAATGAGATAAAGTACAAGGAGCTATATATAATTTTGCAGCTAAACTTTTTTGAGATATACCTCTAGACAATCTTAAGTCTTTAATATATTCGACAAACATTTACATCACCACAATTATTATCTCAAAATAACCAATTTTTGGCAGTAAAGTATACAATTTGTAACTTATAGAAAAAAGTTAAATTGAGTTATCAAAATAAATGTGTTAAAATGTTATTAGAATAAAAGGTGAAAATATGAAAAATAAAATCTATGAATTGTTAGACAAGTTAATAGTGATGAGTAACAGTGAAATTAATATTGAATTAAATGTACTTGAAAAAAACATTTCTGAAAAAGAAGTGAAACTTGAAAAGCAAATAAGTGCTCATGAACATAATAGTTACGATAATACCCAAGAAAAAGAAATAGATTTAAAATACAAAACAACTTTAAAAAATGAAACAGAAAAAATAAAATCAGAATTAAATGATTTATACGAAAAACATAAAAAAATAAATAAAGAACAAAGAGATACAAAGTTAGAAATAGATAATGCAAAAGAAAATATAAATTTATATATAGAATTAATTAAAAATGCAACAAATAAATTAGTAAGTAAGCAAAACACAGATATATATAACAATATTATAGATAAAAAAGAATGTATGTTAGATTTTTGGAATAATAAACATGACGAATTAAATTCTAAACTTGATAAAATAAACCTAGAAGAAGAATTAATAAGAGCAACAATTGAGGACTTAGAATACAAAAATAAAAATAATAAAAAATCAATTGAAATGTTAAATATTAAATTAGAAGATACAAAAAATTATACTGATACTCTTTTAAAAGAAGAAAAAGAAGAAGAAATAAATAATCTTAAAAAAGAAATTAAAAACTTAGAAATAGATAAATTAAATATTTTAACTTCACCAAAATATTTATGTGATTTATTAAAAAAATTTATTAAAGAAAATGATTATGAAAATTCCAGATCAAAATTAAATGAATTATTTGGTGTTATAGAGACAAAACCATATATATTATTAGAAAAAAAAGATTTAGAAAAAAAATTGAAAGAGTTTTATAAAGATTACAATGATATTCAAAAAAGAATTAAAACTAATGATTATATAAGCGAAGTGAATTTAGAATATAAAAAAAGATATAACGATGTAAAAGATATATTAAAAATTAATGAAGAAAACATTAAAAACATAAAAAAATTAATGAAAGAATCAGAAAATAATATATCCGTTATATCAAGTAAAATAACAGATGATTTATCTGATAATATTTTAGTTAGATATGATTATGATTTAAATCATATATTAGAACTTAATTCAATTGTGAATAATACTAGTTTAAAATATTTAACTACATATAATGAAAAAATAATTAAAGAGATGAATTTACTAGAAAGAGTTTTAAAAGATAAAACAACAATAATGGATAATACAAAAAAAGAAACTGATATCCAAGAACATAAAAAAGTAAAAGAAGCTATTAATTTAATTGAGTTATTGTTAAAAGAAAAATTATCCTATAAAGATATAAAAAATGATTTATATTTAATACTTAGTTCCTTAGAATTTGATGTAGATGAAAATAATCAAGGTAAAAAATACATAAAAGTAATAAATATTATAAATTTGGATGAAACAAGCAATGATGATATAGATGATGAATTCAATAAACTATTAGGTGATGATTAATGAAAGAAAATGCAATTGTAGTATTAGAAAATAATGAACAATACGTAATATTAAATGTTGTTAAATATATGAATAACATATATTATTTTGCTATTGGAATTAATGATGATTATGAAGTAATAGAAGATAAGGTAGTATTTTTAGAAGAAAAAAAAGAAAATAATGATTCATATGTATGTAAAATAACAGATGAAAGTTTACTAATAGAATTGATTAAAACACTAAGAAAAAAATAAGATTTTCATGTCTTATTTTTATTTTTGTAGTATAATATAAAGCGAGGTTTTATGGAATTAAAAGAAATAGAAAAAAGTATAATAAAAAAATATAGAAAAGAAATTTGGAGAAAGTTTACAAAAGCAGTCACAGATTACGAACTTATAAAAGATAATGATAAAATAGCTGTATGTATTTCTGGTGGAAAAGATTCATTCCTATTAGCTAAATGTTTTCAAGAAATAAAGAAACATGGAAAGATTAATTTTGATTTAGAATTTTTATGCATGGATCCCGGATATTCAAAAGAAAACTCTGAAATTATTAAGAGTAATGCAGAAAAACTAGGTATAAATTTAAAAATATTTAATACTGATATATTTAATGTTGTAAATAAATTAAATGAAAAAAGTCCTTGTTATTTATGTGCAAGAATGAGAAGAGGTTATCTATATGATAATGCTAAGAAATTAGGATGTAATAAAATAGCTTTAGGTCATCATTTTGATGATGTTATCGAGACAATATTAATGTCTATGTTTTATAATGGTAATGTACAAACAATGCTTCCTAAACTTAGAAGTACAAATTTTGAAGGTATGGAATTAATAAGGCCATTATATTTAGTAAAAGAAAAAGATGTTTTATCTTGGATGAATTATAATGAATTAAATTTTATAGGTTGTGCATGTAATTTAAAAAATGAAGATTCAAAAAGACAAGAAGTAAAAGAATTAATTGAAGCATTAAGAACTAAAAGTAAATTTATAGATAAAAATATATTTAAATCAGTTGAGAACATTAACTTAGAACAAATAATGGGATATCATTCAAGTAAAGAAGACTACAATTATATAGAAGATTATGAAAAATAGTAATATTTACAAACAATAAAAATGTTGTTATAATAAAAACAGTAGTTACCATGAAGGAGGAAATTTATGCCGGCAGTTTTAGAAATATCAAAAAAAAATGTTGTTAAAAGTGCAGTAAAATTAATAAATTCAAACGGTTGGGATTCTTTAAATGCAAGAGGTCTTGCAAAAAGTATGAATGTTTCGACTAAACCACTATATAGACTATTTGGTGGTATGGACGAAATAAAGGAAGAAGTATATCAAGAAATATTTAATCAATATGATGACTTTATAACCAAGCGAATTGATAGTAAGAAAGCTCTGTTAACATTGTGTATTGCATATGTAGAGTTTGCTCAAAAACATAAAAATTTATTTATTAGTTTATTTTTATCAAATAATTTAAAATGGAAAACTATAAATGATGTATTTGATGAAAAATGGAATCAATCAACAATTATAAATTTAGTTAATAAACAAAATTTATCATTTGATGAAGCAAAAGAATTATTTATGAACATGTGGCTTTATTCTAATGGTTTAGCAACATTAGTGGCAACTAATGAAATTAAATTAGATGAAAAAGAAATAATGATTAAGATTATTAAAATTTATAAGTGCTTGATTAACTAAAATATAGTGTGCTATAATCTAAACGGAGGTAAGATAAAAATGAAAAAATTATTAAGTATTATTATAATGTTAACTTTATTATTAATTCCATCAGTAAATGCAGAAGATTTACCAGAGGTAGGAAGAGATAAGGTTACTATATATATGTTTAGAGGAGACGGATGTGGTGGTTGTGAATACGCTATAGACGAACTAAACAACTTTGCTGGTAAATATGATGATTATTTTGAAGTTGTTTCATTTGAAACTTGGTATAATCAAAATAATGCAACTTTAATGAGTGAATTTATGACATTATTTGATGCAGAACAAGCTATACCATTTTTTGTAATAGGTGATGATTATCATCAAGTAGGTTATGATGAAGAATTAATAACAGCTGCACTTGATGCATATATGGACGATGATTACACTGACATAGTAGCAAATGAAATTGATGGAAAAGAACATTTATACGAAATTAATAACTTTGAAGAAACAGTAGAAGCAGAAGGATTAACATATTTAGGAACATCTGGTGCTAAAGCTGAAACAAATTTCGACGCAATTATTGTAGTTGGAATAATAGTAGTAGTTATAGGTGGACTTGCATTTTTAATATTTTCACCAAAGAAAAATAAATAACAAATAGTTATTTTTTTTTGCAAAAAAATAGTTAATTTCTTAACTATTTCAAATTATAAGTATTAATAATATAATGTCTATTACCATTTATATCTAAATAATAACTAGCAATAGTATTGTTTTGATTATCTTTAGCTTCGATTAATAAAGTATAACCAACTAATCCGTTTCCAGTATTGTTAAGTATAGGGTTAATTGTTCTACTAATAACTATAGTATCATTGATATCGCTGATATTATTAAGTTCGCTTTGTATTTTAGTTGTTTCAGAATTAGCAATATCTGTTACAGGTTTTCTTATTGAATCACTTTGATATAAATTTAAATCAATTGCACATCCATTAGAACCTGCGATATAACTTAAAATATTACTTTCATCATATTCTAATGTACCAAAGTCACATTTAACTGACCCTTGACCATTACCAATGATTAATTGAACTGTGTTTACAATTTCATTTCCACTTGAATCTTTAGCGCTAATTTTAACTTCATAAGTTCCTTGATTAGTATATTCTGAATAATTAATAGGTTCACCGTTTTGATCAACACCTAAAGTATAAAACTCAATATTACATTCCTCATTAGAATTATCTGAACAACTTTCAACAAAATTATTTACACTATAGGTATTACCAGATTCTATTGTTAAATCTTTAGTTACTAAAGTAGGTTTTGTTATATCAATTACATTAATTTTAGAGGTATATTCTGCTCCATATATTTTAATAGGAACTTCATAAATACCAACAGTATCTAGCTTTACATTGTCAAAATCAATATCAATTTTATCTTCAGTTATACCTTTTAGCGATTTAAAGAATAAATCTTTATCTGGTAATTCAGAATTAATTTCTACATTAACACTTTCTTGTAAGTCTATGTGAGCATTATCAGGTAATTGTTCATTAAAAGAACTAGTTATTACAAAACATATTATAATTCCTATTATACAAAGTGAAATTATAATAATAGTAATAATAGTTTTCCTTTTAGTTTGAATAATAGACTTTTGTTTAACTTTTTTATTGAAAAACTTTTTAGCCATAAAAAATACTCCTCCTCATAATAAAATAATAACATAAATTTTTCTAAAAAAAAATATATAGTAATTTTTTTACAAAATATTTACTAAAATCCTAGTTTTTAATAAATAAAAATGATATAATTTACTAAGTGGTGATTAGATGAAAAAGCTTATTTATAAATCCTTATTTTTCATATATATGATGTTGTTAAGTATAACATCAGTTTCAGCAGATACAATTGTACCTGAAGGAAATGAAGGATTACAACCTTGTGAATCAGAATTGCTTTATACTTTTAGGATTATAGGATACGTAATATATGCTATAAAAGTGCTAGTTCCTATTATTATAATAATAATGGCATCAGTTGATTTTGGTAAAGCTATGATATCAGGTGATGATAAAGATTTAAAATCATCTACAACAAACATAATCAAAAAAATAATAATTGGAGTAGTAGTTTTTTTTATTCCTACATTACTAATGTTTGTTATAAATTTAATAGATAGTACTAATGAGGTACAAAGTGATTTTAATAAATGTACTGTTTGTGTTCTTGATGTAACATCAGATGAATGCAAATTAAATATATTAAATATAGAAAATTAATAGGAGGTATATAAATGTGGTTATTAGCATTAACAGGTTTAACATTTTTAACTAACTTTTTACTATGGTTAATTACATTATTGTATGGTCTAATAGCATCAGCATTTGGAGTGTTCATGCAACTTTCTAGTGCAGAACTTTTTGATAATGAATTTATTACTAGTTTCACAGACAGAATATATCTTATATTAGGTATAGTAGCATTATTTTTATTATCATATACATTTTTACAAGCTATTATAAATCCAGAAGAAGGAACAAAAAATGGTGGGCAAATTGTTAAGAGGTTAGTTGTGTCTCTTGTAGTAGTTGCATTAGTGCCAACTCTTTTTGACGTTTTATATCAAGTACAAAATGCTGTCCTTACACAAAACACAATACCAAGATTATTTTTTACAGATGATTCTACTAGTACAAATCAATCGATTACAGATATAGACAATGATTTATTGTTACAATATACTGATACTTCAGGAGAACAACATTATTTATGTAGCGGTTGTATAAATAGTTCTGGAAGAGTAGGTGGAAATGCAGGAGATTTTATTAAAAACTGCGTAACTGCAACTACGCCAAGTGCTTGTGTAAATGGAGTTCATCAATTTGGAAGCAAAGAACAAGCGGAAAGTATGCAAATCAAAGTAGCTGGTAATCAACTGTCATATTTATTGTTAAGTTCGTTTATACATCCATACGATGAAAATCAAGAATCTTTTAGTTTTGACCCTTCAGCAGGATGGGATATATTCTCAGAAAACACTACTTTTGCAAATGTTGAAAATCTTATAATCTTGACAGGAGATTTTAGTTACGCAAGTATGTTCATAGATGAGATCGAAGAAGGTAATATGGAGTTCAACTGGCTTTTCGCGTTAATTGCAGGTGGTTTCTTATGTTACATGATAGTAAGTTTTTGTTTTGATTTAGGAATCCGTGTAGTAAAACTATTGTTTTTACAACTAGTAGCACCAGTGCCAATATTTATGAGTGTATATCCAAAAAATGCAGATTTATTAACAAATTGGTTCAAAATGACAATGACTACATTTTTAGAGGTTTTCATAAGAGTGTTTTGTATTACATTTGCAATTTATTTAGTTAATATTGTTAGCTCACCGGTTACGGAATCGCTAGGATTAATAGGTAATGCATTTGTTATAATGGGAATAATAGCTTTTGTAAAAGAATTACCGAAATTATTTGGTGAAATAACTGGAATTAAAGGTTCTGGAATGAGTCTTGGTATAAAAGATAAGTTAAAAGCTGGTGGAGCTCTTACAGCAGGATTAGGATTAGCCAGTGCAGCAGTTGGAACTGCAGCAGGATTTAAACAAGGTTTAAATAATTATAATACAACAAAAGGAAGCAGAGGAAAGAAAATACTTAGTGCGTTAGCAGGTTATGGTTCAGCTGAAAGTAGATCTTTATGGAATAATAGAAAAGCAAATAATTTAAGTGATTTAAAACAAGGTTATACAAAAGGTGTTACAGGAGCGACTAGAGCGAAAAAAATAAGAGATATGAAAAATGATAGATATGCAGCTACATATAATGGTAACGCTGTATCCAACACAATTAGAGGAAGAAGCGCTGACGCGTTACACGGTGTTAAAAAATATGCTGGATTGACAGTAGATTTAGATGACTATGATAAAACATTCAAACATATAGACGAATATAACGAAAAAGTAGATGCTATCAAGAGTCTTGGAACAACAGCTTTAAGTGATGCAGGAGTTAAAAATTCAATTAAATTTGCAAATGCAGCAGGTGCAAAACGAACTATAGGAGAATTAGATGAAGCATATAAATTAATAAATGAAAAAGGTTTAAGTTCAGCAAATTCAATTAAATTAGAAAAGTTATTTGACTTTGATAAAGAAGGTAACGATTTAGACAAAGCAGGAATAACAGCAAGATATAAAGAGTTTGCCGCATCATTAAAAAATGAAGATGGTTCTGATAAACTTTTAACAGATTTAGATTTAATAACATATAAGTCAATATTGACAGATGCGTACACTACAGTAAATAAAAGTACAGAAAATCTTATAAATCCAGCAGTAGCTAGAAAAGATAGTATAGAATTTCTTGAAACTGCCTATGATATTCAATTTAGAAATGCTGGAACTAAAGCACAAGTTGAAGGTGGTCATAATTACGTTGAACAAGCTATAGAAGTATTAAGGACTGATAAATCTTTAAATGATTATATTAATAAACAGGAAAGATCTAAGGGTGTTAGTTATGATTCAGTAATGGCCAAAAAACCAGAAGAAATTTTTGATGAATTGAAAAAAGGTGGAGATGGTTATAAAAATGTAAAATCAGATTTAGTTAAAGATAAACAAAAAATAGAAAAAGAATATAATGCACATAATGATGGACAATCGAATAAATAAGGAGAATAACTAGTGAATAATAATTATATGATACCTGCTAATAGTAAAAAATCTCAATTAATATTGGGTTTCTTTACACCAATTGATTTAATATTATTTGGAAGCGGATGTGGGATAACATTGATAGTATTATTAATATTTCAAAATCCTACAATTACACAAATGATATTAATGCTACTTCCATTAATAATTACAGCATTTTTAGTTATGCCGGTACCTTATTATCATAATGTATTACAGTTAATAACAAATTTTTTAACATTTTATATGAATAGAAGAAGATATTTTTGGAAGGGTTGGTGTGTTAAAGATGGCAAATAAATTAAATAGTAAAAAAGGAATAAGTAATTCACCGTTTAGTGAAGATTGGATGCCAGTAAAACAAATTATAAATGGAATGATACAATTAGATTCAGGTGAAATAGTTACGGGTGTAAAAGTACATCCTAAAAATATATTTATCCAGGATCAAAATCTGCAAACAGCTACAGTGAATGCATTACAAAATTTTTATAATTCATTTGATTATGAATTTTGGTTGATAGTAGCGGATAGACCTGTTGATTTATCACTATATTTTTCACAACTACAATTAATGTATAATAAAGTTGAAGATCAATTTAGAAAAAAATTGATAATGCAAGATATGAATAAAATAAATATGTTTATAGGTGCTGAATATAGTGTAGTAGACACTGAATATTTTATATTATTTAAAGAAACAAGAATGGACTTAATTCAAAAAAAATTACACAATATGATGAGTGGTTTAGCAAATTCAGGTCTTAATTCTACACAAACAAGTAATGATGATTTAAGAATGATAATTGATAATTTTATGGATGATGGCGATGGAACATTTTTAAGGACGGTGATGTAAATGTCAAAATTAAAAAGTGAGTTAGCACCTAAAGGAATTGATTTTAGGGCAACAGAGTTTAATTTAGGAGAAAAATATTCTACTATTTTAACAGTTGTAACATTTCCAAAAAATATTTACCTTGGATATTTAAGTGATTTAATTAATATACCAGGTGTTAAAATAGCAGCAAAACATATACCAATATCATTTGATATATTAAGAAAAATGATAAATAAAGAGATAGCGGACTTAAAAACAAGATATCAAAGTGAAAAAGATCATACTCTTCAGGAAAGAATAAGAATTGACTATGAATCATTAGAAAGTTTTATCTCGATGTTGGCAGCTACACAAGCTAGAATATTTGATTTCCAATTACATATAATGCTTACAGCAGATACTAAAGAACAATTAGAATTTAGGAAAATGGAACTTAAAAATTTCTTAGAAGGAATGGGCCTTAGAGCAGTAGCTTTAATGTTTGAGCAAGAAAAAGCTTTAAAATCAATACTACCAATATTCCCAGCTCAAGACATAGAAGAAAGAATTGGTACACCAGTACCATCAATTACAGTTGCGGCTATGTATCCATTTGTATTTGATAGTATTAAAGACCCGGGTAGTTCAACTTTATTTGGAGTGGATGCATCTGGTGGTGTTGTACTATTTAATCAATTTTTATATCAATATAAAAAAGAAACAAACAGAAATAACGCTAATATAATTTTATTAGGTACATCAGGTTCAGGTAAATCAACAGCAGCAAAATTATTGCTTAGAACACACATAAGAAATGGTTTTAAAATAGTTGTAATAGATCCAGAAGGAGAACTTGAAGATTTAGTATATGCAATGGGTGGAGATTTTATTGATCTTGGTAAAGGTGGAGACTTTGGAATGATTAATCCACTAGAAATTGTAGTAGATACAGATGAAGAAGAAATAGAACAAGGTCTAGGATATACTGTTTTAACAAGAACTATTCAACAAGTAAAAGCTTTCTTGAAATATTATTCACCATCAATTGAAGAAGATGTACTTGCAATGTTTAGTGAAGTAGTACAGGATACATATAAAAGATTTAAAATCGATTATAATACTGATTTTAATCAACTAAAGAGTACTGATTATCCAACATTTGATGATGTATACGCAACAATAAAAGGTAGATTATTATCAATGACTGAAGCAACTAGAGAAAGAGATGTTGTTGAAAGATTAGAACTTAAAATAAGACCATTAATTAAAGAGTTAAGATATTATTTTACAGGTCATACTACTATAAGCGTTAACAGTGATTTTATTACATTTAATATAAAAGAGTTAATGAATAGCGATGAAAACATTAGAAATGCATTATTTTTTAATATATTAAAATATGCATGGGGATTATGTTTAGATAAAGCTATAAATACAGTAATGATGTTAGATGAAGCACATGTATTGTTAGCTACAAAAAATGAACTTGGAGCAGAATTTTTATCTCAAATTCAAAGAAGAAGTAGAAAATATAATACTGGAACAATAATTATTACACAACAACCAACAGATTTTGCTGATCCAAGTGTAATTGTTCATGGTAAAGCAATTTTTGATAATGCATCATATTATTTGATAATGAATTTAAGAAAACAAGCAGTAGATGATTTAGGTAAATTAATTGATTTGAATGAATCAGAAAAAGAAAAAGTAAAAATGTACAGTCAAGGACAAGGTTTATTTATTTGTGGAAACAGAAGAATGCAAATAAATGTTATAGCCACTGCAGAAGAATTAGATTCTTTTGGTTCTGGCGGAGGTCTATAAGAAAAAACTTGCAAAAGTTTTTTTCTATATAAAAAAATAAAACTGGAGGTGAAATTATGGATTACGATGATGAAGAATATATTGATGATGAATTCCTAGAACCTGAGCAGCAAGAACCTTCTTTAGGAGAAATTGCTAAAGAAGAAGGTAAAAATTATGCTAAAAATAAAGCAGAAGACTATATTAAAAAGAAAATAAGCGATAGAAAAACTAATAACAAAGGGGAATCATCAACTTCCGATAGTAACACTTCTTTAAATAATAATAATCCGACTAATCCAACAAATAATTCTAATCCAAATCAGGTAAAAAAAAATCCTAACAGTAATTTAAATTCTCCAAGTACAGATGATGTTCCTAAGGATAATTTAATGAATAAAGACTTAGGTCAAAATCCATCAGTCAATAACAATATATCTAGTAATGCAAATACACCGCAAACTAGCGTTAAAGCACCTGGAGGAAATGCTCCAACAAAATTACCAACAAGCCCAACATCTACCGGAGCTGGTGGAACAGGTACAAGTGCTGCTAAAGCAGCATCAACTGCAACAAAGAGTGCAGCTACAGGAACAGGAACAACTGCAGCAGGAGCTGGTGCAGGAGCATCGGCTGCCGGAGCAAGTGCTGGAGCCGCCGGAGCAGCTGCAGCTGGAACAGGTACTGCAACAGCAACAGGAAGTATAATAGCATTTTTCTCAACACCAGCAGGGTGGATTACTCTTGGAGTTGTAGCATTATTTATAATTATTTTATTTATAATTATTTCAATGGATAATACAGTAAACAATGCTGAAAGAGAATATAATAAAAAATATGAAGATGTAAATTATAATGGCACAAGTTTAGATTATTTAAAAGAATTAGTATATACAACAGAAATTTCTACTAATGAACATGGTGATCCTTGTTATGTAGTGGAAGACCAAAATGGAATTTATTTAGTTGGGCCAAGCTTCACAACAGGAAAATTAAAAAACGAAACAGTAGAAACAATTATTGCTAATAAAGGGTATGACGAATTTTTTGCTGGTGATGTAGTTTCAGGTTACTCTCACAAACTAGGAGAATGTATAGACGTTGAAATTATTGATTATATAATTATCACTCATATTTACTTAGATATTGAAGAAGAAATAAGAGAAATATTAAAAGAAAACAAAATAGAATTACAAATACATCAAATTGATGCCTTATCTGTTTTAGCATATTCAGAAGGTAATGAATATATTCCTGATTTAGTAAATGCTTTTAAAAATAGTAGTTATGAAGAATTATGGGAAGTAATGAAAAAAATAGGTTTAGCAGAAATAGAAGAGAATCTACCAGAAGAAGAAAAAACAGCACTAGAAGAATATAATATGGAAATTATGAAAAGAAGAAAATCTGAATTTTCATTATTTGTAACTGGAGATTATCAAGACACTGAATACAATTTCTACGAAGGTAGAGCTCTAGAAGAAGATGAAGAAACCGGCGAAACAAAACAAATGTCATACAAAGATTATTATGAAGAGTACCACGATTATGACTCAGAAAATGTAATTGAAAATATATTTACCGGTTTACTAGGTTATAGTACTAATGGAGAATATTGGTGGCCCATAGGAAGTAATGCTGAAGGTAATGGAATGGCAAGCGGAACACCTACAACATTATATATTTCAAGTTATTTTGGTTGGAGAGATTTAGATGGGAATCCAAATACGGGAGTAGATGGCAAAGAGGATTATCATCGAGGTTTAGATATAGCAGGTGGAGGATTAATAATAGCAGCTAAAAGTGGAACAGTAGTTGAAGTTAGAAATTCAATAAAAACGTGGACAGGTGGTACTTCTTGGGGAAATTTAGTGAAAATAAAACATGACGATGGAAATTATACATTATACGGACATTTAGCTCCAAATTCAATAACCGTATCGACTGGTTCAACTGTAACACAAGGTCAAATTATCGGTACAATGGGTACCACAGGTGGTTCTACAGGAGTTCACTTACATTTTGAAGTTTACGTGGGATGCGCTTCAACAAATTGCAGAGTTGATCCATTACAATTTATAACACCTAATGATCCTAGGCCACAACAAAAAGAAACAAAGCCTCCAACATATTTGGAAGATATATATGTACCATTATAAAAGGAGTAAAATATGAAAAATAAGACAAAAGTAGTTATTATAATAATTATTGTGATGGCATTAATTGTTGGAATTTTATTTTTATTAACACAAGCAAACGAAGAAAGTCATAATAAAGATAATAATTTAGATAATTTAAATTATATTATAAATAAAACAGGCTTAGATGAACATAATTTGTTTGATGCAATTACAGCAAAATTAACAATGTACCATTCAATTTTATTTAATCAAGAATATGAAAATATTTCATCATTTACTAATAATATTAATAATAAAGAGGATTTATATAATTTTTATAAAATTGATTTAAGTAATGTTTATGAATTACAATTTATTATTGAAGAAATTAAATCTGTCAATAATTATGATTTAGGAAATTATTTCTTATTTGTAAAAGGTAGTATATCAGAATACAGAGGTGGTGAATACGACGAAATACCATTGGGCTATGAATTGTTTAACACTGATATATACTATTTAATAACAGTAGATAAAAGAAATAACACTATGTTAATAGATATTATAGATGAAAAAATATATTCTGAAAATGAGATAGACATAAGAGATGATATGTACAGCGAAAAAACTATTGAACCAAATGAGTTAAATGTATTAGATGTAACTCCAGTAACAGAAATATACATGGTTAATACATATTTTTATAACTTAGTATACATATATAACAATGATGAAACAAAATATAATGAAATTGTAGACAATCAAACTGGAGAAGATATTTTTAATGAGTATACTGGAACAATTAAAAATTATAGTGTAGAAAACGACAAAATTGTAGTTCTGGATGATAAAAATAACATATTTGAATTCACAATAAATACTGTACTAGACTACACAGTAAAAATTACAAAAAATAACTAGTTAAAAAAAATTTTTTATAGTATAATACATACATTGGAGGACAAATATGAAATTTAAAATTGAACCAAAAGATATTAAAATATTTATAATATATTCAATAGCTTTATTATATCTGTGTGCAATACTTATATTAAATTTTGCATCATTTGCTAATGAAGGAGTCTTTTATGGATTTATGCCGTTTGAAGCGTTTACTCCTGAATACTTAGTAGCAACTATTGCCTTATTCCTTGGAATACAACTAATAATATTTTTAAATGTATCTTCTTATATATTTAATAAAGAAAAAGGATATGGAGTAGGTTTAAAAATATCTGAAAAATCAAGCGATGGATACGCAAGATGGTCTAATGAAAAAGAAATTGTAGCGCAAAAAGATGTTGAAAAAGCTATGCCAAATGATATGGATTTAAAAGCAGCAGGAGTACCACTTATTAGTAATGATAAAGGTTTTTTTGTTGATAATGGTGAATATCACAACTTAGTATTGGGGTCAACTGGATCAGGTAAAACCGAATGTTTAGTAAAACCGATGGTTAATCTATTAGCTCGTAAGGGTGAAAGTATGGTAATAACTGACCCCAAAGGTGAAATATATAAATATACAGCAGAAAATCTTAAATCTAAAGGATATAATATAGTTCTTTTAAATTTTAGGGAACCAGTTAATGGTAACTCTTGGAATCCTTTATCATTACCTTATCATTATTATAAAGAAGGTAATAGAGATAAATCTACTGAATTATTAAACGATGTTGCATTAAATATTTTATACGACCAATCTAATAAAAACGATCCATTTTGGGAAAAAACATCAGCAGATTATTTTGCTGGTATAACACTAGGATTATTCCAAGACGCCAAAGAAGAAGAAATAAATTTAAATAGTATAAATTATATGAGTACAATTGGTGAAGAAAGATACGCTGGTAATAGTACGTTTATTAAAGAATATTTTACTTTGAAAGGTGAGCAATCTAAACCGTATGTATTTGCATCCGCTACTATTAGTGCTCCTAATGAAACAAAAGGAAGTATCTTATCAACATTTAGACAAAAAATAAGTATATTTTCTACACAAGAAACGCTAAGTGAAATGCTTTCATACAGTGATTTTGATATGAGAGACATCGGTCGTAAAAAAACAGCAGTATTCTTAGTTATACATGATGAGAAAAAAACTTACCATAGTTTAATGACAATATTTATTAAACAATGTTATGAAACATTAGTAGATGTAGCGCATGAAAATGGTGGAAAACTTGAATATAGAACGAACTTTATATTAGATGAGTTTGCAAATATGCCTCCACTTAAAGACGTTGATTCAATGGTATCAGCAGCAAGAAGTAGAGCTATTAGATTTACATTTATCATCCAAAACTTTGCACAGTTATATGATGTATATGGTGAAAATGTAGGAGAAGTTATTAAAGGTAACTGTGGTAACTTAATATATTTAATTTCAACAGAAATGAAAGCATTAGAAGAAATAAGTAAAATGTGTGGTGAAATTAAATCTAAAGATAAAGATAAAACAGCGTCTACACCACTTATAACTGTATCTGATTTACAAAAATTAAAATTGTTTCAAGCTATTATAATAAGACTTAGAACTAATCCTTTTAAAACTCAATTAAAACCTAACTTTAAAATTAATTGGGGAGAAGAATTTCCTAAAGCTGAATACCCAGTTAGAAATGTAAAAGAAGTTCAAATGTTTGATATCAAAAAGTTTGTAGCAGAAGAAAAAAAGAAAAAAGCAATTGAAATGGGACAAGATCCAAATCAACCTATGGGAGGATTTAATCCTTTTGGGCCAAGTCCATTTGGGCCAAGTCCATTCGGACCAAATCCTTTTGGGCCAAACCCATTTGCAAACAATAATACTAATTCTCTATCTAATCCTAGTACAGCTAACAAAAATCCAGGAGCAAAACCATTTAATGATATGGATATAGATGCTATGATGAAAGATATTGACAGAAAACTTAAAGAATTAGATGAAGAAGAAAAAAGAGAAAAAGCAAAAGTTGAGAAATTAGAAAACAAATTAGAAAATAAAACAGAAACAGCTAAACCGATCGAAAGTTTAAAAACAGAGGAAGTTTTAGAAACAAAACCAGTAGTCAGTGAACAAAAGAAAGAAGTAGCTGAAAAACCAAAAATTAATGTTGATGTTGACAGTAAAATTGTTAATGACAATGTAGTTTCAGATGACGAATTTTTTGACGATTTTTTTGAAGAATAAGCAAATGCTTGTTCTTTTTTATCGTTTTATTTATATTTGAATATAATATATCATGAAAAGAATAAAATATAATGAATATAACATAGATATGGGAAAACTTATAAATGTAAATCATCCATTAGATTATATTAAAGATAATATTAGTACAAATATATATTATGAAAAATTAATATATAATCCGAGTAAATATCTAGATAAAAAGACAAAATATTATATAACATGTAACAAAGGAAAATTAAGCCAGAAGGTAGTAACTACTTTAGAATTTTATGGTTATAATGTAACACAAGTTGTAAAATAAAAATTGATAGGGTATAATTAAATTATGGAAGAATTATTATTAGAGATAAACATTTATTTAGAACAAACTTTAATGAATTTAGGAATTTGGGCTCCAATATTTTCATGTGTATTAATAATGTTAGAATCAATAATAGCGATATTACCGCTTTTTGTCTTTGTGTCAATTAATATAATAGCTTTAGGTCCGTTTATTGGATTTATAGTATCATGGATAAGTACAATAATTGGATGTATATTAATATTTTATATTACAAAAAATATATTTCATCAGAAGTTTGAAAATTATATTCTCAAAAAAAATAAATTTAAGAAAAGTTATGAAATAATTAATCACTTAAGTATTAGTCAAATAACATTAATTTTATCTATACCATTTACACCATCGTTCATACTAAATATAGTTGCAGGTCTTTCAAATATAAAATTAAAAAGTTATTTACTAGCACTTATAATTGGAAAATTTTTTACAGTAATATTTTGGGGCTTTATAGGAACTAGTTTATTAGAGAGTATACAAGACCCTAAAACATTAATAACTATAGGAATAATGTTATTATCGGCGTATGGAGTAAGTTTAATAATAAAAAAAATATTTAAAATATAATTTGTTTAATTAAATAGTATTTGCTATAATGAATATAGAAGTAAAGGAGAATAAAAATGCAAGAATTTTTAAATGAATATACATCTAAAATAATTATATCTATTGTTATATTTTTAATCATATATGTAATTAACTTAGGTTTTAACAATATAATCAAAAAAATAATAAAAAAATATAATCAAAAAAGTGTAACAACAATATTAATATTTGTAAGAAGATTAAAAACTACAATATTATATATAATTGGAATAGGTTTAATATTATCACAGTTCGATGCGTTATCGTCAATATCTGTAACAATATTATCAGCGTTAGGTATAAGTAGTGCAATTATAAGTTTATCCATCAAAGACACACTAAATAATTTTTTAGGAAGTGTAGAATTATTACTAAGTAAACCATTTGAAGTCGGAGATTTTATATATTTACCAGAAAAAAACATATCTGGTACAGTAGAAGAAATTGCTATGAGACATACGATTGTAAGAACTTTAAATAACAAAAGAGAAATATTACCTAATAAATTATTAAATACTTTAATTATAGAAAATTCAGATTATGTTGACAGTCAAATAGTGTTGTTTTCAGATTATACATTTAATAAAGAAAACAACATAGATAAAATAGTAACTATCATTAAAGAAGAGATTGAAAAGATTTGTGTAATTGAATTAAAAGGAAAAAATAAGAAAGAAGAATTCCCTAAAGTTAAAATATTAGAACTAGGTTCATCAGATATCAAGGTGAGATCATGGATTTGGGGTAATAATTTAGATGAAGCAAATGAAAATTTATACGAATTAAATTATGCTTTAAAATTAAGATTTGAAAAAGAAAAAATAAAATAAGACTACGTCTTGTTTTTTTGTAAAGGAAATTATTATCAATGCAAAAAATAAATAAGTATGCTATAATTATAATGGAAGGTCGTATGTAATGAAGTTTATTGAATTAAAAAATGTAAATAAAACATATAAAAATGGAATAACTGCAGTTGCAAACACTTCACTTACTATTAACAAAGGTGAATTTGTATTTATAATTGGTTTAACAGCAAGTGGGAAATCAACATTAATTAAATTATTATATAGAGAAGAAAAACCTACAAGTGGATCTGTTATAGTTGGTGGAGTAGATGTAGGAAAGTTAAGAAATGGTAATGTATATAAATTAAGAAGAAAGTTAGGAATTGTTTTCCAAGATTTTAAATTACTTCCTAAATTAACTGCTTATGAAAATGTAGCATTTGCTTTAGAATGCACTGGTATTAAAACATCGGAAATTAGACCAAAAGTTTTAAAAGCGTTAGAAATAGTAGGTCTTAAAGAAAAATCTAGAAGTTTTCCAGGAGAATTATCTGGAGGAGAACAACAAAGGGTATGTATTGCAAGAGCAATAGTTAATAATCCTAAAATATTAATATGTGATGAACCAACAGGAAATTTAGATCCAGAAACATCTAAAGATATTATGAAAGTAATAGATAGTATCAATAAAGAATTAGAAACAACAATTATTATGGCAACGCATGATAAAGATATAGTAAATCGTATGAAAAAAAGAGTATTAGTTATAGAAAATGGAACTCTAGCTGGCGATTATGAGAAAGGAAGATATAAAGCTCATGAAAGCAATTAGAATATTAGGAAGAAGTGTAAGAGATTCTTTTAAAAGTGTATCTAGAAATTTCAGTTTAAGTTTAGCATCAATTCTTTGTGTAACAATTACGTTAGTATTAGTATCTGTTTCCATAATAGGAACCGCTATTATAAATAATACTACTCAAAGTATTGAAGATGAACTAAGTATTGCTGTATATTTAACTAGTGATACAACAGTTGAAAGAGTAACAGAATTAGAAACAGAATTTATGAATATAGATAAAGTTTCTGAAGTTATATTAAAATCTAAAGAAGATTGGAAAACTGAAGTAACAGCATCTGATCCATTTTATGAAGAATTAGTTAATTTAATAGGAGAAAATCCATTTCCAGATACATTTATAGTTTATGTAAATGAAATAGAAGATTTAAAAGAAGTAGCAGATTATATAATTGAAACAAACAATGTATTAACAGTAGAATATGGAGATATAATGATTGATTCATTAATATCAGCGTTTTCAACAATACAAAAAATAACAATAGGATTAGTAATAGCATTAGTTTTAGTTACAGCATTCTTGATAGGTAATACTATAAAATTAACAATATTCTCAAGAAGAAGTGAAATAGAAATTATGAGATTAGTAGGAGCTAGTAATACTACTATTAAATTACCATTTATATTTGAAGGATTAATAGTAGGTATACTTGGTTCTATTATACCAATCTGTATAACGATATATGGTTATGTAATACTTTATTCATCATTTAGTGATCAATTATTAAGTAATATGATATCATTAATAGAACCATATAACTTTGTATTTATAGTATCAGGTATACTAGTAGTAATTGGAGCAGTAGTTGGTGTGTTTAGTAGTTTAAGTGCGGTAAGAAAGTATCTAAAAATATGATAAAAAAGATAGGTGGAATAACAGGAAGAATATTAATGATAATGATTTTGTTATTATCACAATATATTATGCCTGTAGAAGTAAATGCTAGAGCAGAAACTCTAAATGATTTAAAAGATGAACTTTATCAATTAGAAGAAGATAGAGATCAAAATGAAAGTGATATTAAATATACTGAAGATCAAATAAAAGAAAAAAGTGAAGATATAGCCGAAGCTCATGCAGCAATCGAAACATCTAAATTAGAAGTAGAACAAACAAAAAAAGACATTGAAGAATCTAATATTAAAATAGAAGATTTATCAGAAAGTGCTACTCAGTTATTTGTTCTTCAAACTCAAATAAGAGACCAAGAAAAAAATTTAGAATACATAACTGGAGCAACTTCAATGACAGATTTAATAATGAGAAGTAAAGCTTTAGAAATTTTGCTTAATGAAAGTAAAAATCAAATTAATATATTTGAAAATTTAATACTAGAAAATCAGCAAAAAGAATTAGATTTAATAAAAGAACAAGAAACTTTAAATAATAATATAAGTAGCTATGAAGCAAAAATAGACAGTTTAGAAGGTAACTTAACATCTTTTGTGGAAATTACTATGGATATTGATGAAGAAATAGAAAATCAAAGAAATTTAATTGCATATTACGAAGATTTAGGTTGTAAAGCTGACCAAAATTTAGAAGATTGTGTTGAAATAGCTAATAATACAGGTTGGTTAAAACCAACAACAAGTGGATACATATCAAGTGGATATGGTTATAGATGGATTTGGGGAAGTTATTCTTTCCATAATGCAGTTGACATAGCTGGTAATAAAGAAGGAACTAATATATATTCAGCTACTACTGGAACAGTAGCGGCTGTAACTTACAGATCAAGTTGTGGTGGAAATAAAGTTTACATACATAGTTATGTAAATGGAGAACCATACACTATATCTTATTTACATATGTTAAATGTATATGTTGAAGTAGGTGACAAGGTATCAAATCAAGATGTAATCGGAACAGTTGGCGGAGGATCTCAAACATACTGGGATAATTGTTCAACTGGAGCACATTTACATTTTGGTGTAGCTACAGGTTTATATTATGGTGGAGGACCAGATGGTTATACATCATATAGTACATATATTGCAAGGTCAATTGAACCTCCTGGATTTCCAAGTTTAGGTGGTAAATACACATCAAGAACACATTGGTTTAGTTAATCAATGTGTTTCTTTTTATATAAAATTATGATACACTAGGATAGGTAATGAATGTTTTAGATGTAAGTCGTACAAGATATTATGTTTAATTTATTCATATATACTAGAAGGTGAAAAAAGATGACATTTAATACACAATTTAAAGAAGAAATATCAAAAATAGATGATAATATAATTGAAAAAAGAATACTCTTAATATCATATTTAAATTTAATGGCTAAAACAAGTAAAAAAATAACGATAAATTCTGAAAATGCATCAGTACTTAGAAAAATATATAAAGATTTAAAAGTTATATATGACATAAATCCAAGTATTAAAGTTCGTATACAAAAAAGATTTAGACACAAGTACTTATATATTTTAGAAATAAGTGAAAAAATTAGTGAAATTAAAAACTCTATAAAATATAAAAGTGTATTAGATTTATGTGATACGAATGAAGAAAAAGTTGCGTATATTAAAGGATCATTTATGGCTATCGGGTCAATATCAGATCCTAAAACAAGTGGATATCATTTAGAATTTTCTTCATCTGTTAAAAGATATGCAGATGATATAAAAAGAATATTAGTATATTACAAATTTAATGCAAAAGTAATAAAGAGAAATAATAAGTATATAACATATTTAAAATCTTCAGAGGAAATAAGTGACATTATAAAAATGTTTAAAACAATAAATTCATTATTTTATTTTGAAGATATAAGAATTTATAGAGACCATAAAAATATGGTTAACAGATTAAACAACTGTGAAATAGCAAATCAAGAAAAAACTATAAAGACAGGTTTAAAACAACTAGATGCTATAAAGTATTTAAAAGAGCATGATTTGGTAGATTTACTTGATGAAAAAACTAAAACAGTAGTAGAGATGAGAGAAAAATATCCTGATGCATCGTATACAGAATTAGCAGAAATAATTAGTATGGAAACAGATTATAAAATTGGTAAATCTGGAATTAATCATAATTTTATAAAAATAAATGATATTATAAAAAAACATAAGGAAGTAGGAAGTGAAAATGAGTAAAATTTACTTAGCATCAGATATACAAACAGATAGTATAGTAGATGGAAAAGGATTAAGGACAGTAATATGGTTTCAAGGTTGTTCACATAATTGTAAAGGATGTCACAATCCAAAAACTTTTCCATTTAATACTGGAATAGAATTAGATACCAAAGATATATTTAATATGATAGATAATTTAGAAGATCAAGATGGAATAACTTTTTCAGGAGGAGATCCGATGTTTCAACCAGAAGCATTTCTAGAAATATTAAAGTACAGCAAATCTAAAGGATATAATAATTGGGCATATACAGGATTTTTATACGAAGATATATTAAATAAAGATAAAGTATATTTAGAAATACTTAAATATATAGATGTACTTATTGATGGTAAATTTGTATTAGAAGAAAAAACATTTGAAGCAAAATATCGTGGTAGTAGAAACCAAAGATTAATAGATGTCCAAAAATCACTTAAAAACAACAAAGTAGTAGTAACAGATGAAAACTAGAATATTAATAAAATTCTGTTATGATGGATCTAAATTTCATGGATTTCAAAGACAAAATAATGTAAGGAATGTTCAAGGTGAGTTAGAACAAAAATTATCAGAAGTATTTAATGAAAAAATAGTTATTAAAGGCGCAGGTAGAACTGATGCAAAAGTGCACGCGAAAAATCAATATGCTCATTTTGATGTTGATAAAAAAATTATATTATTAAAATACAAATTGAATAAATTATTAAAAGATATAAAAATTAAATCAATTAAATACGTGGATAATAATTTCCATGCAAGGTATTCTCCAAAGTATAAAATATATGAATATATAATAAGTTTTAATAAAAATGATGACTCAAATTATTATTCAAAATGTTATAAAAATATAGATATAAATAAAATGATTAAAGGGAGTAAAATATTTATAGGTACCCATAACTTTAAAAATTTTGTGTCGGGTTATAGAGATAATTATGAAACAACTATATTCGATATTAAATTTAAATTTATTAATAATAGATTACATATTAAATTTAAAGGAATTGGATTTTATAGATATATGGTTAGAAACTTAGTTGGAGCATTAACAGATTTAGGAAAAGATAAAATAAATGAAGAAGTAATAAAAGGAATGTTAGATAAACCAGAAATAGATAAAAGATTAAGTACGGCAAAACCAGAAGGTTTATATCTAATAAATATAAAATATTAACTTGTAACCTTTTTTGGTTACAAAGTGTTGACAATAACATTATTTTTTGATATATTAATTCCGGTACATTTTATTTAATCAAATTATTTATCTGTGGGAAGGTTAAATAAATAGGTTAGTGAAAGGGAAAGAAAAAAATATGAAAACATTTATGCAAAAAAAAGAAACTGTAGAAAGAAATTGGTACATAATTGATGCTGAAGGTAAAAATTTAGGTAGAGTTGCTACTAAAGCTGCTCATATCTTAAGAGGTAAACATAAACCTACGTTTACTCCTCACGTTGATTGTGGTGATTTTGTAATCATTATCAATGCATCTAAAGTTAATTTAACTGGAAACAAAATGAATGACAAAATGTATTATAATCATTCAGGATTCCCAGGTGGATTAAGAGAAAGATCTGCAAAAGTTATGATTGAAAAATATCCAGAAGAAATGATGGAAAGAGCTATTAAAGGAATGCTTCCTCATAATAGACTTGGAAGAGCTATGGGAACTAAACTATTTGTTTATAGAGATGAAAATCACAAACAAACAGCTCAAAAGCCAGAAGCTATAGAAATTGATTAGGAGGATTTATAATGGCTAAAAAACAAACATGGAATGCAACTGGAAGAAGAAAATCTTCAATTGCTAAAGTTACACTAGTAGGTGGAACTGGTAATATTACTGTTAATGGTAAAGATGTAAATGAGTATATGCCTTATGCAACACTTGTTATGGATTTAAAACAACCATTAGTATTAACTAGCAATGAAAATAGATTTGATATTGATGTTAATGTTGATGGAGGAGGTTTTTCAGGACAAACTGGAGCTATCCGTTTAGCAATAACAAGAGCATTAATGGAATTCGATGCTAATACAGATCAAAATAGAGAAGATGCTTACAGAAAAGTATTAAAAAAAGCTGGTTTTGTTACTAGAGATGCTAGAGTTAAAGAACGTAAAAAATACGGACTTAGAAAAGCTCGTAGAGCACCACAATTCTCAAAAAGATAATCAATTATTTGGTTATACAAAATTACTCGCACTTGCGAGTTTTTTTATGCATAATATTACATTTGAGCATAAAACAGATGAATTGAAACAAATAAAAAAATATATATAATATATTTGATAAACTTATATTAGAGGTGTAGTATATATGATAACTTTAATAAGAGTTGTAATATTTTTATCAATAATTAGTGTAATATTTAACTCAGAAGGTAATTTAAACGTAGAAAAAAGTGATGAACTAGAAAAAGAAACAGAAGTAAAAGAAAATATTATATTAGAATGTGATGGAATAACAGTTATAGAAAATTGCGTATTAGAAGGAATTGATTATGAATTATATTTAATTCATCCTGAAATAAAAGAAGAATATCATTATGAAGAAAAGATAGTAGGATATAATGAGGTAATAACTGGATATTGTACTTTATGTAATGATGGAACAAGAAGTCCCTCATGTTCAACTGGTTCAGGAACGTGTTCTCATCACGGCGGAGTGAAAGAATGGAATGCTCCAGAATATAAAAGTGTTCCAATATATGAAAATATAAAAATTATAGATATAGAAGCAAAAGAAGAGTGGCTAGAAACTATATTGAAAAATTGATGTAAAATACTATGTTTTAAGTGTAAAGTAAGTTAAAAATAAATTTATTGTACACAAATAAAATGATATACTTATAGCATAATAGGAGTGATAAGTATGAAGAAAAAAGTAACAAAAAAAGTTGTTAAAAAAAGTACTAAAAAAAATCAAAGTATCAACACTAGTAACTATATAATGTTAATTGGTATATTAACGTTGGTAATGTTAGTATCAAATATATTAGTTGATTATTATTTTGAATTTTGGAATATGCCAATAGTTTACAGTGTATTTAGTTTTCCAGTGGTATTTATGATTGCTAATATCATTACGAAAAAATATGGTAGTACTAAAACTATTACTGCGTTATTTATAGTAGTATTAATACAAGCTATATTCTTTTGTATAAATAATCAAATCGGAGTTAGTAGTTCATTATATACTTCTATGGGTAGCATAGTGGCATTTGGATTAAGTCAATTAGTAAACTTAATTATATATACATTTTTACTTAAAACAAAAAATGTAACATTATTTACACTGTTTACAACATATTTTATTGTGTTACTACTTGATAGTGTACTGTTTACATATATAGTAGACGGTATGTACAATATCACATTCTTATATTCAATGTCATTTAGATTAGCAATTGCTTTTATATTGTCATATTTAACTATAAAATTTGACAAAAAATAATAGATAGGAGTTGTCTAAAATTGAAATCAAAATTAAAATTAATATTTAATGTTTATACCATTCCAGCAATACTTTTAACTTTATTAAATATATTAGTTCTGTTTGGAGATATTGAATCTATAACATGGGTAGTGATTGTCTTTAATATCACATTTTGGATAACGGGTATTTTACTTTATAAGAAAAAAAACTTTGCTAGTATAATATCTATTATTCCAATAATTATATCTTTTTATATAAGTATGCAGTATGAAAACCATATGATAGACCCGTATTTAATACATGGAATATTATTTTTTTATTTTATTATTTGTGATTTAGTAGTACTTTATAAAAATAATGAAATAAAAAAATTAACTAAAAAGATAACAACAATTTTCATAATAACAATATTAATATTATCAATAACATTTTGTATAGTAGATAATATTAGAATAAAAAATGAAAAAATGCCAATATTCATGATTTTAGTAAATGCTAGTTATGACAACGAATATATTGGATTAGGATATAGATTTCAATTAAATAATGGTTTAGCGCCATCTGCAGGTATATTACCAAACAGTGAATATAAATTTGGTAGTTGGTTTTTCTGGATTATCACTAAAGATAATAGTGAGCAATCAGATTATATTATTGAAAACGAATAAATACTAGAAATAGTATTTATTTTTTGCATATACATTAATTATGAAAAAGTATTATAGGGTAATGTTAATAAGTTTTATTATATTAACAATAATTTTTAATTTAACACCAATATATGCATCACTTCCATTAACAGGTAAAATGATTATTTTAGATGCAGGACATGGGGGAGTAGACCCTGGAACATTACATGGTAATATATTAGAAAAAGATATAAACTTATCAATAGTTTTAGAGTTAGAAAAAGAATTAAGTAAATTAGGTGCAATAGTAATTTTAACAAGAGATGGAGATTATGATCTAAGCAAACCAAATGCAACGTGGAGAAAAAGAAGTGATTTTGATAATAGAATAAAGTTAATTAATGAATCAAATGCTGATATATATTTATCAATTCATTTAAATTATTTAAATGATACATCTTATTCAGGTCCACAAATATTTTATTTAGAAAATAATAAAATATTAGCAAGTATTATCCAAGAAGAATTAAATAAAGAATTAAATACTAAAAGAGAAATACAAAATATACCAGAAAATACATATATGTATCCTAAGTTAGAAATAGATGGTGTATTAATAGAATGTGGATTTCTATCAAATTATAATGAAAGACAAAATTTATCTAATTCTGAATATCAAAAAGAATTAGCAGTAATAATTGCTAATTCTTTAATAAATTATTTTTAAAATTCAAAATATTTATGTTTTTTATTGTTATCAAGAGACAACCCAGTAGAGTAACTGCTATTACCAATTTCTAATAATAACTTTTCATAATCATATTTTCCTTTAAAATATAAATCAATTTTTTTAATTATATCAACTGACTTATTTACTGCATCTTCATATAATTCAAAAAAAGATTTATTACTTGAAATTGATTTATCACATGAGTGATACCAATTTTTTTTATCTAAATTAAGTATTTCAGGCTCAATATTATCTATATTAGTAGTATAGTATCTAATATTTTTAATTTTATCACCAGACACTTTATCAATAATATTAAAAATATATTTTTTAATATTATATTTATCAATAAAACCATATTTATAAGTTAATCTGTAATCGTTATAAGATTTATTAAATTTTTTACCAATATTTTCAATTTTAAAAGTATTAAAAAAAACATTATCTATAGTTTTAATAAGTTGATCAGGAAACTTCAATTTGTAAAATAGTTTCTTATCAACATCAAAGTACTTATAATTTAAGTTCGTATCATAATTATACAAAAAAGCATCTAACATAAATTCAAATTTTGTATGTAGTCCATTATACTTATGAGTTTCTTTTCTATCTTTATAATAAGCACCAGTTTTATAAAATATATATGGATGCATAGTAGAATCAAGTATATAATGATTAATCGATCCATATAAATAACTTAATAAATAAGAATTATTATATAAGTTATTATTCTTTATATAATCAATTATATTTTTAAAATATAAATTCACATTATTTTTATGAGCAAAATGACCAAGATTTCTAATATCTTTTCCGTATATAAAATTAAATGCACTATAAAAGAATAAATTATCAAAACTTTGACAAAATAATTCATAATATGGCATTGAATCATTAATAGAATTTTTAATAGATTTATTTGATTTATTATAGACATCTTTCCCAAATCTATTATGTGCATATGTAGCAGGCATAAATTATCACCAATAAAATTTTATCATTTTCACTTAGTTATCACAAGTACTTTACAAATAATACACTCAATAATTATATATTATATATGATCTTTGTGATATAATGATTATGATAAAAAGGTGATTATTGTGAAAATGAAGACATTCAAATCGTTAGAAGAACAAATAGAGATATTATCTAGTAAAGGAATGATTATAGAAAACTATGATTATACTAGAAATGTATTATTAAGAGAAAGTTACTTTTTCTTAACAGGATATAAATTATTATTTATGAAGTCTAATGATGATAGAAATTATATTGAAGGGACAACTTTTGATGAATTATATTCTATGTTTCACTTTGATAGACAATTAAGAAATATTATATTTAAAAATATGCTTATTTTTGAAAATAATTTAAAAAGTATATTGTCATATGTAATGAGTAAAAATCATGGTTTTAAAGAACAAAATTATTTAAATCCTAAAAATTTTGCTAACAATCATCAAAAAGTGAAACAAATTAATGATTTGTTAAAAAAAATGAAAAGACAAATTAATGTTAATGGAAAACAACACTCTGCAACAAGTCATTACTTAGATAATTATGGATTTATCCCGATGTGGATAGTGGTTAAAGTATTATCATTTGGAATAATTGGTGAATTATATCAAGTACTACAAACACAAGATCAACAAGAAATAGCAGACGTTTTTAACACTACAGTAGATAAGTTAATATTGTATTTACCAATATTAGCCAACTATCGTAATTTATGTGCTCATGAAGATATATGTTATGAACATAGAACACAAAAATCAGTAGATGATACTAAATATCATCACAATTTATATATCCCAAAATTAGAGGGTGAATATAAATATGGAAAAAATGATTTGTTTGGATTAATCATAATTTTAAAACAAGTTTTAAGCGAAAGTAAATTTAATGCCTTAATGGGAGAATTAAATTATGAACTTGATTTTCTTTCTGGAAAATTAAAAACTATTAGTATAAATGATGTTTTAGAACATATGGGATTCCCAACAAACTATAGAGAAATAGTAAGGATGAATTAAATGGAAAAAAATAATAATACTTTTAAAATAATAGGAGCTTTAATAATAGGTGCTGTGCTAATGTACGCAGTAATATACGCGTTTCCTCAAAGTTTTAGTACAATTGTAACAAAAACTGAAGAAGAAGTAACAATAACTGATAATGGGATAGCAGATGCTGTAGATAAAATATACGATGCAGTAGTAGTTGTAAGTGCATATAATGATAATACATTATATTCATCAGGAACAGGTTTTGTATATAAAATTGAAGGTGACAAAGCTTATATTTTAACAAATGCTCATGTTATAGATGGAACAAATAAAGTAAATGTTACTTTTACTAATGAAGAAGAAATTACTACAGAAATTATTGGATACAACGAATATGAAGACATAGCAGTGTTAACTGTAAATAAAGATGAAATAATTAAAATAGCAGAAATTGGTAATAATGATGAAGTAAGAGTTGGAGATACAGCATTTGCAGTAGGAGCTCCACTTGATAGTGCATTTTCTTGGACAGTTACAAGAGGTATAGTATCAGGTAAAGATAGATATGTAGAAGTATCAGTTAATAGTACTAACACAACAGATTATATAATGTCAGTTATTCAAACAGATGCTGCTATAAATAGTGGTAATAGTGGTGGACCATTATGTAATTCAAATGGTGAAGTAATTGGTATAAATACACTGAAATTAGCAGAAGAAGGTGTAGAAGGAATGGGGTTTGCTATTCCAATAGAACATGCGATAGACACTGCTGAATCTATAATATCAGGAGAAGATGAAAATCCATATTTAGGTATAGGTATGTTAGATATAGTGGATATAATAAATAGTAATGAATATAAAAGTATTATTGAAGATGCAAATGTTGAAGATGGTGTATTACTAACGGTAGTAGAAAATAATTCGTCAGCATCTGCAGGTGGATTAAAAATTAATGATATAATAACAGAAATTAATGGAAAAGCAATAGAATCAGCAAATATGCTAAGATACGAATTATATAAACATGATATAGGAGAAACTATTGAAATATCATATATTAGAGATGGGAAGGAATATACTACTGATATAGAATTAAAAGCTAAAGTAGATGCATAACAATTATGAAAAATATAGGTTTAAAACGAATTTGCGCATATATAGTAGATATGTTATTTGTAACAACGTTATTAACATTAATAATTCAAATATCATATATAAATCCAAATTATGAAGAATATTTAAAATATAATAATGAATATACAAATTTAATATTAGATGATGGTTCTACAAATGAAGAAATTAATCAAGTAAGTTTTGATTTAGCAAAAAATGGAGTAGTATACTTCGTTGTAGAAATTTTAATTATTGCAGGATATTTTGTATATTTTCAAAAGTATACTGGAGGTCAAACTTTAGGTAAAAAGTTATTGAAATTAAAAGTTCAAAATAATGATGGAACAGATATAAGTGTTAAAAGTTTATTAATTAAAGCTATATTATTGTATGGAACGATAATTACTATATTCAATTTATTAACAATATATTTTATTGATGAAAATACATATTATATTTTAAATTTAATAACATCCAATGCTGCAGGTTTAATTTTATGGATATCTGCATTTATGATAATATTTAAAACAGATCATAAAGGATTACATGATATAATTAGTAAATCAGAAGTTGTAAACATATAAAAAACTCAAATTAATTTTGAGTTTTATTTTGCTTTCTGTATCTTTCATAAGTCATATCACTATTATTTTCATCAATAATACACAAATCATTTAACATGTTATGGAGAAATGAAAATGCATTGTCATAATCTTGATTTACAATACAAACTGACATAGGTTTTAAAAAATTATAATAATAATAAGCAGATAATATGTATTTGTTACCACTTGTTTCTAATTTTTCAGCTAGTTTTAAACCAACTTGATCATAGTACTCAATAAATTCATAGTATTTATCACTATTTCTTAATATATTATCATTAAAATCTAATAAAACTTTAAAAATATAATTATCTTCTGTAACATTTAAAATATTCATAATTCTAGTTATAACATAGAATCTTGTTAATCTAGACATATTTGCGCGCAATTGATTTTCACTTCTTCTTGCATTAGTGTAATGACGACATGAAAAATTAGGTAATTGATATGAATTAACGCCTTTATTACACTGATAACATTTCTTGTTAGTAACATAATCAGAATAATATTTGCATGTTAAACATTTACCTTCATAATCTCTTTCTAAACTCATAATTTCCTCTTTTCTTAAATCTAAAATATTATAACAAAAAAATTATTATTGTCAAATATAAATATATTTTATATTTTGATATAAAAAGTGATATAATAAAATATATAAAGGTGATAATAATGAAAAATAAAAATATACTTTCAAGTTTGAAAAATGCCTTAAATGGTATTTGTATAGTGGTAGTCAAAGAAATAAATATGATTGTTCATATAATTATCATGTCACTAGTAATAATATTAGGATTATATTACTCTATTAAAACTTACGAGTGGTTAACATGTATAATATTGTTTTCATTAGTTATAGGATCTGAAATATTTAACACTTCAATAGAAAATGTAGTTGATATAGCATCACCGAAATATAGTGAACTTGCTAAAATATCAAAAGATACATCAGCAGGAGCTGTTTTAATATTTGCTACTGCATCAGTAATATGTGGATTAATAATTTTTGTTCCATATATATTTAAATAAAAAAAATAGACTAAATAGTCTATTTTCTTTTTCCAAATAATGATAATATTCTTAAGAATATATTTATGAAATCTAAATATAATTGTAAAGCAAAATAAATATGTAATTTACTATTATCAAGTGAATTATCATTAGATAATCTTTTTAATTTATTAATATCATAAATGGTTACACCCATAAATAATAAAAGAATAAACCAATCTATTAATATTGATACCATGTCATTTTTAAGAACAAATACATTTACTAAAGAAAGTATAATACCAAATACTAAAAATACAGTAATATAAGTTCCCCAACCAGATAAATCCTTCTTTGTTTTAAAACCTATAAAAGATAATACTGCAAATATTAATGATGCAACAATAAATACAGTTGTAATTGAACTAAGTTCATATACAGCAAATATAACAGATAAAGTTAAACCATTTATAACTGCATATACAAAATAAAATAAAGCTGCCATTGTTGGAGATAATTTATTTAATAAAAATGAAAATCCTAAAACAACAACAAGTTCAACAATTAATAAAATATTAAAATAACCATTAAATAATATTTCCATA
>CAYJPM010000004.1:0-38464 GCA_964372145.1 uncultured Muribaculaceae bacterium | reverse complement strand
ATCACCCGTAGAATAAAAAAGTTCTCTTAAATAATGTGGAAATAATATATGTTGATCTTTATAATCAATTATTGAGCCATATAAAAAATTATTTCTTGTTATCCAAAAAAATATTAAACTAAACGTAATAATTAATAAAAAAATATTAACTAAATCAATTTTATTTATTTTCTTCATAAGTAACTATATTATATCAAGTATAATATTAATATACTAGTAAAAATAAAAAAATCAACAATTAAGTTGACTATTTTTTTATATCAATTACTATATGTCTATGTGGTTCTTCACCAGAACTAAAGGTAGTTATATCTTTAAATTCAGTTAATGCATTATGAACTATTCTTCTTTCGAAAGAATTCATATTTTCAAGTTCAACTGCAATTTTTGATTTTAATACTTCTTTAGCAGTTTGCTTAGCTAATTTGATAAGTCTAGCTTCTCTTTTATCTTTATAATTTTCAACATCTAATGTTACTTTAAAATTAACACCAGTTTCGATTAAAATTCTTTGTCTAACTAAAACTTCTAAAGCTTTTATAGTTTGACCATTTTTTCCAATAAGAATCGGATTGTTATCAGAAAACAACTTAATTGTAGTTCTATCTTCTCTAGTTTTAACTTCAAAAGATACTTCTAAACCTAAACCACCTATTACTTCTTTTAAATATGATTTAACAAAATCATAAATATCTTTTTTTAAATAAGCTTCGAGTTTTATAATATCTCCTTTAAATAATTTACCTTTAACTTCTTCTTTTTTGTAAACAAAATCTTTTTCAGTTAAATTATTATTTAAAATTTTTTCATAAGCTTCTTCGAAACTTTTACCTTCAGTTATTATCTTTTCCATACTTCTTACCTTCTTTTTTTATTAATTTTTCTTTTATTTTTAACGGTTTTTCTTGTTTAGGTTTACGATCACCTAAATAATATTTAATTAAATAAGTTTGTATTGCTATAAACGCATATGTAGTTATCCAATAAAAATGTAACGCTGCTGGGAAACTTAATGACGATATTAAAATAATTACCATCATGAAATTCATCATCATTTTCATTTGTTTTCCAGAGTCTTGATTCATAGTTGGTGCTTGACTCATTGAATATCTAAATGAGAAGAATGTTGATACTCCAACTAAAATTAATAAAATTATATAAGTATAATTACCATTTTGAATACCAGTAAGTGGTGTTGTACCTAAATTCCATCCTAAAAGTGTTCCTTCATATATAGATGGTAATCTGTATATTGCGTTTAAAAATGCAAAGAATACAGGAATTTGTACAAATGCAAGTAAACAACCAGTTGCAGGATTTACTTTATATTTACGATAGATCATCATTATTTCTTGACTTTTTGCCATTTGTGATTCTCTATCAGTTCTATTTCTATATTTAGTATCTAATTTTTGTATCTCAGGTTGAGCTTTCTTCATATTATGAGATTGTCTAGAACTTTTAATTTGGAATGGTAATAAAATAATTCTTATTAACACCCCTACTATCATAACAGCTATACCTAAGTTTCCAACCAAGTTACCTACACTTGTAATAGCCCAAGCAGTTGGTTTAACGAATATTGAATCCCATAAAGAATTCGATTCATTACTAGATACATTAAAATCTTGACATTCAGGTAAATCATCTAATTTTATAGATAACTGATCTTCATTTTCTTTATATATATTATAAACATCAGTATCTTCTTTAGGTTTACACAAAATATCTTTTCTTAAAGTTTGACCAGTTTCTTCATTAGTAATTATATTACCATCACTATCTTGTAAATAATCACTATTACCACATCCAGATGTTAATAACACCATAGTTATAGCAATAATTGCTAATATTTTTGTCTTCATTTCATTTCCTTTACTAATTTAATTAAATTCATTTCCTTATCAGTATATGATAAATCTATTCCTTCACTTTTAATCATTATAATATATTTACAATTATTTTTAAAGTTATTTTTATTACTATCTATAATATTTCTAATTTGCCTTTTCATTTTATTTCTAACTACTGCATTACCATTTTTTTTAGAAACTGCTATACCAAAAAGCTTTTTATCATCTTCTATATTAATATAAAATATATTAAAAAATTTATTTTTTATTTTTTTACCTTTTTGAATTATTAAATCAAAATCTTTTGCTTTTTTAACAATATCATTCTTTTTCATATAATTCCTTTCTAAAAAAAAACCACATTAAAATCTTAATGTGTTAATGCTTTACGGCCTTTTTTACGTCTTCTTGAAACTATACCAGTATCTGCTTGTTTTCTAGCAAAAAATCCATGAGTCTTTTTAGTTTTTCTTTTATTTGGTTGCCAAGTTCTTTTCATTTACAATCTCTCCTTTTTTTATCGCTTATCTATTATAATATCAAATATACGAAAAAGTCAAGGTTTTATCTTAATTTATCCGTATTAATAATATATTATCTTCTTATAAAATTACTATTGTTATCGTTAATTAAATACTCAGGAAAATATTTTAAAAATTTATTTCTCCAATTTTCATCTTCGATTAACTTTGTAATAACCCTATTTCTAAAATTATCATTTTGATATAAATAATATTTAATCTCGTTTATACATTCTATATGATTACTTATATATTCGAAATCTAATACTGACTTCCCATTAGATTTTCTAATAGATTCCTCATATGAAATAAGCCACTTCATAAATATCACCTGCCCTTATTCTACCACTTATTTAATAAATAGCAATTACTAACATTGATTTTTCCGTATATTAAGGAAAATAATTAACTTATTAACACTATTAACAATAATTAACAATTAAGTTATAAACATACCAACATTATCAACACACTATGTTAATTTAAATTTGTTACTAATTGTGGAAAACTCCAATTTTTAGTATAAATAAAGGGCTAAACGTGTGGATAACTTTGTTATTAATTAGTTATTAACACTTTTTTCTTTATTTTTTTATTAAAATGCATTACAATTTATGTATATTGGTTGTTAGCGGGGTGAGGTTATGAAAACTAATGAATTATTTGACATGTTTATAAAAGAAATTGTTAACGAAGTTACTCCAACTACATATGGTATTTGGTTTGATAAATTAAAATTAGTTTCTATAACTGATGACACAATAACAATTGAAGTACCAATGCCAGTACATAAAAGTGTATTAGGTACAACTTATTATGAAACAATAAACTCTATATTTTATTCAATAACAGGAAAAGAATATAAATTTAAATATCTATTAGAAGAAGAGATAGAAGATATAACTGAAATAATTGAACCTATTAAAAGTGTTGATAAAATAGAGTGGAATACTAATCTTAATGAAAACTTAACATTTGATAACTATATAGTAGGGGAATCAAACAGACTTGCATTTATTGCTGCTAAAGGTGTTTCAGAAGCACCAGGAATTATCCACAATCCATTATTCTTATATGGAAGAAGTGGAATAGGGAAGACACATTTAATGCACGCAATAGGTAATTACATTACAAAAAATTCAAATAAAAAGGTTTTATACACAACAAGTAATGATTTTATAACTGATTTTACTGGAATAGCTAACATAGATAAAGGTATAAACAGTATTGATTATGCTAACAAATTCAAAGATAAATATCGTAATGTAGACGTACTAATGATAGATGATATTCAATTTTTAGTAGGAGCTGAAAGAACTCAACAAGAATTTTTCCACACATTTAATGCACTTCATCAATCGAATAGGCAAATAATAATAACAAGTGATAAATCACCGGATGATTTAAAAAAAATAGAAGAAAGACTTAAAAGTAGGTTCAAAAGTGGATTACCTGTTGATATTTATCCACCAGATTTTAATTTAAGATGTGAAATTATAAAATCTAAATTAAAAAATACTAGTATAGGTAACAAAGTAAATAACGATGTAATAGAGTATATTGCTAACAATTGTCCTAATGATGTTAGACATATTATGGGAACATTAAACAGATTAATGGCATACACCGCAATGATGATACCAAAAAAAATAACACTTGATTTTGCAATAGAGGCATTAAAAGATTATGTTAACAAAAATGTGTATGCTGAAGGTAATTCAATAGGAAACATACAGCAAGTAGTAGCAGATTATTTTAAAATAACAGTGGAAGATCTAAAAAGTAAGAAGAGAACAGCTAAAATAATAAGACCAAGACATGTTGCTATGTATCTTTGTAGAAGTGAAACAGATGAAAATTTAACAAAAATAGGATTAGACTTCGGAGGAAGAGATCATTCAACAGTAATAGCGGCTTGTGAAAAGATAAAAAATGATTTACCAAACGACAAAAATCTTGATATAATGTTGAAAGAGATTAAAGAAAAGTTATAAAGTGTTAATAACTTTTTAGATATTTATCAGCAAATAAAACAAAAAGTACTACTTATCAACATTATCAACACTATTAATATTACTATTATAAATAAATAATAAAAGAAAGAAGGAAATAAAAATGAAATTTACAATTGAAAAAAATAATATTTTAAATGCACTTAACAATGTTACTAAAGCATTATCACAAAAAGTAACAATTCCAGTATTAAATGGTATTAAGTTTGATTTAAATAACAAAGGATTAACACTAATAGGGAGTGATTCTGAATTAACAATTAAAGTAGAAATACCAGAAAAAGAAATTAAAAACATTGAAAATACTGGTACAGCAATAATACAAAGTAAAAATATACTTGATATAATAAGAAAAATGCCTAGTGATGTTATTAATTTTGAAACAAGTGAAAATCACATAAGAATTTATTCAGATATAAATGAATTTAAATTAAATTGTTATGAACTTAAAGATTATCCAGATTTTCAAATGGAAGATAGTAAAAATAATTTTAGTATTAAAGCAAATGAATTTAAAAGTTTAGTAGAACTTACTTCTTATGCGATATCAACACAAGAAAAAAATCCTATATTTACAGGTATGAATATAAGAATTAATAACAATATTTTAGAATGTGTTACTACTGATAGTTATAGATTAGCTAAAAAAACGTTAATATTAGAAGAAAATGTAAAAGAGGAAGTTAATATTATAATTCCTGGAAGAAGTATTTTAGAATTATATAAAATTATAGAAGAATCAGATAATAAATTATATATTCATTTATTTAATAACAAAGTTATGTTTGTTTATGAAAACATACATGTACAAAGTAATTTAATATCAGGAACTTATCCAGATACTACTAACTTTATACCAAATGATTTTGCATATATGATTAATTTAGATTTAAAACATTTCTATGATGCAATAGATAGATCTACGTTATTATCTAGTAATAAAGATAAAAATGTTATTAAATTGTCAATTACTAAAAAAGAAATGCTTATATATTCTTCAGTATCAGAATTAGGTAAAACTGAAGAAAAAATAGAAATTGACAGCAATAAAATAGATAAAATAGATATTTCAATTAATTCAAAATATTTATTAGATGCATTAAAAGTTATTAAAGATGACAGTATTTTACTTCTTTTAAATAGTGATGATAAACCTATTATATTAAAATCAGTAACAGATGATAGTTATTTAGAATTAATATTATTGGTTAAAAACTTTTAAGTTATACAAAAAATGACAAAATATAAAAAATTTTTATGTTAATATAGCATAAAAATTTTTTTATGGGGGAATTTATGAAAATTAATAACAATTATCAAGAAATATTAGCAATAATTCCATATAATAATGGTTGTAAAATTTTAAAAGAAAAAGAAGATATAATTATTAATAAAGGAGTTAAATATGTTTTAGATGAATATTGTAAATATTTTGGTAGTAACTTAGAAGGTAGAATAGCAGGTTCAAAATATATATTAAATAATTCATATAAAACACCAATTATAATTAGTGAATTACTAAATATTATATTATTTCCAACAGTTGCAATTAATAAATATGAATGTTCATGGATAAATATAAAATATATTAAAAATGTTAAATCTAAAGATAATAACACATTACTAACATTTCAAAATAATAAAAATATCGAATTAAATGTTAGTTATTACACTATAGAAAAACAGATATTAAGAGCAACAAGATTAGAATATTTAATTAATTCAAGATAATTAAAAAAAATGATATATATATATTTAAAAAAAGTGAATTTTATAAATATATAAAGTTATCAACAATAATAATAAAAAATCAACGATTTTTCTTTTTCAAACACTCAATTTATGATATAATTAATATGGGTATAGGAGTACGAAAATATATATAATATTTAATATAGATATACTTACGGGGGTAATTATGGAATTAACTAATCTTAAATTATCAAATTTTAGAAGTTATGATAAATTAAATTTAAGTTTTTCTAATAAATATAATATTATATATGGAAATAATGGATCGGGTAAAACAAATTTAGTAGAAGCTATATATTTATTAGCGTTATCTAAGTCTTTTAGAGTAAATTTAGATAAATTATTAATAAAAAAAGGTGAAAAAGAGTTATCTGTAGAGGGTAAAATTAAAACAAAAGTAAAAACTAAATATAAAATTACTGTATCTAATGACACTAAAATAGTTGAAATTGATAATAACAAAGTAAATAAAATGAGTGATTACGTTTCAAATATTAATGTAGTGTTATACAATCCAGACGATATATTTTTAATTAAAGATGCACCAAGTGAAAGAAGAAAATTATTAAATATTGAAATAAGTAAAATGTATAAAGAATATTTAATCTTACTTAACGATTATAATAAAGTGCTAAAGATTCGTAATTCGTACTTAAAAGAGATGTACAGAAAGAATATAACATCTTTTGAATATTTAGACATACTAACAGAAAAAATGATTGATATAGGCCTTAAAATAGAAAATTTCAGAAATGATTTTGTAGAGGATATAAATAAATATATAACAGGTATTTATCAAGAAATATTTGGTTATGGAAATTTAACTGTTAAATATGTATCTAATTATAAAAATAAAAATCACTATGAAATACTGAAAATTTATCAAAATACTTATCAAAAAGAATTAGAAAATGGTAAAACTTTAATGGGTATACATCATGATGATATAATTTTTTACCTGGATAAGAATAAATTAAAAGAATGGGGAAGTGTTGGTCAATTAAAAAATAGTATTATTTCTTTTAAATTAGCAGAATTAAGACTAGTAAAAGAAAGAAAAAATGATTGTCCAATATTAATTTTAGATGATTTATTTAGTGAATTAGATGATATAAAAATAAAAAATATATTAAAAATACTAGATAATGACATTCAAATATTTATAACAACAACAAATATTAAAAATTTTAAAAAGAAAAATTACGATAAATATAAAATATTTAAAGTAGAAAATAGTGTAGTAATGGAGGAAGATAATGGAAAATAAATCAAATTATGGCGATAATGATATACAAGTCCTTGAAGGTTTAGAAGCAGTTAGAAAAAGACCTGGTATGTATATTGGTTCAACTAGTGAAAGAGGATTACACCATTTAGTATGGGAAATTGTTGATAACGCAGTAGATGAAGCTTTAGCTGGATATTGTGATGATATTGAAGTAACAATTGAAAAAGGTAATATAATATGTGTAAAAGATGATGGAAGAGGTATACCAACAGGTAAAAATGCTAAAACTGGATTATCTACAGTAGAAACTATATTTACAGTACTTCACGCTGGAGGTAAATTCGGTGGAGAAGGTTATAAAGTTTCAGGAGGACTTCATGGTGTAGGTGCATCAGTTGTTAACGCATTATCAACATGGTTAGAAGTAACAATTTACAGAGATGAAAATATATATTTTCAAAGATTTGAAAATGGTGGAACACCAGCAGATGAATTAAAAGTTATAGGAACTTGTGAAAAAGAAAGAACAGGATCAATGGTAAGATTTAAAGCAGATCCTGAAATATTCACTGAAACGACTATATATAATTATGATACTTTACATAAAAGACTACAAGAAATAGCTTTTTTAAATAAAGGCTTAAGAATAATTTTAACTGACGATAGAGAAGATGAGAAAAAAGAAACTTTTGTTTATGAAGGAGGTATTATTGAATACGTAGCCTTAATAAATAAAAATAAAAAACCAATGCATGAAGATATAATATATGTTGAAGGTGAAGCAGAAGGTATTAGTTTAGAAATAGCACTACAATATAATGATAGTTATAATCAATCAATCTATTCTTATACAAATAATATTAATACTCATGAAGGTGGAACTCATGAAGATGGTGTAAAAAATGCATTAACTAGAATTATTAATAATTATGCTAAGAATAATAAAATATTAAAAGATAATGATGATTCTTTATTAGGAGATGATTGTAGAGAAGGGCTTACAATGATAGTATCTTGTAAACATCCAGATCCACAATTTGAAGGACAAACTAAAACAAAATTAGGAAATCCTGAAGTAAGAAAAATAGCAAGTTCAGTATTTAGTGAAGGATTTGAAAGATATTTAATGGAAAATCCAGCAGCAGCTAAATTAATTGTAGAAAAAGCTATGACAGCATCTAAAGCAAGGATGGCCGCAAAAAGAGCAAGAGAACTTGTAAGAAGACCTAACGGAATTGAAATAACTAATCAATGGGGAAAATTAACAGATTGTTCTAGTAAAGACCCTAGTATTTCAGAATTATTTATAGTCGAAGGGGATTCAGCTGGAGGTTCAGCTAAAGGTGGAAGAGATCCTAAAACTCAAGCAATATTACCGCTTAGAGGTAAAATATTAAATGTAGAGAAAGCAAGATTAGATAAAGCTCTTAATAATGAAGAAATAAGAAGTTTGATAACTGCATTTGGTACTGGTATTGGCGATGATTTTGATATAAATAAATTAAGATATCATAAAATTATAATCATGACTGATGCTGATGTAGATGGATCACATATTAGAACTCTTTTATTAACACTATTTTATAGAATGTTTAGACAAGTAGTTGAAGATGGTTATGTTTATATAGCACAACCACCACTTTTCAATATAAAACATGGTAAAACAACAAAATATGTTCTTAATGAAGAAGAAAGAGATGAATATATTAACACTTTGCCAGAAAATGTAAGACAAAGAGTTGAAGTAGGAAGAAACAAAGGGTTAGGCGAAATGGACGCAGATGAACTTTGTGATACAACAATGAATATAGATAACAGAATATTATTAAAAGTAACAATTGAAGATGCAATATTAGCAGATAAAGTATTCGAAACACTTATGGGTGAAGAAGTTGAACCAAGAAGAGAATTTATCGAAGAAAATGCAAGATATGCAGAAAATTTAGATGTATAGGGAGGTGTTAATATGGATAGATTAGAACAACAAAACATAGTAAAAGAAATGGAAAAATCATTTCTTGAATATTCAATGAGCGTTATTATATCAAGAGCGCTACCTGATTTAAGAGATGGTTTAAAACCAGTTCATCGTAGAATTCTTTATGCGATGCATGAAGATGGATTAACTCCAGATAAAATGTTTAGAAAAAGTGCAACAACTGTTGGTAACGTATTAGGTAGATATCATCCACATGGTGATACATCAGTATATGATTCAATGGTAAGAATGGCACAAGATTTTAGTTACAGATATCCTTTAGTAGATGGTCATGGTAACTTTGGATCAATAGATGGTGATGGAGCAGCAGCATATCGTTATACTGAAGCTAGACTTCAAAAATTATCATTAGAGTTATTAAGAGATATTAACAAAGAAACTGTTGATTATGAAGTAAATTTTGATAATACAAGAAAAGAACCGAAAGTTTTACCTTCTAGATTTCCAAATATATTAGTAAATGGAACAATGGGTATAGCAGTAGGTATGGCTACTAACATTCCTCCACATAATTTAGGAGAAATAATAGATGGTTGTGTTGCTTATATAGATAATAAAGAAATAGATATTGCTGGATTAATGGAACATATAAAAGGGCCAGATTTTCCAACTGCAGCATCTATTTTAGGTAATTCTGGTATAAAAAAAGCTTATGAAACTGGTAGAGGTTCAATAACTATTAGAGGAAAAGCTGAAATAGAAGAAAAAAATAATAAAACTAAAATAATTATCACTGAATTACCATATCAAGTTAATAAAAAAACATTCCAAGAAAAGATAGGTCAATTAGTAAGAGATAAAATAATAGATGGAATTGCGGATCTTAATGACGAATCAACTCTAAAAAATGGTATTCGAGTTGTTGTGACATTAAAAAAAGATGCAAATGCAAATGTTGTATTAAACAATTTATATAAACATACACAATTACAAACATCTTATGGTATTAACTTACTTATGTTAGATGAAGGTGAACCAAAAACTCTTAATTTAAAAGAAATTATATCTAAATATACTGATTATCAAAAATTAGTAATTATAAGAAGAACTAAATTTGAACTTAATAAAGCAGAAAAAAGAGTTCATATTTTAGAAGGTTTAAAGATAGCTTTAGACAATATAGATGAAGTTATTAAACTTATTAGAGCAGCATCAACAGATGAAGAAGCTAAAAATGGTTTAATGAGTAAATTTGGATTAACTGAAATTCAAGCTGAAGCTATTTTAGAAATGAAGTTAAGAAGATTAACTGGATTAGAAAAATCTAAGATAGAAGATGAATTAGCTGAGTTAATGAAAGAAATAGATCGTTTAAGAGGAATTTTAGCAGATGAAACTAAAGTTTATGCAATAATTAAAAACGAATTACTAGAAATTAAATCAAGATATGCTGATGAAAGACGTACTATAATAGATATGACTGCTATAGAATTTATTGAAGATGAATCATTAATACCAGAAGAAAATGTTATTATAATGTTAACAAAAGCGGGATACATTAAAAGAACTTTACCAGATGAATTTAAAACTCAAAACAGAGGTGGAGTTGGTATTAAAGGTATTACTACTAATGATGAAGATATAGTAGAACACCTAATTAACCTTTCAACACACGATTATATCTTATTTTTCACAAATAAAGGTAAAGTTTATAGATTAAAAGGGTACGAAATACCATCATTTGGACGAACAGCTAAAGGAATACCTGTAATAAACTTACTTCAAGTAGAAAAAGATGAGAAAATAAATTCAGTAATTTCTATTAAAAATACTGAAGAAAATAAATACTTAATGTTTTCAACAAAACTAGGAATTGTTAAAAAAACAAGAATAGATGAGTTTGATAATATTAGAACTACAGGAAAAATAAGTATAAATCTAAGAGAAAACGATGAATTAATATCAGTAAGGAAAACAACTGGTGAAAATATGATTCTTTTAGGGTCAAATGCCGGAAGAATGGTAAAATTCAATGAAGATGAGTTAAGACCAATGGGTAGAACAGCATCAGGTGTAAGAGGAATTAATTTAGATGGATCATTGTGTGTTTGTTCTGAAGTAGTTTCTGAAGATGATTTAATATTGTTATTAACAGAAAAAGGTTATGGTAAGAAAACACTAGTAAATGAATTTAGACAAACAAAAAGAGGATCAAAAGGAGTAAAAGCTCTTAATGTTACTGATAAAAATGGTCAATTAATAACAGTAAAAGTATTAAAAGACCAAAATGAGTTAGTATTGATGACTAATATAGGTATTACTATAAAAATGCCATTAGATCAAATATCAACGTTAGGTAGAGTAACTCAAGGGTTAAGATTAATAAATTTAAAAGATAATCAAAGTGTATCAAGTGCAGTTCTTATAAAAACTGAAGAAGAACAAGAAAATAATCAAGAAGAAATAGTAGAAGAAGAAAAATAACATATTTTCTTCTTTTTTTACAAACAAAAGTTCTAAATTATATTTCCCGGGTAATAATTAGTTAACATAATATATAAAAAACAACAAACTTAGTAACAAAAATATTTCCCGGGAAATAATTAAACAAACAAATGTTCGCAAAACACAAACGTATAATAATATTTAAGAACAAAACATCTGTGTTATAATAAGTAAGAAGTATAGATTAAAATAAATTATACATACAACAATATTAACAATGTTCCACGTGGAACATAGAAAGAATAAATTAATCCAAAGCGACAATAATAATTTATATTATTGTCGCTAAATTATATATATAATAAAAAACAAGAATATAACAATAATCAAGAAAAAAATGACAAAATAGTTATCAACAATGTTCCACGTGGAACATTGTTGTAAAAATATTATGAAATATAAGTAAAACATAGCGAAAATTAACATCGATAAAATATTTACAAATAATATACAAATATTTTAATATAATAACATAATAATATTGATTGTAAAAAATACAAGTAGAAAAAAATAAAAAAGTTATCAACAATGTTCCACGTGGAACATTGTTGTATTTTTTTTAAAAAATGTTTAAAATAATCTTAAAATATTAAAATAAATAACATAATATAGACATATTATATATAAATCGACTATAATTTAAGATTTTAACAAGTTATTAACAATGTTCCACGTGGAACATTGTTATAATTTTTTGGAAAAATGTTGATCAATAGTATATATAATAAATTAAATAACATAAAAATAAAATATTCCATAAGAAATAACAATAATTTGATATTATAACAAGTTATTAACAATGTTCCACGTGGAACATTGTATAATTTTTGCAAAAATAATGTTAATAACATGTTCCACGTGGAACATGAATAAATTATACTTGATATAAGCTAAAGTGTTTGTTATAATAAGTGTGTGCAACAAATATATTGTAATCTGGTCAGGATCGGAAGATAGCAGCCATATCAGTCACTATTTGTGTGCACATTTTTTTTGGAGTAAAATATGGAATATATGAAAACAGCTTTGTTACAAGCGAAAAAAGCAATGAAAAAAAAAGAAGTACCAGTAGGTGTAGTTTTGATATCAAATAATAAAATAATAGCTAAAGCACATAACAAAAGAGAATGTAAAAATGATGTGTTAGCGCATGCAGAAATTATAGCAATAAAAAAAGCTTCTAAAAAAATGAAGACTTGGAAACTTAATGATGTTGATATGTATGTTACATTAAAACCATGTAGTATGTGTGAGAATGTTATTAAACAATCAAGGATAAAAAATGTGTATTATTTAATTGAAAAAGAAGTATCAAAAAAAGAATTTGACAAATCGAACATTTGTTTGTATAATGAAGAGTTAGCGTATATTGAAGAATATAAAAAAATATTAAGTAAATTTTTTAAAAAAATACGAAAATAGCTAGGATATATGGTATAATTTTAATATAAAAAACGGAGGAAACATGAGTTACAAAGTATTATATCGTAAATATAGACCAGAGTCGTTTGATTCATTGGTTGGTCAAGAAAATATAGTTAGAATATTAAGAAACGCTATAGTAAATAATAAACTATCACATGCATATATATTTTCAGGACCTAGAGGTACAGGAAAGACTAGTTCAGCAAAGATATTTGCTAAAAGTGTTAATTGCTTGTCAGAAGATAAAGAAAAATTACCATGTGGTGTATGCGTAAATTGTATAAATGCTGACACAACTAGTGATATTATTGAAATAGATGCTGCCTCAAACAATGGAGTAGATGAAATAAGAGAAATAATTAATAACATAAAATTAACTCCTAATATGCTTAAATATAAAGTATATATAATAGATGAAGTACATATGTTAAGTCAAAGCGCATTTAATGCACTTTTATTAACATTAGAAGAGCCTCCTAGTCATGTAATATTCATATTGGCTACAACTAATATAGAAAGTGTGCCTATTACAATATTATCAAGATGTCAGAGATTTGATTTTAAAAAAATTACTATAAATGATATAGAAAACAGATTAAAATACATATGTAAAGAAGAAAATATAAAAATAACAGATGAAGCATTAAAAGAAATAGCTTACTTATCAGATGGAGGATTAAGAGACTCACTTAGTTTATTAGATCAATTATCAAAAGAAAACACAGAAATATCTATAGAAAATGTTAGTAATACAGTTGGAAATGTATCAAAGCAAAATTTAAATTTAATAATAGATATGTTAGAAAAAAATGATACAGAAGGTGTTATTAACAAAATAAATGATTTATCAAATAGTTCAGTAGATTCCAAAGTATTTATTAAAGGATTAATTGAAACATGTGTAAAAAGAGTGAAAAATATTATATTAAATAAAGATTATGTTAGACTTAATATAGATGAATATAAGAAATTAGTGATTGAATTAACAGATTGTATGAATAAAATAAATGTTAATGTAAATGTTTTTTCTTTAATATTAGTAATATTATTAAGTTATATTGATAGTAAAATTGATATTAAAAAAGAAATAATATCTCCAGTAGAAAATCTAGAAGTAACAAAAAAAGAAGTTTCAAAAGCGCCTACAAATGAAAATAAAGATATAAATAACACTAAAAATTATGATGTTTATAACGAGAACAGAAAAATAAGAATGAATAATTGTTTTGTTAACGCATCTAAAGAAGAAAAAATAATAGAAACATCAATTTGGAATGAAATAAAAGAAGAAATAGATAGTAAATTAAAAGGTCTTATAATAGATTCAGAGGTTGTTATCTCATCAAAAGAAATATTAACATTAAAAATAGAAAGAGAAAGCGAACTGAAATTAATAGAAAGTTCTCATGACTTAATCGAAGAATTTTATGTAGATTTTAGTAAAAAAAATAAGAAATTATTGTTTGTTACTAAAGAAGAATGGAAAAATTATTCAGAAGAGTATATTAAAAATTTAAAAAATGGTATAAAATATAATTATATTGAAGAGATTAGTATAAATAAAGATGAGTTAGACACAATAGCTAATTCAATATTTGATGCTGATACAATAGAAAGAGGATAATAATATGAATATGCAAAATTTAATGCAACAAGCACAAAAAATGCAAAGAGACATTGCTAAGAAACAAGAAGAGTTAGAAGGAATGGAATTTAGTGGAAGTTCTGAATTTTTAGATTTAACATTAAAAGGTGATAAAACATTAAAATCTATTAAATTTAAAGTAGATAAACTAGATGAAGAAGATATGGAAGCATTAGAAGATATGATAAAAATAGCTTATAATGAAGCTAAAAATAAATTAGATAAAGAAACAGAGAAGAAAATGGGTGCTTATAATAAAATGGGCGGTTTATTTTAATAATGCCTGAAGCATTACAAAAACTAATTAGTTTTTATAAAAAATTACCCGGTATAGGAGAAAAGAGTGCTACTAGATTAGCTTTATCAACAATTGAATTTTCAGAAGAAGATATAGAAGATTATTCTGATGCATTGCTGCAAGCTAAAAAAAGTTTATGTAAATGCACTGTTTGTGGTCATCTATCGGACGAAAAGAAGTGTAATATATGCTGCAATACTACTAGAAATCATAATTTAATATGTGTTATAGAAGATTACAAAAGTGTATTTGCATTTGAATCAGCAGGGAATTACAACGGTGTATATCATGTATTAAGTGGTTTAATAAATCCACTAAACAACATATCGACTGAGGATATAAACTTATCAAGTTTAATAAAAAGAGTAAAAGAGTTAGAAAATCCAGAATTAATATTAGCGTTAAAATCTAATATTGAAGGAGAAACAACTAGTTTATATATAAAAAAATTATTAGAAAATGAAGATGTAAAAATTTCTAGGTTATCCTACGGTTTACCAGTTGGAGCTGAAATAGATTATTTAGATGTTTTAACTTTAGATAAAGCATTAGAGGATAGAAAAATAATATCTAATAAAGAATAAATATAAAGTAACTGACATATAAACTATTGGTGAAGATAATGAAAAAATACATAGTTAAATTAGTTAAGAGTTTTATATTCGCATTTGTAATGTTATATACATTTAACATACTATTATCAAATATGAATATATTTATTCCTATAAACATATTCACACTAAGTATTTCTACATTATTAGGACCATTTGGAATAATATCGTTAGTTGCTATAACATATATGTTATAGGAGTTTTATGAATAATCAAAAAATCAAATATTTATTAAAAAGTATACGTGATCAAAACCTAGCTCACGTTTCTTTAATTGTAACAAATAACCAAGATAGATGTTGTAAGGATTTATTACAAGTAGTAAAAGAGTTATCTTGCATGACTGATTGTGAAAATAAAACTAATAAATGTAATATATGTGAATCAATAGATAAAAATGAATCCCCTAATTATTTTTATATTGAACCTGACGGTAAAAATATAAAAAAGGAACAAATGTTAGAATTAAAGAAGAAATGTTCTTTAATACCAGTTTTAAGCAAAAATAATGTATATGTAATAAAGGAAGCAGAAAAATTAAATTCTTCATCGGCAAACACAATGCTAAAATTTGTTGAAGAACCATTTGATAATTGCTATGGTTTTTTTGTAACTAACAATAAAGATAACGTTATTAACACTATAAAAAGTAGATGTCAACTAATAACTATAAATTATGATAATTTAGATATAATAGAAGAATTAAATCTAAAAGAAGAAGAATATCTTGAGTATATAAATTTATTAAAAGATTATTTATATAAAATAGAAGTAGAAAAAACAGAAAGTATTATGTATAATAAAGATGTATTTGAAAAACTATCAAAAGATAAAGAAAAATTATATATATTTTTTCAAATTATGTTAGATATATATAATAAATTATTGATAAACCAAGTGTCAGAATTTAATTTTATAAAAGTTAATAACATTAATAATCAAATAAAAAAGATAAAATTGATAACAAATATTGTTAATAACTTTAATTATAATTTGAACTTAGAGCTAATTATGGATAAATTTATTATTGAAATGGGTGAAATAAATGAGTAAAGTGTATGGAGTAAATTTTAATAAAGGTGGTAAAACATATTATTTTAATTCTGAAATAGAATTAAAAGAAGAAAATACTGTAATTGTAGAAACTGAAAAAGGTGAACAATATGGAAAAATAGTAAATGAATTACTAGATGAGGTTAAAATAAGTAAATTAAAAGACTTAAAAAATATTATCAGAAAAACCACAAAAAAAGATTATGAACAATTTTTAAAAAATTTAAAAGAAGGCGACATAGCATTAAAAAAATGTAAAGAATTAGCAAAAGAATTAAATTTAGATATGAATTTTGTAAATGAAACTTATACATTTAACAGAAACCAATTGATTTTTAATTTTTACGCTGATGCAAGAGTAGATTTTAGAGAACTAGCTAAAAGATTAGCTGGTTTATATAAAACAAGAATTGAATTAAGACAAATTGGAGCAAGAGATAAAGCAAAAGAAGTATGTGGTATTTGTGTATGTGGCCAAAAATTATGTTGTGCAAGATTTTTAAATCAAATGGAATCAGTATCAATAAATATGGCTAAAAATCAAAATATAGCGCTTAATCCAAGTAAAATTAATGGAGCATGTAATAGATTATTATGTTGTTTAGCCTATGAAGATGATGTATATACCGAAAATAGAAAAGAACTTCCGAATTATGGTGAAAAAGTAAAAGTTAATAAAGAAGAAGGAATAGTAAGACAAATAGATATATTAAAAAAGAAATATATAGTTGAAACTAAAAAAGAAAAAATAGAAGTGGTTCTAGATGAAAAAAGTTCTAAATGATTTATTTGATTATGAAAATAGATACATATATCAATATGAAGATGCATTTAAGTTTTCTTTAGATTCATTATTATTAGGAGAGTTTGTAGATAAAATAAAAGAAAATGAAGTTGTAGTAGATCTATGTACTGGAAATGCTCCAGTACCACTTTTATTAACAACAAAAAACAATTGTAAAATAACAGCATTTGAAATACAAAAAGATATCTATAAACTAGGAAAAGATAGTATTGAATATAACAAACTAGAAGATAAAATTACACTAATTAATGATGATATTAAAAACATATTAAACTATTATAAATATGAAAGTATAGATAAAATAACATGTAATCCCCCATATTTTAAATTAGGAGATACAAAAGTAATAAGTGAATCTAAATATGAAAAAATTGCAAGACATGAAACTAATTTGAATTTAGAAGATATATTTACAATTAGTAAAAATGTTTTAAAAAATAAAGGTAAGTTATACTTAGTACATAGATCAGTAAGAATAGATGAAATAATAGAATATGCAAGTAAATATAGTCTAAATGTCAAAGAAATAATATTTATAGCAACCAAAGAAGACAATATAAATACTGTACTAGTGAAATGTGTAAAAAACTCTAAAAAAGGTGTTAAAATACAATATAAAAATATAAATGAAATGAAAACATATAAGAATATATTTTAGAAAGGTAAATTTATGAAATTAATAGTAGGATTAGGTAATCCAGGAGAAAAATATAATAACACAAGGCATAACGTTGGATTTATGGTATTAGATAATTACATAAACACAGATAGTTGGAAAGAAAAGAATAACGCATTATTTATAAAGAAAAATATAGGTAAAGAAGAAGTAATATTTATAAAACCAACTACTTTTATGAATTTATCAGGAGATTCAGTAATAAAATATGTAAATTATTACAAAATAAATATAACAGATATATTAATTATTCAAGATGATTTAGATATGCAATTTGGTACATACAAGTTAAAAAAAGATACATCATCTGGTGGACATAACGGTATTAAATCAATTGAATCTGTTTTAAAAACTAACAGCTTTGCTAGATTAAAAATAGGTATCAAAACTAGTAAAGAAATAGATGTTATAGATTTTGTATTAAGTAAATTTTCCAAAGAAGAAAAAGAAGAAATATTTAAAACTGATTATAATAAAATAATTGATATGTTTATCAAGGAAGGTTTTGAAAAGACTATAAATAGTTATAAAAATTAAAGTATGAAGATATTAGATAATTATTTTTTTCATTTTAAAATACTTTAAAGAAAAGAAAAAAGATACATTAATTGTTACTTCCTCTTTATATGAAGCAACAAAATTGTATAATAAATTTCAAACTTATAATGACAAAGTTCTTTTATTTCCAAGTGATGATTTTTTAACTACAGCAATATTAGCAGAATCTCCAGAATTAAAGTTTACTAGATTAGAAACACTAAAAAAATTAAAAAATGATAGTCATATTATTATAACAAATTTAACAGGATATTTAAAATTTTTAAATAAAAATGATAACAGCAATGAATATGAATTAAAAACAGGGAATACTGTCAATAGAGCAGAATTAATAAAAACTTTAGAAAAGTTTGGATATAATCGTGAATCAACAGTTACTTCAACTGGAGAATATGCTTTAAGAGGAATGATCCTAGATATTTTTCTAATTCATGAAGAAAAACCTATTAGAATTGAATTAGATGGTAATTTAGTAGAACAAATTAGTTATTTTGATGAAAGCACACAGTTAACTAACAACGAAATTAATAATATTACAATAAATCCAGTAAGTGAAATAAAATCCAATAAAGTAGATTCAATACTTAATTATATGAATGAAAAAAATGTATTTTTCTATGATTATAATCAATTAAAAGCATCTTATAAAAAATTGTGTGAAGATATATTTGAGTATCAATTAGATAAAGATGTAAAAGAAAAACAATTGTTTGAATTAGAAGAATTAAAACCGAAATTTGAAATGTATATTAATACGATTGATAAAAGTTCAAAAGATATTTTATATAATGCAAGCGAAATTATTAATTACGAACAAAATTTTGAGAAATTAATAACTGATGTTCAAAAATGGAAAAAACTAGGCAAAAAAGTAATGTTTTGCTTATCAAAAGATAAACAAATAGCTAAAATTAAAGAAATTCTTCCTGAAGTAAGAGTAGAAAAGGTAAGAATAAACCAAGGTTTTATATTAGATGATTTAGTAGTAATTAATGATATTGAAAAAACAAAAGACAATATTAAAGAATACAAAAGTTCATATAAATTTGGAAAAAAAGTAAAAAGTTATAATCAACTGGAAATTGGAGACTATGTAGTACATGTTTCACATGGTATAGGAATATATAATGGATTAACAAAGTTAAGTAAAAATGGTGTGGAAAAAGATTTTATTCAAATATTATATGCTGGTAAAGATAAAATATATGTTCCAGTAGAAAAAATAACTAGTATATATAAATATAGTGATAAAGATGGTTCAATTCCTAAAATTAATAAATTAAATGGGGATACTTGGAGTAAAACTAAAAGATATATAGAAAGTAAAATTAAAGATATATCTCTAGAACTAATGGATTTATATAAAAAAAGATTATCAATAAATTCAGATAAATATATATCATATCCAGAAGAAAAGTTATTTGATGAAGCATTTGAACATAAATTAACATCAAATCAAGCATCGTCTGTGAATGATATTATAACTGATTTAAGCAAGTCTTATCCTATGGATAGATTATTATGTGGTGATGTAGGATTTGGAAAAACTGAAGTTGCTTTTAGAGCAATGTTTAACACAGTGCTAAATAACAAACAAGTTATGTACTTATGTCCTACAACAATTTTATCTAATCAACAATACAAAGTAGCTTTAGAAAGATTTAAAGAATGGCCAATAGAAATAGCGTTATTAAACAGATTTGTAACTTCTAAAAAAGTTAAAGAAATATTATTAGCTTACGAAAAAGGAAAAATCGATATATTATTTGGTACTCATAGAATATTATCAGATGACATTAAATCTCAAAAGTTAGGCCTGCTAGTAGTGGATGAAGAACAAAGGTTCGGAGTAACACACAAAGAAAAAATAAAATCACTAAAAAATGATGTAAATGTACTAACTTTATCAGCAACTCCAATTCCTAGAACACTCAAAATGGCTTTATCAGGTATAAGAGATTTATCTGTAATAGATACACCACCAGTAAATAGATATCCAATTCAAACATATGTTATTAATGAAAATGATTTATTAATAAAAGATGCTATATACAAAGAATTATCAAGAGATGGACAAGTTTTTATACTTTATAATAGAGTTGAAGATATTGAATTACAAACAAACAAAATAAAGAAATTAATTCCAGATGCTAATATTAGTTTTGCACATGGACAAATGAAAAAAGAAGAATTAGAAAATATCATGAATAGTTTCATTAATCATGAATTTGATATATTAGTTTGTACTACAATTATTGAAAGTGGTATTGATATTCCAAATGTAAATACTCTTCTAGTATATGATGCTGATCATTTTGGTTTATCTCAGTTATATCAAATAAGAGGTAGAGTTGGAAGAAGTAATAAAATAGGATATGCGTATTTACTATACAAAGAAGGCAAAATTCTTAATGAAATAGCTACTAAAAGATTAAAAGCAATTAAAGAATTCACAGAATTAGGATCAGGTTATAAAATTGCGATGAGAGATCTAGCAATAAGAGGAGCAGGAGATGTATTTGGTTCATCGCAAGCAGGATTTGTTGATTCAGTGGGAATATCTCTATATTTAAAAATGATAGATGATGAACTCAAAAGACAAAGAGGCGAAGAAGTACTTGAAGAAGAAGAAAAACAAAGTTTAATTGACGTTGAAACGCATATTTCAGATGAATATGTATCAGATGAAGACATTAAAATAGAAATACACCAATTAATAAATAGTGTTAACTCATTCGAAACATTCAAAGAAATAAAAAGTAAATTAGAAAATAGATTTGGTAAATTACCAAAAACACTTGAAATATATATGCTAGAAGAATGGTTCGAATCTTTAGCAGAACATCTAAACATAAAAAGTGTAAAAAAAGATATTAGAAATATAGAGATAATCATACCAAAAGAAGTATCTGAAAACATTAAGGGGGATAAACTTTTAATGAATGCATTTCAAATAAGCACTAACTTTAATATAAAATACACTAGTGGACAAATTTTTATAACATTATTATATAAAAATTTAGAAAAACACTTTTTAGTATATATAATTAAATTACTCGAAAAAATTAAAGAAGAATTATAAATGTTGCATTTATGTTACATTTATGTTATAATTAAGCAGTAATTATATTACAAAGGAAGAGAAGTGTGTAAAAGTGGCGTTATTTAAGTGTAAGGAATGTGGAAAAGAAATAAGTGATAAAGCAAATAATTGTAATTATTGTGGAGCACCTATTAAAGAAAAAACAGAGAGTACTATAGTAAAGTTTGTAAAACAAAATAAAGTTTTAGTAGTTATAGGTGTTGTTATAATAGCATCTGTTGTTTATTTAAACATGGAAAATAAAGAAGAAGAAAAAGAAGATAAAATTCCGAAAATAAATTTCCAAGAAATAATGGATAATTCTGGTTGTAGTGTATTAAACTGTGATGTAGCAGGTGATGGAAGTTATTTAGAAGTAGATACTAATCCATATGATATAGATGATTATAATACACCAGGAGTATATGATATAATTTCACAAATAAATTTAGAATTAGGATTTACTGAAGCTTTATATACTAAAATGGGTAAAACAAGAGCGTTAGATGGTACTTTAACAGATGAAAATGATCTTATAAGTGTTAGTTGGACATATCATCCAGATAATGGATTTTCTGTTATATATACTATAAAAAACAAAGAAAATATTGATAATTCTTCAAACAATATATAAAAAGAATAAAATCTAATAAAATTCACACACTATTAAAGAAGTGGAGTGAATTTTTTTGTGCAAAGTACAGGAGTAACAAGAAGAATAGATGAATTAGGTAGAATAGTGATACCAAAAGAAATAAGAAGAATGTTGTCAATTAGAGACGGTGAAAATCTAGAAATATTGGTAGATGAAAATAAAATAATTTTAAAAAAATATTTAGTAATGCAAAATTTAACAGAATTAAGTCAAAAAATAATTAACATTTTATCAACAGTTGGAATAGATAAATTGATAATAACTGATAGAGAAAAAGTAGTAGCAACGTCAGATATATATATAAACCTAATAAACAGTAGTATAAACATTGAATTATTAAAGGTAATTGATTCAAGAGAAATAATAACTAATAATGATAGTAAAATTAGTCTTAAAGAAGATATACTAGGTAGTCATGTAATAGTACCTATAATAAATGAAACTGATTGCTTAGGTTTAGTTATATTAATAAAAACAGATGAATTATATAATAAAGATGATATTAAAATACTAAAAATTGTTTCAAAATTAATATCAGAAAAAATAAATTTACAATAATTACCAACATAATAAAAGTAATAATGTTAATACTATTATTAGGAGGTAAGTATTATGACATCAAGTAAAGCAAAAGCTGCGTCAAGAAAAAATATAAAAAAAGCTATAAAAGCACATAAAGCGCATTCTAAACATAATGGATTAGATACTGACGGAGATAATAAATAAATAAAAAGCTTGTATAATAATTAATTTATACAAGTTTTTTTATGCACAATATTTACCTAGTTAGTTGCTATAAATAATTTATTATGATATAATCTTTTCAATTAACAGCGAAGAAAATGAGTAAAAATAAGAATATTATAGAGAGTTAATGTTTGGTGCAAGTTAACATATAATTATTTTGAATATGGTTTTTGGAGTTAAATCGTTTATCTTACGTTATAAGATATTAAGAGCATGCAAGTCATGAATTAAGGTGGTACCGCGGCATCAGTCGTCCTTTACTTTAATTCATGATTTTTATTTGGGAGGTAATTATGAGAAAATTTGAGAAAATAAGTTTAGAAGAATTTAGTAAATCATACAATGATAAAAATTTATATAATGAATATAAATTACCAGAAAGAAAAACTAAACACAGTGCAGGATATGATTTTTTAGCTATAGAAAATTTTGTTATTAAACCAGGCGAAATAAAGAAAATAGCAACTGGCTATAAAGTTAAATTACCAGATGATGAATTTTTAATGATAGTAGTAAGAAGTAGCACTGGATTTAAATACAATGTTCGAATGTGTAATCAAGTAGGAATTATAGATAGTGATTATTATAATAACGACTCTAATGAGGGACATATGTTTGTTAAATTAGAAAATCATGGAAAAGAAGATTACATAGTAAAAAAAGGTGAAGGATATGCTCAAGGTATATTCCAAAAATATTACACAACAGAAGAAGAAATTAATAATATAAGAAAAGGTGGACTAGGAAGTACTAGTGAAAGGAATGAATAATTATGAAAGAAAAATATTATATAACAACAGCAATAGCGTATACGTCAGGTAAACCACATATTGGTAATACATATGAAATAGTTTTAGCTGATGCAATAGCTAGATTTAAAAGATTAGAAGGATTTGATGTGTATTTTCAAACAGGAACAGATGAACATGGACAAAAGATAGAAATAAAAGCTGGTGAAGCCAATGTTCAACCTCAAGATTTTGTTGATAAAATAGCAAATCAAATAAAAAGTAACTTTGATTTAATGAATACCAGTTATGATGATTTTGTAAGAACAAGTAATAATGTACATAAAGAAAAAGTTCAAAAGATATTCGAAAAAATGTTAGCTTCTGGAGATATATATTTAGACGAATATGAAGGTTTATATTGCACACCTTGTGAATCATTTTGGACTGAATCTCAATTAATTGATGGTAAATGCCCAGACTGTGGTAGAGAAGTTAAATTAGAAAAAGAAGAAGCATATTTCTTTAAATTATCTAAATATCAAGAAAGATTAGAAAAATACATTAATGAAAATCCTGAATTTTTAGAACCTGAATCAAGAAAAAACGAAATGTTAAATAATTTTATAAAACCAGGATTACAAGATTTATGTGTATCTAGAACTTCATTTACTTGGGGTGTTAAAGTTAAAAGTAATCCAAAACATGTAGTATATGTATGGTTAGATGCATTAACTAATTATATTACTTTTATAGGATATGACCCAGATGGAAGTACAGAAGAGTTTAATAAATTATGGCCAGCTAATTTACATCTTATTGGAAAAGATATATTTAGATTCCATTCTCTATACTGGCCATGTTTCTTATGGAGTTTAGGGTTAGAAATTCCAAATAGAATATTTGGACATCCATGGCTGCTAATGAATAATGATAAAATGAGCAAAAGTAAAGGTAATATTATATATGCTGAAGATTTAGTAGAAAAATATGGAGTAGATGCTATAAGATATTATTTATTACATGAAATACCATATTCATCAGATGGAAATATATCTGATGAACTTATAACAGAAAGATTCAACTCTGATTTAGCAAATATATTAGGTAACTTAGTAAATAGAACTATATCAATGAGTAAAAAATATTTTGATAAAGTAGTTGAAAATACTAATATCAAAGAAGATATAGATACAGAATTCATTTCTTCAAGTGAAAACTTATATAAATCAGTAAGTGAAAAGATTAATGAATTAAAAGTTGGAGAATCATTAGAATTAATTATTAATCATTTTAGAAATTGTAATAAATATATAGATGATACAGCTCCATGGACATTAGCAAAAGAAGCAGAAAAATTAGATAGACTAAAAACAGTTTTATATAACTTAATCGAAGGTATAAGAATTGGAACAGTTTTACTTCAAGCATATTTACCTGATGTAAGTGAAAAAATATTTGATCAATTAAATACAAATATAAATGATATAAACAGTATTACAACATTCGGAAATTATCCATCTGGAAACATTCTTAATGAACCGGTAATATTATTTGCAAGGATTGAAGATTGATATGTGGGATACACATGCTCATTTATTAAAAGAATATTATAGCGATTTTGATGAAGTAATAAAAAATGCTGCTAATAATAATATAAACAATATAATAAACATAGGTGTAGACTCTAATACAAATAAAGAAATTATTAATACAATTAATAATTATGATAATGTATATGGTGCAATAGGAATACATCCTTCGGAAGTAAATGAATATAATGAAAATGATATAAATTATATAAAAGAAAATATTAATCATAAAAAAATAGTAGCTATCGGAGAAATAGGTTTAGATTACCATTACACAAAAGAAACTAAAGAAAAACAATTTATATTATTTAAAAAATTACTAAAAATTGCAGAAGATAATAACTTACCTGTAGTAATTCACTCTAGAGAAGCAACTAAGGATACTTTGGATATATTAAAAGAATATAAAGTAAAAGGAGTAATACATTCCTTTTCAGGTTCTTATGAAACAGCTTTAGAATATATTAAATTAGGATATAAGTTAGGTATAAGTGGTGTAGTAACGTTTAATAATTGTCAAATGAAAGATTATTTAAATAAAATATCGCTTGATAATATAATATTAGAAACAGACTGCCCATATTTAACTCCAGTCCCTAAGAGAGGTAAAAAAAATGAACCTGCTAATGTAAAATATATAGTAGAATTTTTATCAAAAATATACGATATACCAGTATCTTCCATAGAAAAAGTTACCAATGAAAATGTAATCCATCTTTTTGACAAGATATCATAAATATGATAGAATTGATACATACATTTGAGGTGAAAATGTAAATGAAAATAGGAATTAAAATAGTACAATCTTTACTTATAGTAGTAATAGCAATATTTATTACTAGTAATACATCTGTGCTTGAATCTAAAATAGAAAATACAAATATAAACACAACAGTAAACTTGTCTACAATGGCAATGAAAATAGCGGATAACGAATATGATAAATTATATACTCCACTTTCAACTTTAACAGGAGAGTTAACTGGATATGTGTATAATTGTCCATTATGTACTGGAAGATTAGCATGTATGAGTTCTTTAGATCTATCTAATGGAACAAATACATATGTAGATGAAGAATATGGAGAAGTAGCTATAGTTGCTTCGTCAACAAGTGTACCTTGTGGTACTGTTCTTACTTTTGAATCTTCAAGAGTATCAGAAGAACCAGTTTATGCCATTGTATTAGACCGTGGAGTTGGTGGTAATTCACTTGACTTATTAGTAAAAGATTTAGATTATGCATATAGTACGGTTGGAAGAAGTACAATAACTTATAGTATAGTAAGGAGTGGATGGTAATCCATCCTTTTTGTTATGAAAGCGAAGAAACAATTTGGACAAAATTTTTTAGTAGACAATAAAGTAATAGAAGAAATATCTAATGCTGTTTTAGCAACCAAAAAAGATTTAATTATAGAAATAGGTCCTGGAAGAGGAGCTTTAACAGAATATCTATTAAAAAAAGACTGTAAAGTAATAGCGTATGAAATAGATATTGATATGATTCCTTATTTAAATAAAATAAATAACGGTAATTTAACAGTTAAATATGGTGATATATTAAAATCTAATATAAAAGAAGATATAAAAGATTACGAATATGAAAATCTTTATATAGTAGGTAATTTACCGTATTACATTACAACACCAATATTAGATTTTATTACAAAAGAAAAAATAAAATTTGAATCATTAACTATAATGGTTCAAAAAGAAGTAGCAGATAGATTTACTGCTGTGCCTAAAACAAAAGATTACGGATACTTTACTCTTTATCTTAAACACTATTATGATTCAAAAAGAATTATAGATGTAAAAAAAGAATCATTTAATCCAGTACCTAAAGTACAAAGTGCAGTAGTATCATTTTATCAAAAAGATACTGTTAAATTAGATGAAGATAAATATTTTGCTTTTTTAAAAGAATGTTTTAAAGAAAAAAGAAAAACTTTAAGAAATAATCTAAGACAATATGATTTTTCAGTCATAAAAGAAGTGTTAAATAAACATACTTTACTAGAATCAGCTAGATCAGAAGAGTTAAGCGAAGAAGTATTTTTAGATTTATATAATAAAATAATAGGTAATAAATATGCAGAGTAATTTAATTACTCTTTTTTTATGTCATAAAATAGCCTAAAACATATAATATAGTGTGATGAATATGGAAATAAAAAAAGGCGATTTAGTAACTAGAAAAAGTTATAATCACGATACTGTTTTTAAAGTGATAAATATAAAAGATGGTACGTATTACTTAAAAGGTGTAGAAGCAAGATTATACGCTAGTAGTGAAGATATTGATTTAGAAGTAGTAAATAATTTTGAAATTGAAGAAACAGATGAGGAAATTTTAGAAAAAGATAGAAGTGAATATTTTTACTTGCCAGCAAAGATATTACACATAGATGGAGATAATGAATACTTAGAAAGATGTTTAAAATATTATAAAAATTTAGGTATATATGCAGTTGGAAAAAGAATAAAAGAAGAAAATATTCATGAACAAATTGAAGAACTTTTAAACGAATTTAAACCTGATATAGTCATTTTTACTGGTCATGATGCATATTATAGAAAAAAAGGAGATCAAAAAAATATAAAAAACTATAAAAATTCAATTAATTTCATTAAAGCTATTAAAGCAGCAAGAAAATATGAAAAGAGTCATGACAAACTAATAATAATAGCGGGTGCTTGTCAAAGTTATTATGAAGAATTAATTAAATCAGGAGCTAATTTTGCGTCTAGTCCTAAAAGAGTAAATATACATGCATTAGACCCAGCAATAATAGCTTCTACAATTGCTTTAACAGAAAAAAGCAAACAAATAGATTTAATTAAAACTCTAAATAAAACAAAGTATGGAATTGATGGAATGGGTGGCTTAATGACCAATGGTTTAATGTATGTAGGATATCCTAGATAAGGAGAATAATGAATTTAAATACTATTAAAAATGAAGTAGAAAATAATATAGGTAAAGATGTTCAAATAACTGTATATGGAATGCGTAATAAAAACACAACATACGTAGGTAAAATAAAAAGTTTATATCCTAATATATTTGCAATAAGTACAAATATAGGAGATAAGTGTTTTACATATGCTGATGTTTGTACAGGTGATGTAAAAATAAAATATCTAAATTAATACTTGCTTATTTAATATAATAGTATTACAATAGAATTAGAGTTGTGAAAAACTGCGTAAGGAGTGGGTAGATATGGAAATCACATCTGTTAAAATTTTTAAAAATGAAAGAGAAGGATCACGCGTAAAAGGTTATGCAACTGTAACAATCGACGACTGTTTAATGATACATAACATTCGTATTATCGAAGGAACTGAAAAAATGATCGTGGCTATGCCAAGTCGTAAAGTAAGTGAAGATAGACACGAAGATGTTGTGCATCCATTAAATTCAGAAACAAGAAAATTATTTGTGGATAAAATACTAGAAGAATATAATAAGAATTAATATATTCTTTTTTTTTGCATAAAATTAAGTGAAAGGATATATGCTATGAATGATAAAATAAATCAAAGTAATCATGAAGTAAAAATGTTAGATAGAAATTTTATATCACTAACAGGAATAAATAAAATAGTAAGTTTTAATGATGAAGAGTTTTTACTAGAATCCAATATGGGAATAATACACATAAAAGGTAAAAATTTAGAAGTTTTAAAAATGGATACATTAGATGGTTGTCTTAAAATAAAAGGTCTGATTTCTACTATTAATTATATGGAAGAAACAAAGAAAACAAAAGAAGAAAGTTTTATAGCAAAACTATTTAAATAATGGACATAAAAATTCAAATAATTTGTTTAACAATGTCATTTCTTTTTGGAAATGTATATTACCTATTATGTTTATTAAATAAACACTTATTGGAAAAATCAAATTTAATTATAAAAACAATTGTTACCATACTTCTAAGTGTAAATAGTGTAGTGATATATTATATAATTTTATATAAAATAAACTATGGTATATTTCATATTTATTTTATTATATTTATAGTTTTAGGATATATTACTCAATATTTCATTTGTAAATTTTGTGTAAATAGAAAAAAATAACTCTTGCATGTCATGGAAGTAAGAGTTATATTTATAATGTAAGGGTATGTGTAATGAAGACTAGTAAAAAAGAAAAAAGAAGGTTAATTTTTATATCAATATTAATAGTTATAACTATTGGTATTTTAATTGGGTCGACTTATAATGATTGGAAAGAAATATTAAAAAATAATAGTGATTTGTTAGCTCTAGAAGAAAAATATGAGCAATTAATCATAACTGAAAAATCACTTGAAAGTGATGTTACGAAATTAAAAGACCCAGAATATGTAGCTAGATATGCAAAAGAAAAATACATGTATTCAACTGAAGGTGAAGTAATAATAAGAATGGATTAATTATCCATTTTTTTTATTACCTTATCAACAAGACCATAATTTATAGCTTGATCAGAATTAAAAAAATTATCTCTATCTGTATCAATTTCGATAGTACTAATATCTTGTCCTGTTTTAATACTTAAAATATTATTAAGTTTTTCTCTTAATTTTATAATTCTTTCTGCTGCTATTTTTAAATCACTTGCTTGACCAGATGCTCCACCAAGTGGTTGATGTATCATTACTTCAGCATTAGGTAAAATATATCTTTTTCCTTTCTCTCCACATGAAAGTAAAAAAGCAGCCATACTCGCGCATATTCCAAGTCCGATAGTATTAACATCAGATTTAATATACTCCATAGTATCATATATGGCCATCCCACTAGTAACAGAGCCCCCAGGACTATTTATGTAAATGTAAATATCATCATTATTAATTGAATCTAAATAAAGTAATTGACTTACAATTAAATTACTAGTTTGATCATTTATTTCACCATATATAAATATCACTCTATCTTGTAAAAGTCTAGAGTATAAATCAAAAGCATATTCTTTGTTATTACTTCTTTCTAAAACAGTTGGAACTATATTCATTTTTATCACCTATAAATATAATAGTAAATTACTTCAAAAAATATTCATTAAAATATTAATTTATGTTATAATTAATAATGATAATAAAGGGGCATATTATGAAAAAAATAAACATATCCGTTAAAAATGGAAAAAAAGTTGAATTTGCAGCAGGAACTACATATTATGAAATATGTAAAGTTCTTAATATGGATGAAAATCTACTAGCAGTACAAATTAATAACGAAATAATTTCTTTAGACGAAAAAGCAATGGTTGATGCAGTAATATTTCCAATCACTAAAACACATGAAGAAGGATTTTTAATATATAAATCTGGTTTAAAATTGATATTTCAAGTGGCGTTAAAAAATGTTATGAAAGAAGCAGAAGTTTCATATGAACATAGTGTACCAGATGGAATGCTTGCATACGTAAAATCAAATCAAATATTACTACAAGATGATATAACTAAATTAAGAATAGAAATGTCTAGAATTATAAATGAAGATTTAAAAATAAAAAAATTACATATAAGAAAAAAAGAAGCAATAGATTTTTATAATAGTACAAAAGAATTTGAAAAAGCTAATAATGTAGCAAACATAACTGATTCAGTAGTGAATTTATACAAATTAGAAGGTGTTCATAATTATTTTTATAGTGATATGCCATATTCTACTGGAGTTGTAAACGATTACGATATAGTATATCTAGGTAATAATAAACTAATATTTGTACTACCTAGTTCAAAATCTGATTATGAAGTTCCAGAATATATACATTTTGACGGTATAATCAATACTTTTTTAGAAGGAAAAAAATGGCTTGAAAGTCAAAAAATGAATTATATTAATAATTTAAATGTTCAAGTAGGTAACGGAAGAGTAAAAAAATTCATGAGATCTTGTGAAATTAATTTTAATATAAATGTAGGTAAAGTTATAGAACAAGTATTAAAAAGAAAAAAAGTTAAATTTATAATGTTAGCAGGACCATCATCAAGTGGTAAGACAACAACCGCTAAAAGAATGAGTGTGTATTTAACTGCATTAGGTTATGACCCAATAAGTATGTCAACAGACGATTATTTTGTGGATAGAGAAAATAGTCCTAGAGATGAAAAAGGTAATATAGATTTTGAATGTTTAGAAGCAATAGATTTAAAATATTTTAATAACGACTTAAATAAATTACTAAATGGTGAAACTATAAGCATGCCAAAGTATAATTTTATAAGTGGAAAAAAAGAAATTAGTGGCGACATAACAAAATTAAAAGAAAATAGTATAATAATAATTGAGGGATTACATTCTCTAAATGATAATTTAATGCCAGAAATAGATTCTGAACTTAAATATAAAGTTTATTTAAGCCCATTCTTACCACTTAATATGGATAGACATAATTATATATCAACAATAGATTTAAGACTTATAAGAAGAATAGTAAGAGATAATCAATCTAGAGGTTATGGAGTAGCTACAACTATTCATAATTGGAATTTAGTTAGAGGTGGAGAACAAAAACACATATTTCCATATATTCACCAAGCAGACAGTATAATCAACACTGCGCTTGCATATGAAATTGGAGTACTTAAAGTATATATAGAACCATTACTTTTAAGTGTAGGAGTAGGTTCTAATTACTATGCTGAAGCACAAAGAATACTATGCTTTTTAAAACACTTCTTTCCTATTCCAGGAGAGTTAGTTAGAAAAGACTCAATATTAAGAGAATTTATAGGAGGATCAGATGATTAAAGTAGCAATAAATGGATTTGGAAGAATTGGTAGATTAGCATTTAAAGAAATGATAACAAAATCTGACTTTGATATAGTGGCTATCAATTCAATAGGAACAGCAGAAGAAATGGCATATTTACTTAAATATGATACAACTAATGGAACATTCCATGAAGATGATATATCATATGATAATGATAATATTATAATTAAAGGAATAAAAAAAATAAAAATACTATCAGTTATGAATCCAGAAGAATTACCTTGGAAAGATTTAAATGTAGATTTAGTTTTAGAATGTACAGGAGTTTTTACAAAAAAATCAGATTTAGAAAAACATATTAAAGCAGGTTCTAAAAAAGTAATTCTTTCAGCACCAGGTAAAGATGAAATGAAAACAATTGTATATAATGTAAATGATAATAACTTAACAAAAGAAGATAATGTTATTTCAGCAGCGTCATGTACTACAAATTGTTTAGCACCAGTGTTAAAAGTATTACAAGATAATTTCGGAATTGAAAAAGGTTTAATGACTACAGTTCATGCATATACAGGTGATCAAATGTTATTAGACGGACCACATAAAAAAGGTATAAAAGCAAGAAGAGGAAGAGCAGCAGCAGAAAATATTGTGCCTGCATCAACAGGAGCAGCTAAAGCAATAGGTTTAGTTATACCTGAATTATTAGGTAAAATGGATGGAACAAGTTTAAGAGTTCCTGTTCCAGTAGGTTCTATTATAGATATTACGGTATTGTTAAATAAAAATACAACAGTAGATGAAATAAATAAATTATTTGAACAAAACCAATCAGAAACATTAAAATATACAACAGAACCTATAGTATCTAGTGATGTAGTAGGTAAAAAATATGGAGCAGTAGTAGATGGATTATCAACATCGATTTTAGAAGTTGATGGAAAACAAATGATCAAAATACTAGCGTGGTATGATAATGAAACTGGATATACTGCTCAGATGATAAGAACAGCTAAAAAGTTATTTGAAATATAATATCTTTTTTATTGACAGTAAATATTTGTGATGATATGCTATTAAAGCATTAGGAGAAACATGAAAAATATATATAATAACATGACTTTAGAACAATATTCTAAATTTATAAATAGTAGCTACAATGGTTCGTTAATAACATCAGCTTTAAATTGTTTTAATCCAGATTCTAATTTACAAATTCTGATATCTGGTTTAGCATTAGCAGTTGTTGTGAACACTTCTGTTGCATGGTTTACAAATAAAGAGCAGTGCACAAAAGATTATATTAAAATAGAAAAGTTATATGCTTATTTCATAGAAAATTATAAAGATTTAAACAAAATATTTGGTTTTAATAATCCAGTTGAGATATATGCCTTGTATAGCTTATTATTAAGAGATGGATATTTATCAGTAGATCATATTTACCAACATAATAAAAACAATATAAAAGATATTTATGGCTTAGAAGGTATTAATATAATTAATGGCAAAGGAGTATGTAGGCATACATCAAATATGTTGAGAGATATACTAATTTCAAATAATATATATACAAAAACTTTAGTAGTAAATAATAATGATTATAATTTAAATTTTACTGTAAGTGAAAGTGAAAACAAAGAAAAATTAAATAATATAATTAATTATTTTAAATATAGCTTAAATGAAAAAGAAAATGCACTACTTGAAAAAATACTTAAACTTTCCGATAACAAAGTGCAATTAATTTGTAGTGAAGTAAATAAAAAGAATATAACATTTAATATTTTTGGAAATCACTTAGTGACATATGCTAAACACAATAAAATCAATTATATTTTAGATCCAACTAATTTTAAAACATACAATTTAAAAGATAAGAGCAAAAATATATTAATAGATGCAATTGGATTAGAATATCCTGTAAGTTTAATGAGTAATATTTTTGATAAAAATGCTACAGTAAGAGAATATGTAAAAGATGATTATCAATCCTTTAATGATACTTTTGATGATATTAATAAAGTAAAAGTAATATATGATAATAATTTAGATACATTTGATTATTTTTATAAGACAAATAAAGAACTTTACGAAGAAATAATTGATATTTTTAATGAAATTGAAGAACCATATTTTAAATCAAGAAAATAGTTAATAAATGAACTATTTTTTTATTTGTGATATAATAATGATAGGAGTTAATATGAAGACAATAGAAGATTTAAATTTATTAAATAAGACTGTATTATTAAGAAGTGATTATAACGTTCCAACAAATGGTAAAATTATTACAGATGATACACGAATTAGAAAAAGTTTAAAAACTATTAATTATTTACTACAAAAGAATTGTAAAATAATTATATTAAGTCATTTTGGAAGAATTAAATCGGAAGATGATAAGAATAAATATGATTTAAACATAGTAGCAAACAAACTAAGTGAGTTGACTAACAAGAAAGTCATTTTCATAAATAATTGTTATCATAAAGATATAAAAGAAGTTATAAATAAATATCCATTAGGAACTATTATATTACTTCAAAATACCAGATATATGGATTTATATGAAAAAGCTGAAAGTAAAAATAACATAGATTTAGCAAAGTATTGGGCATCACTTGGAGATGTATATATAAACGATGCGTTTGCTTCATCTCATAGATTACATGCATCTGTAGCGGGTATAACAAAGTATTTGCCAAGTGGTATTGGATTTCTGATTAAAGAAGAAATAGAAGGTCTAAAACCCCTTATTGAGTTAAATGAAAGACCATTTACAGTATTTATGGGTGGAGCTAAAGTAGAAGATAAATTACCGATAATAAAAAAAATATTACCTAAGTGTGATTATTTATTATTAGGTGGAGGAATTCTTAATTCTTTTGTCAAAGCTAAAGGAGAAGATATAAAAGAATCACTAGCAACGTCAGATACTGATACAATTAATGAACTAAAAGAGTTACTAACAACTTATCAACATAAAATTATAATGAGTGATGATTATATAACAAAAGATAATAAAATATTAGATATAACACTAGAAGATTACAAAGAATATATTAATAAAAGTAAATTAATATTTGTAAATGGAGCACCTGGACTATTTGAAGACCATGAATTTGAAAATGGAACTAAAGAATTATTAGATTGTTTAAAAAATAGCCGTGCAAAAGTAATTTTAGGTGGAGGAGATACTATAAACGCTATAAATAAGTTTGGATATAACAATGATTTTTATTTTATTTCAAGCGGAGGAGGAGCTACTCTAGAATATATAGCAGATTCTTCTTTAAAAGCATTAGAATGGATTGAAAAATGAAATATATAATAGTAAATACAAAAAATAAATTAGAAGCAAGTGATGCTTGGAATTATTATGAAAATATAAAAAAATATGACTATAGTAAAGTAAAATTTATAATATGTCCTACAAAAGAACAATTACAAATCTTTAAAGAAAGAGAATACTGTTTAGGCTCTCAAGATTTATATGAAATAAAAATGCTACAAGAAAATAATGTAACACATACAATATGTGGGCATTCATATCGAAGATTAAAAGGTGAAAGTGACAAAATAATATTAGAAAAAGTAAATATATTACAAAAAAATAATATAAAACCTATATTATGTATAGGTGAAAATGAAAAAAATACGAATGTAAAAGAAATACTAAAACAACAAATAGATAATATCTTAAAAGAAGTATATTTAAAAAATAATTTAATTATAGCGTATGAACCCGTTTGGTCAATAGGGACAGAAAATACACCATCAGTAAAAGAAATAGATAATATAATAAATTATCTAAAAAACTATCTAAATGATGAATATAATGTTTCAATACCGATAGTTTACGGTGGAGGTATAAATTTAATCAATATTAAAGAAATAAATAAATTAAAAGTATTAGATGGATTTATGATTTCTACTAGTGCGTTAAATGTATCAAACTTAGAGAAAATATTAGAATTAATCGAAGAGTAACATAAGTTACTCTTTTAAAATCCTATAATTCGACATAAGTTTACAGTAGTATACACTGCTTGACAAAAGATTCTCTAGATTTATGTCACAATATAAACTATAATGATTTCAGGTGCTGTAAGAAAGGGTCCTAAAATGGAAAATATTAAACTGATTGTTGTAGATGGAAGTACAGAAGTATCAGGAAGTATAAGTAAGTATTTTGGAGTAAATAATAAAATTACAGTTGTAGACAAATTTGAAGATGGGGAAAAAGCGTTAGAATATATAATAAATAATAAAAATGATTATGATGTTATATTAATGGATATTTTATTGCCAAAAATTGATGGAATAAAACTTTTAGAAACAATGAAAAAAAATAATATAGACAAAAAAGTCATAGTGCTATCTAACTATATAAATGAAGAGGTAGTAAAAAAAGCTTCTAATTTAGGAGTACAATATTATATGCTAAAACCATTTAGTTTAGAAAGTTTAGAAGAAAGACTAATGGATTTAAATGATATTAATGAATATGATTCTAATAAAAAAGATCATTTGGAAATAAAAGTTAGTGAAATGTTACATAATTTAGGTATACCATCACATGTAAGAGGATATCAATATATAAGAGATGGTATAATGTATCTATATTATAAAAATTCTTATGTTAGTTATATTACAAAAGAAGTTTATCCAGAAATAGCAGAAAAATATAAAACAACTTCATCAAGAGTTGAAAGAGCAATAAGACACGCTATAGAAATAAGTTGGGATAGAGGAGATTTAAATCTTATGGAAGATTTATTTGGACATAGTATTGATTATGAAAGAAGCAAACCAACTAATTCAGAATATATTAATACACTAGCAGACAGATTAAAATTAAATTATAAAAAAGTAGCTATATAAAGGTATTATATTAGTTGAAATAAAATAATAAATAAGTAAAATTTATGTTAGTTATATATGTAATTAACATTTTTTATGCTATAATATTTTACGAGGCGATATTATGAATATATTTAAAAAGTTATTCGATACAGAATATAAAGAATTAAAAAAATTAGAAGCATTAGCTGATGAAATAGAATTATTAGATGAAAAAATGCAATCTTTAAAAGACAGTGATTTCAAAAAGATAACTCTAGAGTTAAAAAAAGAATTAGAAGAAGGAAAAGAATTAGATGATGTAATAGTAAGAGCATTTGCTCTTGCAAGAGAAGCAGCATCTAGAACTATAGGTGAAAAACCATATAGAGTACAGTTATTAGGTGGACTTGCAATACATTTTGGTAACATAGCAGAAATGAAAACTGGTGAAGGTAAAACTTTAACAACAATACTACCTGCATATGCAAATTCTTTAACTGGTAAAGGCGTTCATGTTGTAACAACAAATGAATATTTATCATCAAGAAATGCAGAATGGATGGAACCAGTATACACATTATTAGGTGTAACAGTTGGTATAAACTTAAGAGAATTAAAACCTTTAGAAAAACAAGCAGTTTATAACTGCGATATTACGTATTCAACTAATAATGAAATTGGTTTTGATTATCTAAGAGATAATATGGTTGTAAAAAAAGAAGATAGAACTCAAAGACCACTAAATTTTTGTGTTATAGATGAAGTTGATTCAATTCTTATAGATGAAGCAAGAACACCTCTTATAATAAGTGGTGGTAGAGTAAATGTAACTAATTTATATATGGAAGCAGATAGAGTAGCAAAGACTCTTAAAGAAAATACTGATTACACAGTAGATGAAAAAGTAAAACATGTTTCTTTAACTGAAGATGGTAGTAAGAAAGTAGAAAAACTTATAAATGTTAAAAATTTATACGATTTAGATAATACATCATTTGTGCATAGATTAAATCAAGCTTTAAATGCTAATTATAGTTTTAAAAAAGATGTTGATTATGTTATTGAACAAAATCAAGTAATAATAGTAGATCAATTTACAGGTAGATTAATGCATGGAAGACAATTTAGTGAAGGGTTACATCAAGCATTAGAAGCTAAAGAGGGATTACAAATTAATACTGAATCAAGAACTGTAGCTACTATAACATTC
>CAYJPM010000003.1:31773-56574 GCA_964372145.1 uncultured Muribaculaceae bacterium | reverse complement strand
ATGCTGCAGGTGTAACTGAAGTATCTACAAACTATAACATGAAACTAAGAGTAGCTGTTGGTGATGAAGTAGAAGCAGGAGATAAATTAACTGAAGGTGTAATTTCACCTAAAGAATTACTTGCATTTACTAATCCACTTAGAGCTCAAGAATATATTTTAAAAGAAGTTCAAAATGTATATAAATTACAAGGTGTTGATATTAATGATAAACACATTGAAATTATAGTAAAAAGAATGATCAATAAAATAAGAATTACAGATGCTGGAGATTCAGAATTTGTTGAAGGATTAAGTATATCTTTAAAACAATTCTCTGATGGAAATAAACCAGTTATTATTGAAGGTAAAGTACCTGCTAAAGGAAATCCTATTATGTTAGGTATTACTAAATCTTCTCTAGAAACTGATTCATTCCTATCTGCTGCATCATTCCAAGAAACAACTAGAGTATTAACTGACGCTGCAATACGTGGTAAAGTTGATTACTTAAAAGGTTTAAAAGAAAATGTTATTATTGGTAAATTAATACCAGCTGGTACAGGTGCAATAGAATATAGTGATATTGATATTGAACTTGAAAAAGTTATCTTAAATGATGAAGCAAGTGAAATACTTGAAGAAAAATTATTAGAAGATGAAACTGAAATTAGTGATAACAACGATGATATTGATATTATGGAAGATTTTAAAGAAGAGTCAAATTAGACTTTTCTTTTTTTTGAAAAATATTAACTAAAAGTTAATTTTAGTGGTATAATAAATTGAGGAGATAAAATGACTTTCGAAGAAAATATGAAACTTAAAAATAAATATATAAGTAAATTTGCATGCAAAGATGAAGAAGCGTTTAGATTAAAAGAAGAAAAAGAGGATGCTAGAACTCCATTTTTTCATGATATAGACAGAATTATATATTCATTATCATATGTAAGATATTCTGATAAAACACAAGTTTTTACTTTTAACGAAAATGATCATATTAGTAAAAGAATGACTCATGTCCAGTACGTTTCTAAAATAGCAAGAACATTAGGTAGAGGTCTTAATTTAAATGAAGATTTAATCGAGGCTGCTGCACTTGGACATGACTTAGGGCATGTTCCTTTCGGACATGTAGGTGAAGATTATTTAAATAAAATAAGTTTAAAACATAATGAAGGATATTTTAATCACAATGTACAAAGTGTAAGATTATTAAAGGATATTGAAAACTATGGAAATGGATATAATATAACATTTCAAGTTTTAGATGGGATACTTTGTCATAATGGAGAACTGCCAAGTCAAGAATATAGACCAATTAAAAAAAGTAAAGAAGATTTCTTAAAAATATATAATGAAACATATACAAATAAATCTGTTAAATTAGTACCATCAACATTAGAAGGTTGTGTAGTAAGAATAAGCGACTTAATTGGTTATTTAGGTAGAGATATTGAAGATGGCTTAAGAATGAAATTAATAAATTATGATGATATACCTAAAGAAATTACTGCAGTTTTAGGAGTAAAAAACAGAGAAATTGTAAATAACATAATGAAAGATTTATTGGATAATAGTTTAGATAAAGATTATATTAAATTATCAGATAAAGTATTTGATGCAATAGTAAAATTAAAAAAATTTAATCATACTAATATATATGCTAAAGCTTACACAGATGAAGAAAGATTAGAAATTGAAAATATGTTTAATAAAGTCTTTGAAAAATGTTTAAATGATATATTAGAAAAAAATGAAGATGCACCTATAATAAAATCATATCTAAATAACATGAGTGAAGAATATAAGAAAAATACAAGTGAAAGAATAGTTATTGATTATATTGCGGGTATGACAGATGCATATTTTATAAAAACATATAATTCGATAAATAAAGATAAATAAAATGACTATACTAATAGAGAGGTGAACAGTTTGGAAATTAGAGAATATGATTTAAATTCATATAAACTGCATATTATAAAAACAAAAAAATTAAAAACATGTCATATGGAAATTCATTTTAGAGATAAAGTAAAAAAAGAAAATATATTTTATAAATCTTTTTTATCAGATATATTAACTGATTGTTCAAAAAAATATGAAACAAGAAGAGATGTTGTTATTGCATTAGAAGAATTGTACAAATCAACTTTTTTTGGAACGACAAGTAAAACAGGTAATGTTATAAATACTATATTTATTTATGATTTTATTGCTCCAAAATATATTAAAGAAAAATCATATTTAAAAGAAACTCTAAGTTTACCATTTGAAATGATTTTAAATCCAAAAGTAATTAACAAGGAATTTGATATTAAAACATTTGATATAATTAAAGAAAGAACAAAAAGAGATATACTAAGTATTGACGAAAATGCTGTTAAATTAGCAATAAAAAATACTTTAAATACTATGGATAAAGATAGTATAACTAGCGTATCTGTCATAGGTACATTAGAAGAATTAGAAGAAATAACACCAGTTACATTATATAATGAATACCTAAATTTAATAAGAAATGATGCATGCGATATTTATGTAATAGGAGATATTGAATTTGATGAAGTATATAAAATTGTTTCAGAAAAATTCAAATTAAAAACTATTAAAACAACTAAATATGACTTGGATGTTTTAAATAAAAGTGTAAAAAAAGTAAATATCAAAGAGAATAATTCTTGTTTTGTTCAATCTAATTTAAATTTATTATTTAATTTGGAAAACTTAACAGAAACAGAAAGAAATATTACTTTGCAAGTATTTAATTATTTATTAGGAAGTGGAGGATTATCATCTAAATTTTATAAAAAACTTAGAGAAGAAAATTCACTATGTTATGGTGTATATAGTATATATTTGAAGTATGATGGTGTATTAATAGCGCAAGTATCATTAGATAATAATAATAAAGATAAAGCTATTTCTTTAATAAAAGAATCTGTTAAAGAAATGCAAAAGGGTAAATTTACAGACGAAGATCTTGAAGATGCAAAGAACAATTTATATTTATCTTTAGAAATGGCAATGGATAATAATACAGCTATATTAAGTAACTATATATTTAACAAAGTGGATAATTTACCAACTATTGAAAATCGAATGAAAATGATAAAACAGACAACTAAAGAAGATATAGTAAAGGTAGCTAAAAAGGTAAAATTAAATACAATATATACATTAAAAGGGGGAGATAAATTAGATGAATCAAATAGAAATTAAAGGATTAGATGAAACTATTTATTCTTTTACCTGTGATAATGGTTTAAAAGTATATATGTGGGTAAATGATAGAGTTAAATCTACATTTATGAGTTTATCTGTTAAATATGGTTCTATAGATACTGAATTTATTATAAAAAATAAAAAATATAAAGTACCGAACGGACTAGCTCATTTCTTAGAGCATATAAAATTTAATGAACCAGATGGTACTACTGCGCATGATTTTTATTTTAAAACTGGCGCAGAAGTTAATGCATTTACAACTTTTGAATATACATCTTACCATGTATATGCAGTTAATAAAATTGAAGAAAATTTGAATCATTTATTAGATTTTGTACAAACCCCATTTTTCAATAATCAAATGATAGAAAATGAAAAAGGAATTATTATAGAAGAAGAGAAAATGGGTGAAGATGATCCTGAAACTATTAATTATTTTGGGATATTTAAAAACTTATTTGAAAATTCTAAATATAAAAATTTAGTTACTGGTAACATTGAAGATATAAAAAAGACTACATTAAATGATATAGAATTAGTATATAATAATTTTTATCATCCTGAGAATATGTTTTTATGTATAACAGGTAATTTTAATCCATACGAAATAAAGGAAGTTATAAAAGAAAATCAAAATAAAAAAGAATTTTTAGAATATCAAAATCCAAAAGTAATTACCCCAAAAGAAAAAAATAAATTTGCAAGAAAATATCATGAAGAATTTGGTAATGTAACTACTCCGAGATTAAAAGTTGCATTAAAAATACCTAGAAATTCTTTAAAAGAATACACTGACTTAGAAGTTAGAGTTTATTTAAATTTAATACTTAATATAAATTTTGGAAGCACTAGTGAATTTAAAGATTTTTTACTTAAAAGTAAATTGGCAACAACAATATATCCAATAATGGATATATATGACTCGTACATAGCAATAATTATTTCGGCTGAAACAAGATTTCCAAAAGAGGCTACAGCTTTAATTAAAGAAAAGTTTAGAAATATTGAACTTACAAAACAAGAAGTTAAAAGAAAAGTTAGGGCACAAATAGCTACATTAATAACTAGTTACGATGATGTAGAAGGTGTAAATTACAAAATACAGGATTATATAATAAATTATAATAATATTATGGATAATATTAAAAATTGTTATGAATCAGTTACGGTAGATAAATTAAATAAATTTTTATCAAACTTAAACTTAAATGAAACAACTGAATATGTATTAATACCAAATAAGAAGAATACTAAAAAAAATTAGTGTTTTTTTATGGAATATAATATGTAATTTTGATATAATTTAAAAGAAGTAATATGAAAAATAATAAAATACCATTAATAATAATAATATCTTTATTAGCTACAGGATTAATATTAAATCCTGCTTTTATGTTGACTTTAGGAATAATACTACCAACGACTTTTTTTGTAGGAAATAAGATTGTTTATAAAAATAAAGAATCAGAATTATTTGCGATAGATAGAAAAAATAATATAACTCAAGCTATTGGAATAAATATAATAAAAAGTTATTTTATTAAAAACAAGAGTGAATACTTCAAAAAAGAAATGGTTAATTTATTAAAAGACTTAGAAAAAAATGAAAGTTACAAAACTCAAAGTCAAGCAATAGTTTTAAAAAGTTTAAGAACATTAGAAAAAGAAGAGTATATAGAAGATTTAGAATACTCAGTCATGAAATATAAAAATAAATTTTCTGAAAATATAAACAATCTTTTTGTTAATATAGGAATGGGGAATTATTCGAAACTATTAAAAGGTTCAAGAAAATATAATATATCTTTTAAAAGAAGTGATAAAATTCTTGATGATGATGTGCTAGATATGTTTTTAAAAAATAATGTTAACTCATCAAAAGAAGATGATAATTCAATTACCAGTAATAAAATAGAACATTTAGCAGCAACTCCGGCTTCAGAAGTTAAAAAAAATAAACTCAAGGATTTACAAAAAGATTTACAATATCTAAAACAAAACCAAGAAGTAAATAATGTAAATTATTACGATAATATAGAAAACAAAAAAAATACTACCTCGAGGTAGTATTTTTATTATCTGTTATAGAATTCAACGATTAATTGTTAATTTCAGAATTTAATTCATTTCTTTCTGGGAATCTAACATATTTACCAGTTAGTTTTTTCTTATCGAATTCAACAAATGGTAAAGTATTTAAATTTACTTCTAATGCATCAACAACTGCAGGGTGATTTAAAGATTTTTCTTTAATAGTAATCACATCTCCAGGTTTACAAGTATAAGAAGGAATATCAACTTTAGTTCCATTAACTAGAATATGTCCATGATTAACAATTTGTCTAGAACTTCTTCTAGTTCTTGCCATACCCATACGGTATACCATATTGTCTAATCTTGATTCTAATAATATAAGTAAATTTTCACAGTTATACCATGCATTTTTGCAGCTCTGTCGAAAGTTCTTCTAAATTGTTTTTCAGTTAAACCATACATAATTCTTACTTTTTGTTTTTCTTGTAACTGAACACCATAATCATTTAGTTTTCTTCTACGATCTTGACCATGAGCACCAGGTGCATAAGGTCTTTTAGCTAACTCTTTTCCAGTTTCTAATGTAGAAAAACCAAGTCTTCTAGATTTTTTATAAGCTGGACCAGTATATCTTGCCATATTTTATTTCTCCTTTCGTATTATTACAAAGCTTTAGTTGTCCATATTTATTCATAGGGAGTTTAAAACTATTTCGCCAAGGCAGTCTTGGTTACTTTACATATTAATAAACACATTACAATTAAATAATAGACCCTGCCAAAAGAATTGCACATATATTATATAAATTTACAAGCAATTTGTCAATTGTTATTGCAATAAATAGTGATATAATTTATAATGTATATAGAATAAAGAAATGGGGCTTGAAAAAGTGGATAATAATACAAACGGTAATAATGTACCAAATAATGAAAATAATAATATAAATAACAACATTGGAGCAATAGAAAATATAAATAATTCAACTGAAGTTTTGGGGGAAGTGGATAATCTTAATAATGTTCAATCAGCACCTTTAAATCCTGAACTACCTGTTGACCAACAAAATTTAAATACAGTTAATCCTGGAGTAGTAACAGAACCGGTATTAAATAATAACGAGGTTATAACAGAACCAGTTTTAAATACAACAGTACAACCAGAAATGGTAAATAATGTAGTTGATAATCAAGATAATTATTCTGCAGTACAGAATAATATTCCAGGAGTTGACCAAGCAAATGCATTTGCTACATCAATAGATATGAGTAATTTTACAAATCCGCCAGTAATGGATTCTAATTTTGGAACAGTTAATACAAATTTAACTCAAGAAGTAGTAGGACAAATGCCTCCAGAAAATAAAGAAAAAAAACCATTCAATAAAGTATTATTTGTAATATTAATGTTAGTATTAATTGGTGGAGTAGCTTATGGTATATACTATTATTTAAATTTACCAAAAGAAACAACTCCAACAATTACTGTAGTTCCTAAAGAAATTAATATAACTTTAGGTGAAGAGTTAAGCAATGACATAAATAGTTACGCAACATTTACAAATGTAGATTCATCTACATGCACATTAAATCTTAATGACGTAGATAATACTAAGGCAGGAACATATGAATATAATATTATTTGTGGTACAAATACATATAAAAATAATATTATAATTTCAGATACAACACCTATAGAAGTAGCAACAAAAAATGTATATTCTACAATTAATGGAACAGTTAATATAAATGATTTTATAGCGTCTAATAGCAAAGAAACTTGTACATATGAATATACATCAGATACAAATATAACTGAGTATATAACAACTGAAGGAACATATACAGTAAAAATATTAGTTAAATGTGATGAATCAGAAACAACTGTTGAATCATCATTGTTTGTGATTTCATCAGAAATAGAAGCATTCTTTTATGCTACTGATACAGAAAAAACGATAAACGGTTATGAAGGAACAGTAATAATGACTGATAGTTTAGCTATAGATAGTTCTTTAAAATATATCGGTATATCAGAAAGAACTTATGTATACACGTTCACTAATGAAACAGAATATGAAACAGTAAAAATGGAAACTACAGGTAAAAATACCTTTGATGGAATAGTAGGAACGATTACATTAAATGAAGATGATATGACTTTAACAATAGTGTCTCCACTTGAAAAAACAACATTAGATTTAGAATATGGTGGAACATTCCCAACAGATTATGCATCTATAAAAAATTATTATATAAGTAATGGATATAGTACTGAATCAAGATAAAAAACTAAGATAACTTAGTTTTTTTTATGTTTTTTATTATATTTAACAACTGATGAATCATCTAATAAACTAGAAGCATTCTCTATAGATCCTTTTCCATATTTTTCTTTTATACTATCAATAGTTTTAAAAAAATTATTATCATCATTTATAGATAAAGAATCATTAAATAAAGACAATTGTTCACTGGTTTTATTTTGAATATTTGATAAATTAACATCAATTTTTCTGATAGGTAAATTTTCATATAATTGATCAAAAATCATATAACATATTTCACAAATGATATTACTTTTATCTGTGTGGTTATCTAATGATATAGATTTATTAAAAAATCCTCCAATTTCTTTAGAATAATTAACTTTTAAAGTAATAGTTTTACATTCTTTTTTATTCTTTCTTAATCTCTCAGATAAATTATTGCACATCTCCATAATAACTAATTTTGAATTGTTTTCATCGTAATCTTTAAAAAAAGTATGTGATATTGAATAGCTTTTATCTTTTTCTTGTTTATTTAACTGATCAATGGTTCTATTATCAAAACCATGTAAATTGTTATACATTTCAAGACCAATAACACCAAACAAAGATTTTATTTTATTTTTATCATAATCAACAAAATCTTTAGTAGTGTAAATTCCTAAGTTATTAAGTTTTTTTGTCATTTGTTTTCCAATGCCCCAAATTTTATTTACATTGTCAATACTCCACAATTTATCTTCTAAATCATCATAAGTCCATTTAGTAATTCCATTTTTATATTTTTTAGCATCAGTATCCATTGCTACTTTAGCAATAAATAAATTAGGTCCAATTCCGCATGTTGCAGTTAAACCTGTTCTTAAGTAAATTGTATTTAATATTTCTTCGGCAATTTCATAGTCAGTTTTCTTATATAATTTGATATAATTAGTAAGATCTAAAAAACATTCATCTATTGAATATATATATAAATCTTCTTTAGCAACAAATTCTAAAAAAATATTTCTAACTTTTTGACTGTAATCTTTATATAGTCCCATTCTAGGTTCTGCAATTTCATATTTAATAAAAGTAGGGATTTCAAATAATCTACATCTAGCTTTAACACCTTGCTTTTTCAAATGTGGTGTAATAGCTAAAGTGATCGCACCACCACCTTGTTCTTTGCTAGCTACAACAAGAGGAAAGGTATAAGGATCTAAATTCCTATCAACGCATTCACACGATGCAAAAAAGCTTTTTAAATCTATACATAATATATTATGGTTAATTCTCATTATAAAATCCTTTCAATAAAATTATAACATGTATATTTTTTATGAACAATATGATAATATATATCAAAGGAGAAAAACGTATGAAAGAAAATATAATATTAAAAAGAGCAGTTAATTATACACTAACTTATATAAATGATAATTTAACAGATAATAATTTAAAAAATTCAGAAATGATTAAATCTATATGTGAAATAAGTAATATAGGAAATTTAATCATGCTTAATTATTTAATAGGAAATCAATTCTTAGGTATGGATAGCAATATGAATTATTACTTAACCAATATAGCTGTGCAATATTTGAATGATCCAGATAAATTTATTTTAATTGATTATCCAGTAGAAAGTTATGAAAGATAAGTAAATACTTGAAAATCAAAATGTTTTTTGTTATAATCTATGTAAATCAATGAGAAAAGACAAGATTATTGAAGAAATTTTAAAGAGAATTAGTGTTAGGTGGGAACTAATAAATTTATTTAATAATTACTACTTTTTGAGAGAGTTAATAAACTCCGGCTTAAAACCGTTATTATAATTAAGTAAAAAATAGGATGGTACCGCATATTTGCTCCTTGGCAAGTATGTGGTTTTTATTTTAAATAAGAAAGGAAAATAAAAATGGAAAATATTAAAGAAAATGAAAAGTTAAGTATAATTAATCATAGTTGTGCTCATATGTTAGCGCAAGCTGTAAAAAGATTATATCCGGAAGCTAAATTTTGGGTTGGACCAGTTATCGAAGAAGGATTCTATTATGATATAGATCTTGGAAATGCTTCCATTACAGAAGAAGATTTTACTAAAATAGAAAAAGAAATGAAAAAAATATCTAAAGATGGTAAAAGAATTATAAGAAAAGAATTATCTAAAGAAGAAGCTTTAGAAATGTTTAATGATGATGAATACAAATTAGATCTTATAAATAGTATGCCAGATAATGAAATTATCTCTGCATACTCACAAGGTGAATTTACTGATTTATGCCGTGGGCCTCATGTTGAAACTGTTAAGGAATTAAAACATTATAAATTATTAAAATGTTCTGGAGCATACTTTAAAGGTGATGCTAAAAATAAAATGTTACAAAGAATATATGGTGTATGTTTTGAATCAGAAGAAGATTTAAATAATCATTTAAATTTACTAGAAGAAGCAAAAAAAAGAGATCATAAAAAACTTGGTAAAGAATTAGATTTATTCATGATGAGTGAATACGGTCCAGGATTTCCATTCTTTTTACCAAAAGGGATGATTGTAAGAAATATATTAGAAAATTTTTGGTATGATGAACATACAAAAGAAGAATATTCATTTATAAAAACTCCTATTATGCTTAACAAAGAATTATGGGAAGTATCAGGACATTGGTATAACTATAGAGAAAATATGTATACTTCTGAAATAGATGACAAAGAATTCGCTATTAAACCAATGAATTGTCCTGGAGGAATGTTAGTTTATAAAAATTCCTTATATTCTTATAAAGATTTGCCACTTAGAGTAGGTGAATTAGGTTTAGTTCATAGACATGAAGCAAGTGGTGCATTAAATGGATTATTTAGAGTAAGAACATTTACACAAGATGATGCACATATTTTTATGACTGAAGAACAAATTGAATCTGAAGTTGTAAGACTAATTGGTTTCATTGATAGAATGTATAAAATATTTGATTTAACTTATGAAATAGAATTATCTACTAGACCTGAAGATAAATATATTGGTGACTTAGCTATCTGGGAGAAAAGTGAAAAAGCATTAGAAGCAGCGTGTTTAAAATCAGGACATGTTTGCAAAGTCAATCCTGGAGATGGAGCTTTTTATGGTCCAAAATTAGATTTCAAAATTAAAGATTCATTAGGCAGAGTTTGGCAATGTGGAACTATTCAATTAGATATGAATTTACCAGAAAGATTTGATTTAACATACGTTGATAAGGATGGAACTAAGAAAAGACCAGTAATGTTACATAGAGTTATTTATGGGTCAATTGAAAGATTTATAGGGATTTTAATAGAACATTATGCAGGGGCATTTCCATTATGGTTGGCTCCAACTCAAATAAATATAATTCCTGTTAATAATGAATATCATCTAGAATATACTAAAGAATTATTAGATAAATTAAAAAAACTAAATTACAGAGTAGAACTTGATGACAGAAATGAAAAATTATCGTATAAAATGAGAGAAAGTCAAATGAATAAAAATCCTATTACTTTAATTATAGGACAAAATGAAGTTGATAATAAAACTATTTCATATAGAGTACTTGGTTCACAAGAAACAACTACATTATCATATGATGAGTTTATCGATTATATTAACAACAGAATAATTAATAAAAAATAGCTATAATGCTATTTTTTTATTTGACATTTAAAAAAATAAATAGTGTCAATGATTAATAGAAAAAGAAGTAAAATAACAAGCAAAATCGACATTTTTTTTAAAAAAAGTTATAGAAAATCAATTAAAAATATGATATAATTATAAAAATAGGAGACAACGTATGTTTAGACACAATAAGTATAAAAAATCTTTATTGATAATATTAATATTAATTGTTGTAACAACATTTGCTTTGTCATATGCTTATTTGTCTGATACATATGCTGATTATTCAAAAACTAATACAAGTATTTCAACTGGAACATCAGGAGCATTAACTTTTATTGATGGTGCACCAATTGATTTATACGCAGATATGAATAATTTTTCAGAAGATGACGGCAGTATATCTTCAACAACAACATCAATAGCAAATTTAAAATCTGGTGCTGATAACATTGAAGTATTTGGTAATTATCAAGTGTATCTAAATATTAGTAAAAATGAATTTGTTTACTCTGTATCAGAAGACACACCAGAATTGATTCTAACAGTAACTGACCCAAGTGGTAACGCCGTAACTGAAATAGAAGGGTTAACTTACAAGAGTGTAACTGATTACAAAACTAATGAAGTCATTAAAGGTTTTGATATAACAACCTATGAAGGTTTAATTAAAATAAAAGAAGGGCAATCTATTAGTTCTACCAATTATAATACAGGAGTTAATCAAAATTGGACAATAACTATTACTTTTATAAATTTAAATGAAAATCAATATCTTAACGCCAAAAAGAAGTTAACAGCAAATTTTTTACTTCAAGAAGAAAAGATGAGTGCTAATGTAGAACTAATTGATAACTTATCATTGATGACAGATGGTGAATTATTAACTGAAAATTATGCAAGAGGATTCAGAGGAGAATCATTTTTATTTGTAGGTAGTAACGTAGCATGGGGAGGAGATTATCCACCTTCTGCCAATAGAATCGAACCTAATTTACCATATGAAATTAAAACTGATAATGATCCATATAGATTATTAGATAATAATAGAATTTATGAAATAAATGGAGAAGTAACAGAATTAGATCATATGCAAGTATATATATACTTATCCGACTATTATGATAAAGATTTAGATCAAATAGCATTTGATCAAATATTAGCATATTTAAACAAAATACAAGAGTTAGATATACAAATAATATTAAGATTTGCGTATATACATACTAGAACTTTTCATGAAGATGGTAGTTTAACATCTGTTCAAGAAGTAACAGCAGAACAAATTGTTAAACATACTAATCAACTAAAGGTTTTTATAAATGATAATATAGATTTATTTTATGATGTTGTTTATGGAGTACAATTTGGTATGATAGGTATATGGGGTGAATTTCATAGTTCAAACGAAATATTACAAACAGATTATGACGAACATGCTTACATTATGGAAGGTGTATTAAGTATGTTTCCAATAGAATATGATGTAAATGTAAGGTGGCCAACACTATTTAATAACGCAACAGAAGAACAACAAGAAAGATTAACATTTCATGATGATAATCTAGGTGGAATATCAGATGATGTTGTTAAAGGAATGGATCTTCATGTATACAGCCCGGAAATGCAACAAATATTTTATATTACTCAAAGAAGTATATCAGATGGTGAAACATTATATGGTTATGACACACAATATCACGATGCATGGGGAAAAATAGATGTAGAAGGATTTGTAAGAGAACTTGCTATGTATGGTTTTGCTACAATAAGTTTAGCTCATCATTATAAAGAATTAACATTATTAGATCCAGATGGAGATGGCCCTTTATCTCCAATAGATAACACATCTGAAAATGTTATGAATATGGCTACGGAATACATTTTAACAGAAGAATTTTTAAAAGAAAATAGTATGCCATATAATCCAGCAATGCTAACAAATGGTGAAATAACCGCATTTAATTGGATATATTACCATTTGGGATATCAACTAGGATTAAGTAATTATGAAAAAGAAGGAAATACAGTATCGTTTGTGCTAAATAATTTTGGTATTGGCGGTGCTATTAATCAAGTTATTAAAATAACAGACAATGGTAATGTTTTATTTGAAGGAAACTTAGAGGATCTAAATATGTACCAATTTGGTAGTTATAAATTTACTTTTGATAATATAACATCAAGTGAATTAAATATAGAAATATACAATACAGTAAGTAATGATAGAATTAGACTAGCTAATGATATACCATATACAAACGGTGTTCATACACTTATTCTAGTATAGAAAAAGAAGGAGACAACATATTATGAAAAACAAAATAAATTTTAAATTAAAAACAATTAACTCACGATTATTTTTAATAGTATTGATAGCAGGAGCTGTTATTATAGGTGTATCATATGCTTATTTTGCTTCAGTAGTTAGTAATCCTTCTGACACTGAGATAAACTTAGGAAGTGGTTTAATAGATCAATTATATTTTACACCAGGTACACCACTTACAATAAGTGCTGATGAAAATAATTTTGGAGCAGGTGAAGGCAGTTTAGTTTCTGGTACAACATCAGTAGCTAAATTAGTTGCATCTGAAGACGGGAAATTGATATCAATGAATTATGATGTCATTTTAGATATTAGTAGTAATTCATTTATATATTCAATATCATCAGATACACCCGAAATATTACTTAGAGTAACTGATCCTGGAGGGAATGAATTAACAGCTGTTAATGGATTAACATACAAAACAGTTGTAGATGAAAATGGAGAAAGTTACAAAGGTTTTGATATAACTACATCAACAGGTAGAATTAAAATAGTAGCCTCTAAAGCAATTAGTACATCAACAATGATAGGTATTTCAGAAAATTGGAAATTAGAAATAATATTTGTAAATCATCCTGAAAATCAAAATGGTAATTCAAATAAATCTTTAACGGCAACTTTTTCACTTAAAGAAGCAGAAGAACTACAAACAGAAAACTTTAATGATTATATCATTAGTTTACATAATGGTTTAGACGGTACTAATAGTTTATATTATACAAATACAAGTGAGTATAGATACTCAGGAAACACTCCAAATAACTACGTTATATTCAATAATGAAATGTGGAGAGTAGTTGGAGTATTTGATGAAAATTCACATGGTATAAATAGTACTAATTTAGTTAAAATAGTGAGAGATGACTACATCGGTATATATAAATTAGATACAGGTAATGATAATTCATGGTCTGATTCATCAGGAGGTGCAGAATTAAATCAATTGTTAAATAATCATTATTATAGTAGTACAGTCGCAACAACAGGTTTGGCAGGATGTACTGATGAAGAAACAAAATTGTGTAATTTTGAAACCGTAGGTATAAAAGAATCAGCAAGAGCAATGATTCAGGAAGTAACTTGGTATTTAGGTTCTGATACAGCATATCCATTTCAAAATACACAAGTTATGTACGCAGCTGAAAGAGGAACTTCAGTATCAGCTGATACAAATACAACTACTACAGGTCATATTGGATTGTTATATACAAGTGATTATGGTTATTCTGCATTACCTAGTCATTGGAATACAGGTCTATTAGATTATGCATCAGCTAAAAATGATTTATGGCTTAGCAAAGAAGTAAATGAATGGCTAATTACTTCACATCCAGGAAATACTTCATATAACTTTTTTGTTGCAGACACAGCAGGATTATTTGTAATTGATGCCAATACAGAGGTTTTTACTAGACCAACTTTATATTTAAAGAGTACAACAAAAATAGTATCAGGTACTGGAACACAATATGATCCATATGTAATATCACAATAAATGTTGACAAAAACAAAATAATTTAGTAAAATAACAATGTATTAAAAAGGAAAGCGATTTTTAAATCCACCTGACTAGCGAAGAGCAGTAGGTAAAAAACCTAAGAATGATTAATTTTTATGTTTTTTAAGGTGGAGGTTTTTAACTTCACCTTTTTAATTTGTGGAGGTGCTTAACATAGCAAATAAGTATAATGTTAGAAATAATACTAACAACAATAATGATAATCAAGTAAATGAAAACATCAGAGTTTCTGAAATGATGGTTATTGGTCCAAATGGAGAAAAAATGGGAATCAAAAAGTTACAAGATGCTTTAACTTTAGCAGGATATGCTGGTTTAGATCTTGTGCTAATGAGTGAAAATTCAACTCCGCCAGTAGCTAAGATTATGGATTATAATAAATTTAAATATGAAAAATCTAAAAAAATGAAAGAAGCTCAAAAGAAACAAAGAGAATCTAACAAAGAGTTAAAAGAATATCGTTTATCAGCTAGAATTGATATTGGAGATTTTAATACTCGTAAAAAAAATGCTTCAGATTATCTATTAAAAGGACATAAAATAAAAGCTTTTATTAGATTTAGAGGTAGAGAAATGGCTCATCCTGAAATAGGGGAAGAAGTATTAAAAAGATTTGCTAATGAATTATCAGAAGTTTCAACAGTGGAACAAGCGCCTAAAATGGAAGGACGTCAAATGTATATGCTATTGACTCCTAAGAAAGAAATATAAGAAAGGAAAATTTGTAGTATGGCAAAATGTAAACAAAAAACACATAAAGCTTCAAGCAAAGTGTTAAAAAAGAAAAAAAATGGAACTGTAGTTGCTAAGATGAGTGGTGGTAACCACAAAACTGGTAAAGACAGTGGAAAACAAGTTCGTCAAAGAAGAGGAACACAAGTGTTAAGTAAAGGAGAAACTAGCAGATTAAAATCTGTTATCTAAGGTGGTAAATTATGACAAGAGTTAAAGGTGGAACTGTTTCTAAAACTAGAAGACGTAAAGTTCTAAAAGAAGCCAAAGGTTATTTTGGTAGTAAACACAGATTATATAAAACTGCTCAAGAGCAAGTATTCCATAGTGGACAATATGCTTTTAGAGACAGAAGAGCAAACAAAAGAAATTTCAGAAAATTATGGATTACAAGAATCAATGCAGCATGTAGAGAAAATGAAATTAGTTATTCTAAATTCATTAATGGTTTAGCAAAAGCTGGAGTTGAGCTTAATAGAAAAGTATTATCTGAAATGGCTATAGCTGATCCTAAAGGATTCACTGCTATAGTAGAAATTTCTAAGAAAGCTTTAGCTGGAGAAGTTGTAAAAGCTCCTAAAGCTACAGCAAAAAAAGAAGCTGCTCCTAAAAAGGAAACAGCAAAAAAAGAAGTTAAAGAAGATTTAAGTTCTAAAACATTAGCTGAATTAAAAGCTATGGCTAAAGAAGCTGGAGTTAAAGGTTTTTCATCAATGAAAAAAGATGAATTACTAGCTAATTTAAAATAACACATTATGTGTTTTTTTATGTAAAGAAGTAGAAAGTTGAAGTAATGAAAGATTTTGTAAAAGCAGTATTAGCGGGATTATTTATCACGATAGCAGTAGCTTGTTATTTAATGATAAGTGATAAGATTATTGGATCATTTTTATTTAGTATTGCACTTATAATAATACTTACATATGATTTAAATTTATATACAGGAAAAGTAGGTTATATAGTTGAAAATAATTTTAAATATATACTTAGAGTCCTTAATATATTAATTGGTAACACAGTAGGTGTAATTATATCAAGTTATTTAATAAGTTTAACAAAAAATAGTGATAAATTATTTGAAGCTAGCACATATTTAGTAGAAGCTAAATTAAATGATAGTTTACTAAGTGTATTTATATTAGCAATATTTTGTGGGATATTAATGTATACTGGAGTAAATGGATTTAAAAAAATAAAAGAAGACTTAGGAAAATATATATTAGTAGTACTTTGTGTAATGGTATTTATACTTTGTTATTTTGAACATAGTATAGCTGATATAGCATATTTAAATTTTGCAGGTAAGTTATTTACAATTGAAGGATTAATATTTATAATAATTGCAGTTATAGGTAACCTAGTAGGAGCAATATTTATACCATTATTAAAAAAAATAAATTAAACACATAAATTGTGTTTTTTTTATGTTACAATTAGAACGAAAGGGAATTTATGATATATATAGTAAGACACGGACAAACCGATTGGAATGTAAAAGGGATAATGCAAGGAAGAACTGATATACCATTAAATGAAGTAGGGATAAATCAAGCATTAGAAACTAAAGAAAAATTAAAAGATATTAATTTTGATAAAGTATTTTCTAGTCCTTTAAAAAGAGCCTATGAAACAGCTAAAATAATAACAAATAAAGATATAATTATTGATGAAAGATTAATTGAAAGAGGTAATGGTTTACTAGAAGGAAAAAGCAAAAATGAATTTCCAAAAGATCTAGATTTTAACAATGATAAGCAATGTACAAAATATGAAATTGAATTATTAGAAAATATTCATAATAGAATTCAAAATTTCTTTTCATATTTAGAAGAAAATTATAAAAACAAAAACATCTTAATAGTAACCCACGCAGGAACAATTCTAAATATTAGATGTATTTTAGAAGGTGAACCTGAAGATGGAGATATATCTAAGTACAAAGTTAATAATTGTGAAGTAATAATATATAATAATTGACATATTTTTTTAAAAGGTGTAAAGTATGTTTTAAGGAGAAAATATGACAAATATAATATTAATAGTAATTTCATCATACTTGTTATCAGCAGGTATAAACTTAAATACATCACTATGTGTATTAAAGAAAATATACGATGAAGGGTATAAAATGAAAGATAGTAGTAAAATTCACACTAATGAAAGTTCATATGCATTTTATTTAATGCTAATACCAATAGTTAACGTGATATTCGCTTTAGTGATGAAAATAAAAGGGAAAATGGAATTAAATGAAGTAATTAGTAATTTAAAAACTACAGATCACTTAGAGTATTTGACAAAATTTGAAAAACTAATATATGATAAAAAACCAGGGATAATCCAATGTTTATTATTAAAAGATATTATTAATAAAATAAAAGAACAATCTACAAAAATAGAATTGGATGAACAAAATTCTTACGTACTTTATTGTAAATTAGATGGACAAATAGAAATAGTTGAAAAAACTTCGAATTTAAATATATATTCTGATTCGAAACTTAGAGAAATTATACAAAATAAAAATAACCAAGAAAAGAAAAATATATTAAAAACCGATAAAACTGAAAAAGAAAATTATGAAGAAGACGTTCATGATAAATCAATACAATTTGATAATGATGATTTGTACAATGTATCAGATGAAGATAAAATTATAATGTTAAAAAGTTTGCTAATAAAAATAATGGAATTAGAGTATAAATTGCCTGATGAAATTAAAAAGCAGATTCAAAACATGAATGATATTGATGAAATTTCAGAACAATTCTATACATATACAACATTAAAATTAGATGAATATAATAAGACATTAAGTAATAGTAAATATCTTTTAAATAATGTTTTTATAGTAGAAAAAATTGCTAAAATGGAAAAGATTGGTAATTCATTCTATTTTATAGAAAATAGTTTAAAAAATAAAGAAGAAGAAAATCAAAGAAAAAGAAGATATTAGTTGCTTTTTTTGCAATAATATTATAAAATATCTTTAGAAGTTTTTACTTGGTATCCAGTTACTCCAACTAATACTAGGTTAAAACCGATTAATAATATGAAAGGAGAAATTAAACATGGCTTTAAACAAAGAAGAAAAAAGCAAAATCATTAAAGAATTCGCTAAAGGAAAAAATGATGTTGGTTCAGCTGAAGTTCAAATAGCAATATTAACTAAAGAAATAAATGACTTAACTGATCATTTAAAAACTCACATTCATGATTTCCATTCTAAAAGAGGACTTTTAATGAAAGTTGGTAGAAGAAAAAAATTACTTAGTTATTTAAAAGATAATGACGTAGTTAGTTATAGAGAAATAATTAAAAAATTAGATTTAAGAAAATAGGCACTAATCTTTATAGTGTCTTTTTTTTGTAAGAAAGGAAGTAGAAATGAAAAAAGTATTTAAATTAGATTTTTTAGGAAGAGAACTTATAGTTGAAACAGGACAACTTGCTAAACAAGCAAACGGTTCAGTTTTAGTTAGATATGGAGAAACAGTAGTATTATCTGTATGTGTTATGGGTAAAAAACCAGTAACTCAAGATTTTTTTCCATTACAAGTTTTATATCAAGAAAAATTATATTCAGTAGGTAAAATTCCTGGTGGATTTATTAAAAGAGAAGGAAGACCTTCAGATGCAGCAACATTAGCAGGAAGATTAATCGATAGACCAATAAGACCTATGTTTAATGAGAATTTAAGAAATGAAATTCAAGTTATTAATACAGTATTATCAGTAGATCAAGATAATTCACCAGAAATGGCTGCTTTATTTGGAACATCTTTAGCTCTTGGAATAAGTAATATTCCGTTTGATGGACCAGTATCTGGTGTTAACATTGGTTTAGTAAATGATAAATTAATTGTTAATCCAACAGTAGCTAAAAAAGAAATTAGTTCTTTAGACCTTACAGTAGCGGGTACTAAAGACGCTATTAACATGGTAGAAGCAGGCGCGTCAGAATTATCTGAAAAAATAATGTTAGAAGCATTAATGGAAGCACATAAAAATATTAAAAAATTATGTAAATTCCAAAAAGAAATAATAGATGAAGTAGGACAAGAAAAAGTTGAACTTGAAATATTTGATATTAATGAAGAAGTATTAAAAGATGTAACTGATAAGTTTGAAAAAGAAATGCTTAAAGCAATTCAAATTAAAGATAAATTAGAAAAATACGAAGCAATAGAAAATGTTATGGTAAATGCAGTTGAACACTTTGAAGAAGTATATGCTGAAGATGAAAATAAAGATAGTAAAATATCTGATGTTAAAAAAAGTGTTCATAAATTAGAATCTGATTTAGTTAGATATTTAATTACAGATAAAAAAGTTAGACCAGATGGAAGAAAAATGGATGAAATAAGAAGTTTAGAAGCTTATATTGATTTACTTCCAAGAACTCATGGTTCAGGTTTATTCCAAAGAGGTGAAACTCAAGCACTTGCTACTACTACATTAGGAGCATTAGGAGAACATCAAATATTAGATGGTCTTGGAATTGAAGATACAAAAAGATTCATGTTACATTATAACTTTCCACAATATTCAGTAGGTGAAACAGGAAGATATGGAGCACCAGGAAGAAGAGAAGTAGGACATGGAGCTTTAGGAGAAAGAGCACTTTTAGAAGTAATACCTTCTGAAGAAGAATTCCCTTATACAATAAGAGTAGTATCTGAAGTATTAGAATCTAATGGTTCATCAAGTCAAGCTACAATATGTGCTGGATGTTTAAGTTTAATGGCAGCAGGTGTACCAATTAAAGCACCAGTAGCGGGTATTGCAATGGGACTAATCCAAAATGGTAAGAAATATACTATTTTAACTGATATTCAAGGTTTAGAAGATCACATGGGAGACATAGACTTCAAAGTAGCGGGTACTAAAAAAGGTATCACAGCACTTCAAATGGATATTAAAATTAAAGGTGTTACTGAAAGTATTTTAAAAGAAGCCTTAGCACAAGCTAAAAAAGCAAGATTTGAAATATTAGATGTAATGCATGAAGTAATTGAAGCTCCAAGAGAAAAATTAAGTAAATATGCACCAAAAGTTATTACATTTACAATTGATCCAGAAAAAATTAAAGATGTAATAGGTCGTGGTGGAGAAATGATTACTAAAGTTATCTTAGAATCTAGTAATGTTAAAACAGTTAATGATAAAGATGCTGTTAAAGTAGATTTAGAAGATGACGGAAGAGTAATTATATATCATACTGATGAAGAAGTAATAAATAAAACAAGAAAAATGATCGAAGATATTGTAAAAGTTGTTGAATATGGAAAAGAATATGAAGGTAAAGTAGTTAAAGTAGAAGACTTTGGATGCTTTGTTGAATTATGGCCTAACTGTGAAGGTTTAGTACATGTATCACAACTTGCTCATGAAAGAGTTGAAAAACCAAGTGATATAGTATCAGTTGGAGATCAAATACTTGTTAAATCAATGGGTTATGATAACAAAGGAAGACTTAACTTATCTAGAAAAGAATGTTTGCCTAAACCTATTAAAAAAGAAGATAAAAAGGAAGAAAAAAAAGATAAAGTAAAAAAGGAAAAATAAGATGTTCGGAATAACTGATACAAAAGATTTATATGTATGCACATTAGCTCTTGTTACACGATTAGAAGGTGATTTTACATATAGTAAAAAATTAAACTATGCATTTATGAAAAAAATTTCTTCTTGTGAATATAAAGATATTTTTACATCAACAACATTAAAAGATTATGGATGTAATGTTGGCTCATGTCATGTGTGTAAAGCAATACCTTTTAATATATATAAAAGATTTGTACCGACAAATATATTAATAGAAGAATTAGATAAATTAAATACAAGTGTTAATAATAATGAATTAGAAAACAAAACCAGATAAAATTAAAGTGAGAAATCACTTTTTTTTGTTATAATAAATATAGGTGATAATATGTTTTTAGAAATAATAAAAGAAAATGATTATATAGAAGATAAAGTATTTGAAAATGAAATAATAGAATTAATCTCTTTAGAAAAGATATCATTAGATAATATTAAATTTATTAAATGTGTGTTTATTATAAAAGATGTTGAAAATTTAAATATAAATAATTGCGTATTTGAATATTGTGATTTATCAAATATAAATTTTAATAAAGTTGGAATTCATAATACAAAATTTATAAATTCGAAGTTAATTGGTATTAATATATCAAAGAGTACTATAAATAATATTATATTTATAAATAATAATTTAAATTATTCAAGATTTTTTGATTTAAAAATAAAGGATGTTGAATATAAAGAAAATAATTTAGATAATTCTGAATTTAATAAACTTATATTAAATAAAGTTATTTTTGAAAACAATAATATGAATACTATTAATTTTATATCAACTAAATTAAAAGATATTGATTTAAGTTATAATAAAATAACTTACTTTTATGTAGACTTAAAAGATTTAAAAGGATGCATTTTATCATATGATCAATGTATTAATTATATGAATATTAATGGAGTTATGTTAAAATAGTTACAGGAGGATATTATGAGAGAATTAAAAATAAATGGATTATACAGACATTTTAAAGATAAAATGTACAAAGTATTAGGAACTGCATATGATTGTGAAACTTTAGAAGAAAAAGTTATTTACTTAGCTTTATATGGAGATTATAAAATTTGGGTAAGAGATAAAGATGTATTTTTATCTGAAGTAGATCACATAAAATATCCGGAAGTAAAACAAAAATATAGATTTGAAGAAGTAGAGTAATCTGCTTTTTTTGTTCAAAAAAAAAGAATAAATTAATATTCTTTAATATGTAAATCATAATATTCATCATATGTTAAATTAGAATCAACTACTTTAGTAGCTAGATCTTCACCTAAATATCTTAAATGCCATGGTTCTTCAATATAACCAGTTATATGAGTATTATTTTCTGTATATCTTACAATGAAACCATATTTATGTGCATTATCTAGTATCCATTCATAAGTTTCAGGACTGACAGTTGATGAACTATAACTTGGTTCTTTAATATCTACTGCTAAACCAGTTTGATGTTCAGAATGTCCAGCTCTAGCTGAATATGTATCAGCTTCAGCTGTGCCATTAGCGCTTGCATATCTATCGTATAAACCTTCTTGATAAGTATATGATCGGTATGCTGAATATGGTGCGATAACAATATTTTCTACTAAAGCAGCAGAAATAAGTTCTAACAATTTTTCAGAAGCTACTTTATCTAGTTTATAATATTCATAACCAGGTATAGAAATTAAATCTTCAGGTACAAAGTTATCAGGTAATTTATTATATTTATTAACTAATACATCCACACTATATGGATCAATAATATCATTTATATTTGTATATTGTTCATTATCTAAACCAATATTTACATAAGTTACTACTGTCTCTATATCTAAATCGGTATTATTTAAATAATTTTCATACCTATCATAATTATCTACATTAAAATTATTTATGCTCTTATAATTGTTAAAATCAATGTAATCATATTTTAAAAGCATAGCTTGATTATCAGAACTCAGTGTATATATATCATTTATTTCATTTCCTGAATAACCATTATTTAAATATTGTGTTACATTATCTAAAAAGTTAATTTCATCAATATATTCTATTACTAAATAATCATCAAAATAATCATCATTATATAAATCATTAATTAATACTTCTTCTAAAGTTTTAGAATATTGTTCAGTTTCCAACTTTTCAGATATATTATAACTACCGGCAGCATTTAATGCTTCTTCGTTATATTCATTATTAACACTGGTACCACTTATATAAAAATATATTAAAATACCAATTAATATTATAATAATTACAAATAATCTAAATTTTTTTTTCTTTTTCACTTTACTTCACCAATAATATTATATCATTAATATGTCATATAATATAAAAATAATGTAATTTTACGCAAATTTATTGTATAATTATATTAGGTGATATAATGAAAATTATAGTAAGTGCTGGAGGTACAGGTGGACATATTTATCCTGCTTTAGCAATAATAGAAAAATTTAAAGAAAAAGAAAAAGAATTAGAAGTGCTATATATTGGTACTCATAATCGAATGGAAAAAGATATTATCCCAAATAAAGGGTATAAATATATAGGTTTAGAAATTTATGGATTAAGTAAAAATAATATGCTTAGAAATATTAAAAATATATATTTAATAAAAAAAGCTAAAAAAGAATGTATAAAAATAATGAAAAATTTTAAACCTGATATAGTAATTGGAGCAGGTGGTTATATTACTTATCCTGTTTTACAAGCTGCCAAAAAATTAAAAATCAAAACATTTATACATGAACAAAATAGTATTCCAGGTAAATCAAATAGAGTATTATCAAAAGATATAAATCTAGTAGGTGTATCTTTTAAAAATAGTGAAGTATATTTTAAATCTGCAAAAAAAGTGTTTTATTCAGGCAATCCTTGTTCATCAACTGCATTAACTGCAAAAGATGTAGATAAAAAGAGCTTAGGACTTACAGATAATAAAAAATTAATATTAATAGTAGGTGGTTCTTTAGGAAGTTCTACTCTTAACGAAAAATTTAAAGCATTTTTAAATTTAGTAGGTGAAGAAAAGTATGAAGTATTATTTATAACAGGTAAAGCTCATTATAATAATTTTATAGAAAACACTAATTTTCCAAGTAATGTTAAAGTGTTACCATATTATGAAAACTTACCAGGATTAATGAAAAAAACAGATTTAATTATATCTAGGGCAGGAGCTTCAACAATAAGTGAAATATTAGCTTTAAAAGTTCCTAGTATATTAATACCTTCACCATATGTAGCAAACAATCATCAATATTTTAATGCATTAGATTTATCAAATATGGGAGTTTCAAATATAATTGAAGAAAAAAAATTAACAACTGAAAAATTATTTATTGCCATTGAGGATTTAGTAGGTAAAAATAACAATATAGAAAAATTAATAAAAAACTTAGATAAATATGAAGATATAGATTCAGCAGAATTAATCTACAATAACATAAAGGAAGTACTTAAATGAAAGAAGAATTATTAAAAAAGAA
>CAYJPM010000003.1:30747-31763 GCA_964372145.1 uncultured Muribaculaceae bacterium | reverse complement strand
ACCTAATGATATAAAAGATTTAATAGAAATAATAAAGTATAATAAAAAAAATAGTATTAAATATTTTATTATAGGTTTAGGTTCTAATATAATATTACCTGACGAAGATTTTGATGGTATGATAATTTCTTTGAAAAATTTTAATAAAATTAAAATAGACAATGATATATGTGAAGCAGACGCTGGTGTATCATTACCATTATTAAGTAATGAACTATTAAAATTAGAATATACAAACTTTGCATGGGCAAGTAGTATACCAGGAAATATAGGTGGATCTGTTAAAGGAAACGCTGGTTGTTTTGGAAGTGAAATATTTGATGATTTAATAAGTGTTAATGTATTAAAAGATGATAATATAATTACATTGAATAAAGATGATATAAAGTATAAATATAGAGAAACTAATTTAAATGATTACGTTATATTAAGTGCTAAATTTAATCTTACTAAAGATGATTTAGAAGAAACAAATTTTAATTTAAAAAAATGGAAAATATTTAGAAATGAAAATCAACCATATGATCAAAAAAGTGGAGGATCAACATTTAGAAATCCAGAAGGATATTCAGCGGGAAAATTAATAGATGATTTAGGTCTAAAAGGTTATAGTATAGGCGGAGCAAAAGTTAGTGAAAAACACGCTAACTTTATAATAAATTATAATAATGCAAGTAGTTCAGATATAATAAATTTAATAAATTACATTAAAGAAAAAGTAAAAGAAAAATATGATATAGAATTAATATTAGAAAACAAAATAATAAAGTGGGATAAGTTATGAAAAATGAAAAGAAAGTAAAAGTTAAAAAAAAATTACGTATAAAAGTAGTTCTTATTATCTTACTAGTTTTATATTTAATAGGGACTTTTATTTATAGTATATTAAATTCCCCAGTAGATAAAATATTAATTAGTGGTAATGAATTTACAAGTGATAACGAAATTATAGAAAAAGCAAACCTTGAATCAAGTCCTAAAATAATAATGGTATCATCATCAAAAACAGAAAAAAG
>CAYJPM010000003.1:23500-30737 GCA_964372145.1 uncultured Muribaculaceae bacterium | reverse complement strand
TTAAAAAAAGTTTATTTGGTACCATTACAATAGAAGTAGTAGAAAATAAAATACTTTTTTATAATTCTACTGATAAAGAAATAGTTTTAGAAAATCAAACTACAGTAGAGTATACTAGTGATTATTTAGGAGTACCAACTCTAGTAAATTATGTTCCTAGTGATATATATGAAAGTTTAATAAGTGAATTATCAAAAATAGATCAAACGCTAATAAATAAAATAAGTGAAATTGAATATGCACCAAATATAAAAGATGATATTACTTTAGATGCAGAAAGATTCATATTTAAAATGAATGATACAAACACAGTTCACGTTAATTTAGTTAATTTTGATAAATTTAATAAATATAATGAATTTTGTGAAGTACAAGATAAAAGAGGAACGTTATATTTAGATAGTTCAAATGATAATCATATATTTGATTATTACGAATAAAAGAAGGAAAAGATGAAAGAAAAAGTATTACTTCACAGTTGCTGTGGACCATGTTCTAGCTATGTAATAGATTATTTAATAAATGATTATGATTTAACAGTTTATTTTTATAATCCTAATATAGAACCTAAAGAAGAATATGAAAAAAGAAAACAAGAACAAATTAAATTTATAAAAAATTATAAAACAAATAGTAATATAAATTTGATTGATGCGGATTATGACAATGATTTATATACAAAAAATATAAGTGGGTTAGAAAAAGAAAAAGAAGGTGGCAAAAGATGTTCAGTATGTTTTAATTTAAGATTAAATCAAACTGCTATAAAAGCTCAAGAATTAAATTTTGATTATTTTGCTACAACACTTACAGTAAGTCCTCATAAAAATAGTGTAATCATTTCTAAAATAGGTAATGAATTATCTGATAAATATAATATAAAATATTTAGATATGAATTTCAAAAAAAATGATGGTTACAAAAAAAGTATAGAACTAGCAAAAGAATATAACTTATATAGACAAAATTATTGTGGTTGCTTATACAGCAAAAGAGAAAACTAATTTTTAAGTTTTCTCTTTTTTGTAATTAAATATAATATTGGACAAGTAATAATTATAAATATGCCAAATATAATAATACCACTTCCAAAAAATATAGTCGTAGCCATATAATAATTACTAAATATATAATAAGAAATAAATATTAATGTTAGTAATAATAAAGGTATATAAATGTTTTTCTTTTTAGAATAAAACATTTTTCTGATTTTAGATAGTGATAATGAAATTATTATAAATGCATCAAAATACCATATTAACGATGCAAAGTTTTCTATATTTTCTATAAAATCTAATAACTTAATTCTTCTTAATACCATATACTCTGGATAATTATATATATTAATAAGTATATTGCCTAAAACTCCAGTTATGAAAAAATTTATAAATAGTATAATTCCTGAAGATATACCATAACTAACTAGTTTAGTTTTAAGAGGAACATTATATTCAAGTAATAAAATACTAGGCACTGCAGATAATATAGCAAATATTATAGACCCTTTGAATATGTTAAGTATAGAATTATTCATTAAAGGTAAAAAACTATTTAAATCTACAAAGCTTGATAAAAGAATTCCATCAAATAATATCATAACTAAACTTATAGGAAATAAAATTAAACTAATTCTAAGTATTACATGCTCACTTTTAAGTGAAGCATAATAACTTATCGAAAGTAATAATAATAAAGTTGCCCAAGTAGGTGTATTATATAAATAATATACTCTTATAAAGTTAGTGAATATAATACTTACATATAACATTAAATATAAATAAAGAAAAAAGAATATTAATTTATAAAATTTATTTACCAAATTTCTCTGATTTAAAAAGTTATTTAAATTATAATTTATATTTATACTAATTTTGTCATATAGCCAAATAATTATATTACCTAATAAATACCCAATTATCATACTGATCCAAGCATCAGCTTTGCTAAATCTAAAAATATATGAAAATCCAACCCCTAAAAACATAGCTCTTCCTAAAAAATATGAAGTAGATATAAATTCTTTTTTAGTTATTGACATTATTAATTAATCCTTTCCTAGATACTGTAGTTTGTGTATTTATATCAACATCAGCATATTTCCATAAATCATTATTATCAGATCTATATTTAATATAATATATATTTTCAAATCCTAATATATCCGAATTATTTAATTGCAAATAAGAAATAAATTCTTCTAAATTTTCATTTATAGATTGTTCAAATAATTTTTCTATATCTTCATAAATACTATTATTATCTAAAATAACAGAATTAGATACTTGTTTTAGTTCAACTGTAGAATCAATATTTATATTTATTTTGGAAGATGTTACTTCAATATCAACTGAACTAAAGTTAACAATTCCTTCTATGTTTTCATCTTTATATAATATTGATTCAATTATATTTATATTACCATCACTCATAGCTAAATATAAATTGCTATAATTATCACTTGCTATATCAATTATTTTATTATTATCGAATATAGCTAAACCATCGATTACAATATCATCTTCATTTATTTTAATAACAGAAACTGCAGGATCATATTTGTTTTCTACTAATCGTTGAGTAAATACTGTAAAAGGTAAATTTAGTAAATAATTTTTTGTATAATCGTTATTAGTTACCAAACTATCTATATATAAAGACACTGAAGGATGAAACTTGGTAGTGTTATTAAATATTTCTTCAGGAGAATTATCAGTAGTGATAAAAAATTTAAATTCTTCATTAAATTCAGGTTTTCTAACAATAGAGTCTACTACTTCTAAAAGTTTATGTTCAACAACTTCATCTGTTAATATTAAAACTTGTGAATGAGTAAAATATGCACTATTAGATAATTTTTTACCAGCATCATATTTAGCTTCAACTGTTGTCTTTCCTTTTCCTGATACAACATAAGTTTCAGTAACTACTGCGTTACCTTCTTTTTTATTATCCATTACTTCATAAGTATAAATAAAATTATCATCTTGGTAATCTATACCTATACCTGTTATATAAGAAAGAGAATTAAGTTCTTTATAATCAGCACAACCACTTGTAAAAAAAATACATATAATTAATAAAATAATTTTTTTCATATTATTTCTCCCTTGTTAAATTATTTTTAACTAAAATTCTACTTCTTTTTTTACTTTTAAAATCATCGACTTTTAAGAACACTTTTTTGAAATATGCTTTATCTGTAGGAGCCAAAGGAGAAGTATACACTTTTCCTAATGAATAAGTACTACATATATTAATGATTAATAAGAATACCATCAACATCCATCCATATAAACCAAATAATGCGGCAGCAATTAAAAATATAAATCTATAATATCTAGTCGCATTAATCATATCTACATCAGTGAACATTAAACTAGATATAAAAGTGAATGCTACTATTATAATCATAATAGGAGACACAATACCAGCGTTAACAGCGGCATCTCCTATGATAAGTGCGCCCAAAATAGATATAGAAGAACCATAAGCAGAAGGGAATCTTAAATCACTTTCTCTTAGTAATTCACTAATAATAAGTAAAATAAAAGCTTCAACTATAGCGGGAAAAGGAAGACCCTCCCGTTGTGCTGCAAAGTTAAGAAGTAAACTGGTGGGAATAGCTTCTTGGTTATAATTAACTATAGCTATATATATAGCAGGAGCCATTATAGTTATAAAAAAAGCAAACATTCTTAATATTTTAATAAAATTAACATTTATACTTTTAGTATATTTATCAGTAGAAGGATGAAAAAAATCAATAAAAAAACAAGGTGTGATTAAAACAAATGTAGCATTATCTACTACTATAACGACTTTTCCATTTAATAAAGAATTAGCAACATCATCAGGTCTTTCGCTATATTTTATAGTAGGGAATATACTTCTAGATTCTCCATCAATTAAATGTGCTATTTCAGATGAATCAATAATTCCATCTATATTAATATTTTTAAGTTTATCATAAACTTTATTAACTAATTTTTTATCTGTTATATCATCTAAATAAAGAATGCCCACATATGTTTTAGTTTTAACACCAATCTCTAAATTTTTTGTTTTAAGCTCACTAGTTTTAAGCCTTCTTTTTATTAAACCTACATTCATTAAATAATTTTCTACAAATGCATCTTTTGGTCCATTAATAGCAGTCTGAACTTGTGGAGAAGAAATACTTCTAAAGACAAACAATCTAGCTTCAGAAGCATACACGGTATTCCTATCAATTACAATAGCATAGCCATTAACCATTTTATTTTCAATTTCTTCCAAGCTATTTATTTTGACTGAATTACCAGCTGCAAGTAAATTTTCTAATGTACCAACTTGTTTCTTTAAATTTATAATATTTACTAAATTTTTAAGTATTAAATCATTTACTTTATCATTAGAGGTAGTAGTCTCTAAATAAACTACATGTATTGTTCTTAAGATACTAATCTTATATGATTTAATAATTAAATCAGGACAGTTAATAAATTTTCTTTTTATATAATTTAAAGTATTCATAAATTCACCAGTTATAGTATTTGCCATTTAATGGTAAATATGTAATAAAATTATATATAATTGTCAATAATAAATTTATAGATTTTAACAATAATTTATGTTATTATTTTATTAAGATAAGGAAAGTAAATTATATGAATAAAAAGTATTATCAAAAAAGCGTTAATGAAGTTTTAGAAAGTTTAAACACTAATATAAATGGTTTAAATGATAAAGAAATTTTAAGTAAATTAAATAAATATGGTAAGAATAAAATTACTGATAAAAAAAAGAAAAGTAATTTTATTAAATTTATCGAGCAATTTAAAAATTTAATGGTAATAATACTAATAGTAGCAGCGCTGATATCTTTTTATGTTTCATATGTAGAAGGGGAATCGTTAACTGAAGGATTTATTATATTATTAATAGTATTTTTAAATGCAATTATGGGATTTGTTCAAGAACAAAAAGCAGATGAAGCTATTAATGCATTAAAGAAAATGGTTATAACTGATACACTTGTTAGAAGAAATGGAAAAGAAATTTTAATAAATGTAGAAGATATAGTAATAGGAGATATCTTAGTTTTAGAAGCTGGTGACTATGTATCTGCAGATGCTAGAATAATAAATTCAATAAGTTTAAAAGTAGAAGAAGCATCACTTACTGGTGAATCTGGTTCTGTTACTAAAGAAGAATGTATAATAAAAGAAAATGTAATAATAAGTGATCGAAAAAACATGATATACTCGGGTTCAAATGTAGTATATGGTAAATGTGAAGCGGTAGTAGTAGCTACAGGAATGAATACTGAACTTGGAAAAATAGCACATTCTTTAGAAACAGAAAAAGAAGAAGATACACCTCTTACAAAAAAAATCCATAATATTTCAAAAGTATTATCAATTATAATAGCAGTAATAGTATTAATTATGTTAATTGTAGGTATAATTCAAGGAAATGATTTTTTACATATATTTATAATTGCAATATCACTTGCAGTTGCGGCTATACCAGAAGGATTACCTGCAGTTATTACAATAATATTATCACTAGGTATGACTAAACTTGCTAAAAATAACGCAGTAGTTAGAAAAATATCTTCAGTTGAAACACTTGGTAGTACAGAAATAATATGTTCTGATAAAACAGGAACTATAACAAAAAATGAAATGACAGTTAGAAAATTTTATTTTAACAATAAAATAACTAGTAATGTAGATAATGATATAGTAAATAAAATACTTTATTTATGTAATAATGTAAAAGTAGATAAAAATAAATATTTAGGTGATCCCACTGAAGTAGCATTATTCAAATATATTCATGAAAAAAATATTAGTATAAATAATTCTAGAGTTTTTGAAATACCATTTGATTCTGATAGAAAACTTATGTCGGTAATTACGACGAATAAAAAAAATAATATAGTATTAACTAAGGGTAGTTTAGATTCAATGTTGAATATAACTCATAAATATTTAGTTAATGGAAAAGTAAAGAAAATTAGTAAAAAAGATATTGAAGAAATAAGACTAGCTGAAAAAAAATTATCTAATGGCGCACTTAGAATATTAGCATTAGCATATAAAGATATAAGTGTTAAAAAGAAATATTCTAACAAAGAAGTTGAAAATGATTTAATCTTTGTAGGTTTAGTAGGAATGATAGATCCACCAAGGGAAAGTGTAATAGATTCTATTTCAAAATGCTTAAAAGCTGGTATTAAACCTGTAATGATTACTGGTGATAGTTTAAATACCGCAATAGCTATAGCAAAAGAAGTGGGAATATATAAGAAAAATAATAAAGCTATCGAAGGCATAGAACTTGATAATTTTACAGATGAAGAATTAAAAGAAAAAGTCAAAGATTATTCAGTTTATGCTAGAGTTACTCCTGAACATAAACTTAGAATAGTAAAAGCTTGGAAAGCAAATAACAAAGTTGTTGCTATGACAGGTGATGGAGTAAATGATGCTCCCGCTTTAAAAGTATCAGACGTTGGTGTAGGCATGGGAATTACTGGGACAGAAGTTACTAAAAATGTAGCAGATATAATTTTAGTAGATGATAGTTTTTCAACTATAGTAGTATCAGTTGAAGAAGGCAGAAATATATATGAAAATATTAGAAAAGCTATTACATATTTAATAACTGCTAATATCGCAGAAATTATTATAGTGTTTACATCAGTATTGTTTGGATATAGTATATTTTTACCAATACATTTATTATATATAAATTTAGTAACTGATTCACTTCCTGCAATAGCGTTATCTTTCGAAAAAAATGATAAAGATATAATGAAAAGAAAAGTTAGAAAAAATAACTCTTCAATATTCACTCCATTCATAACATCGAGAATAGTATTTAGTTCAATATTTAAAGCAGCATTAATTCTAATAATATATTTTACTTCAATAGACATATTTGGCTTTGAAAAAGCTACTACTATGGCATTCTTAAGTTTAATATTAATTGAAATGACATTTGCTTTAAACAGTAGAAATTTATTTAAATCTATTATTAATAAAGAATTTTTTAGTAATAAAATAATGAATATAACAATGATATTTTTAATTGTACTGCAAATAATATTATTTGTAACACCTCTAAGAAATTTATTTGAAATAGTAGCTCTTAATTATATAGAATTAGGATATATACTTATTTTTGTATTAATATCATTTATAGTTAATGAATTTATAAAATCAATTATGAGTGATATATTTAAAGATGA
>CAYJPM010000003.1:12948-23400 GCA_964372145.1 uncultured Muribaculaceae bacterium | reverse complement strand
TAAAATATTATATAATTAATACGTAAGGAGTAAGTTATGAAATTATTTGTACCTGATATGTATCAACAAAGTGTATATAAAATAAATTATAAAAAGTTAAAAAGAATGGGGATAAAATGTATAGCATTTGATTTAGACAATACACTAGCGCCTTATAGTGAACATGAACCAAATAAAAAAATGAAGGAATTTTTCTTATTATTACAGGAAGATTTTAAAGTTATAATATTATCTAATAATATTAAAAGTAGAGTAAGACCGTTCAAAGAAGGTTTAAATATAGATTCTTCTCATAGTAGTAAAAAACCTTTAAAAGGAAAATATAAAAAAATATTATCTATGTATAAATTAAAACCAGGTGAAGTTGCTTGTGTAGGTGATCAAATAATGACTGATGTACTAGGCGCTAATAGAATGGATATGATTTCTGTTCTTGTTAATTCTTTATCTGAAAATGAACCTGTAAATACAAAGATTAATAGAATTATGGAAAACATGATAATTAAAAATCTACAAAAAAAAGGAATATTACATAAGGGAGAATATTATGACTAAGATTCATGTAATGAATGAAAACTTAGCAAATAAAATAGCTGCTGGAGAAGTTATTGAAAGAACATCTTCAGTAATTAAAGAATTAGTTGAAAATTCTATAGATGCTAAAGCTCATAATATTAAAGTGAATTTAAAGGATAGTGGATTAAGTGAAATTACTGTAATAGATGATGGTGTAGGAATGGATAAAGAAGACGCTCGTCTTGCATTTGGAAGACATGCAACTTCTAAAATAAAAAAAGATGAAGATCTTTTTTTTATAGGAACTTTAGGTTTTAGAGGAGAAGCTCTTCCTTCGATAGCGTCAGTATCTGAAGTGAATTTAGTAACTAGTGAAGGTGATGTTGGAACTAAAATTCATATAAAAGGTGGTAATGTTTTAAGTGAAGAAACATCAGATGCTAGAAGAGGAACGATTATAACTATAACAAATTTATTTTATAATACCCCAGCAAGACTTAAGTTTTTAAAAAGTGAAAATAGTGAATTAAGTGCAACAACAATGTTAATAGAAAAATTAGCATTATCACATCCAAATGTTTCATTTCAATTAACAAATAATTCCAAAGATGTAATTAAAACAAGTGGATCTAATAATTTACATAAAACGATTCATGAAATTTATGGATTAAATATATCAAGTAACATGTTATATCTAAATATATCAAGTGATGATTATATAGTAAGTGGTTACGTATCTAAGCCTGATATATTAAAATCAAACAGAAATGATTTAACAACTTTTGTAAATGATAGATTGGTAAAAAATACGGATATAAATCGAGCAATTAATGATGCGTATTATACATATAAACCTCATGACAGATATCCAATAGTAGTGCTTAATATAGAAACAGATCCAACTCTAATGGATGTTAATATTCATCCAACTAAACAAGATATTAAATTATCTAAAATGAATGATTTATACAATCTGATATATAAAGGTATAAAAGATTTACTGTATTCAAATATTTTAATTCCTAAGATTGAAGAAGTAGAAGAAGTAAAAGATGAAGAATCATATGTACCTCTAGAAGAAAAACAACAGTTTAAAATGGATTTTTCAGTTAAACAAGATGAAGAAAAAAAAGTAATAAATGAAGAAGTTAAAAATTTAATATTATATCCAGTTGGGTTAATACATGGAACATATATAGTCGCAGAAAATGAAGATGGAATGTATTTAATAGATCAGCATGCTGCAGCAGAAAGAATAAATTATGAAAAATATTTATTAGCTCTTAAAAGTAAGAAAATAAATATACAAACATTACTAATTCCAATTACAATAGAATTTCTAGGAAGTGAATATATAAAGTTTATTGATAACAAAGATTATTTTATTGAATTAGGATTTAAATTTGAAGAATTTGGAATAAATACAATATTAATTAAAGAACATCCTGATTATTTAAAAGTTGGATTTGAGGAGGAATCAATAAGAAAAATTGTTGATTTAATTGTTAATATTGGCAAAAATTATAATAGGGTTAAATTTGAAGAAAATTACGCTATTACACTAGCTTGTAAAATGAGTATTAAAGCTAATCATAAAATATCTCATATGGAAATGGAATATTTTTTAAATGAATTAGTAAAATGTGATAATCCTTATAATTGTCCACATGGAAGACCTACTATCATAACGTATTCAAATTACGAATTAGAAAAATTATTTAAAAGAGTTGTTTAATTTTACATTAAATCAACTCTTTTTGTTTTATTATATTTAAAATAATGGTATTATTAAAATAGTGAAAATAAAGAGGTGTGAAATGAAAGTTAATAAAAAGAAAAAACAGGAAAAAACAAAAGGTATTGTATTATTCCTAGGAATTACCGCTGTAGTTTTTACAGTATCAACATTTGCTTGGTTTATTGGTAGACAAGAAGTAGGAGTAAATTCATTTAATGTAGAAATATCTGCAATAGAACATTTGCAATTATCGCTAAATGGTATAGCGTGGAGTGATACAATATATTTAGAAAATGGTGTATGGCCTTCATATGATTCTTCTGATGCTAGTACAGTATACGATGGACATACAAATAGTTGGGAAGATGGTTTAGTTCCGATATCAACATCAGGTCAAATTGATACTGCATCATCAAGATTACAATTTTATGAAAAATCTAGTTTTACAAGAACAGCCGGTGGTTTTAAGATTTTATCAGAAAAATTAGATAATAGTGTTGAAGAAGATAAAGGTTATGTAGTATTTGATTTATTTGTAAAAAATCAATCAGGTAACAGTTATGTTGCTGATTACAATCCAACTGTTGAAGAAGAAATATTCTTAACTTATAATTCATCAGCTGTTGTAGATGCATCAGCAAGTACAGATCAAGCTGCTGCAGGAATAGAAAATTCAATAAGAGTAGCTTTTACTCAAATAGGAAGAGTAACAGGAAATAGTAAAGATCAAAATTTAATTACTGGAATAGATTGTGCTGGAACTGCTGCTGGTGTAACTGCTATTTGTCTTACTGATAGAAGTGTGATTTGGGAACCTAATGAATCTGATCATAATGATTTAGCAATATCTTGGTTTAATGATAATTGTAACAGAAGAATAGGAAGTACAACAGCAAACTTATTAGATAATAGTAGTTATAGTATAGGAACTACATGTAACACATTTGAAGATGGAGTATTTTATCCAACAAATACAATTCATACATCAATTCCAGCTGGTGCTAGCGTCGATATATATGATGGATTTAATAGTCAAAATCCTAATTTAAATTATGTAGCTCCGGTAGAAACATTTACTGATATTGATAAAGGTGATGATGGAGATGATAGAAATCCATTTATGTTCTTAGCCCCAAATAGTATAACTAAATTAAGAGTATATATTTATATCGAAGGAATGGATATAGACAATATGGATTTAGCAGAAGTATTAGGAACAGAAATTACTTTAAATTTTGGATTCACTAAACAACAATATGAAACATCAACAGATAATGATGGTACTTTAGATAATGGTTATCCAACACCATAATTATAAGGAGATAGATTATGATATGTGAAAATTGTGGAAGTAACTTACCAACAAAAGGAATGATATGTCCTCATTGTGGTTATATGTTAAATAAAAAACAAGTTGATATGCAAAAAAGTATAAACGAAGAAAATAGAAAAAAAGGTACTACCATAGAATATGCAAGTGATAAATATGGTATAAAAAAAGATTATAATTTAAAAAAAGACAATAGTTATTTAAAAATATATATAGCAATAATTGCATTTTTAATAGCATTAACGTTAATACTAGTAATAGTGAGGTGAAGCGTTAATGCTTTTTACTTGTTTATATATATTTCTAGCTAGATTAATTGATGTTAGTATAGGTACAGTACGAACAATTTTAACAGTTCAAGGAAAAAGAAAAATGGCATCAATACTTGCTTTTATAGAAGTAATGATATGGTTTTATGTAGCTGCAAATGCATTAGATAATGCGGGGGACAGTGTTCTTATACCAATTTCCTACGCCGGTGGATTTGCATTAGGAACATTTATAGGTTCTTATATTACATCTAAATATGTAGATGGTTACTTAGGTTTATGGATAATAACAAAAAACAATAATACAAAACTAATAAATTCATTAAGGAAAAGTGGATATGGTATATCTATAGTTGATTTAAAAAAAACAAAAGATAATATAAAAAAAGATTTAATATTAATCGCTACTAAAAAGAAAAGTTTAAAAGAAATAACACTCTTAGTGAAAAAATATGATAGCAATGCATTTATTACAGTTAATGAAACAAAATATGTGCAGAATGGACTGGTTAAATAAAACCTTTTATTTTAAATAGAAATATGATATAATTTATTTAGATTTATTAAGTGGGCACCCTGTGGTTCCCACTTTTGTTTATAATTGAGGAGGTAATTTTGGAAGAAGCAATTAAAAAATTAGGTGATTTATTAGAAAAACCACTTAAAGAAATGGAAATGGTAGTAGATGAAATATATTTTTATGAAAAAGATAAAAATAAATTTTTAACAGTTATACTTGATAAGATTGGCGGTATAGATTTAGATACTATAGTTGAAGCAAGTAAAATTATTAATACAATAGTAGATGATATGGATTTTCCAAGTGAAGATTATATTCTAGATGTAATGAGTAAAGAAAGAGGATAAGAATGAATAGTAAAGATTTAATTAAAGCTATAGATAATATAGTTTTAGAAAAAGGAATAGATGCTGATTTTATATATGATTCATTAGAATTAGCATTACAAACAGCATATAAAAAGAATTTTGATAGTAAAACTAATGTTAAAGTATACATTAATAGAGATAATGGTACTATTAAAGTATTTTCTTATATGATCGTAGTTGAAGATTATGATGATGGAGAAGATGGAGAAGATGAAGAAGGAAATTTCATAATTATTCCACCAGAAATAAATAGAGATGCACAAATACTTTTGGATGAAGCAAAAGAATATAAACCAGATGCTAAAATAGGTGATGAAATTGAAATAGAAGTTACACCTAAAGATTTTGGAAGAGTAGCAGCTGGTACTGCTAAACAAGTTGTTGTTCAAAAAATGAGAGAAGCTGAAAAAAACATTATAATTAGCGAATTTCAAGATAAAGAATTTGAACTTATGATGGGTATGGTTGCTTTAGAAGATGCTAGAAATTTCTATATTGATTTAGGTAAAACTAGAGGATTACTTCCAAAAGAAGAAATAATTCCTGGTGAAACTATTGAAATGGGACAAAATATTAAAGTATATATTACTAAGATAGATCAAAATAATAAAGGACCATTAATTCTTTTATCAAGAAAACACTATGGATTTGTAAAAAGATTATTCGAACATGAAATACCTGAAATGGTTAGTGGTGACGTAGTTTTAGCTGCTGTAGTTAGAGAAGCTGGTGTTAGAAGTAAAGTGGCGGTTTATTCTACAAATGGTAAAATAGATCCAATCGGAGCTTGTATTGGTGAAAGAGGAATCAGAATTGCTAATATATTAAAAGAGTTAGCTGGTGAAAGAATAGACCTTATCGCACATAGTGAAGTTCCAGAAGAATATATAAAGAATGCACTATCTCCTGCTAAAGATGTAATAGTTAATATAACTGATGAAGAAAAGAAAGAAGCTTTAATAATAGTAAATGAAGATAATTTAAGCTTAGCAATAGGTAAAAAAGGATCAAATATAAAACTAGCTTCAAGATTAACTAAATATAAATTAACTATTAAGACAATGGAAGAAATACAAGCATCTGGAAATAACTAGGAGTAAGTTATGAAAGTAAGAAAAATTCCGATGAGAATGTGTGCTGTAACTAGAGAAAGATTTGAAAAAAAAGATTTAGTTAGAGTTGTAAAAACGCCAGAAGGTAACGTAGAAATAGATTTAACAGGTAAAAAAAATGGTAGAGGTGTATATTTAAAAAAAGATGTCGAAATCTTTAAAAAAGCTAAAGTTAAAAAAATATTTAATAAAATATTTGAACTTGAAGTAAATGACCAAATATATGAAGATCTATTAGAGATTGGTGATATAAATGAGTAGACCTACTTGGGATGAATACTTTAAAGAAATTACTGAAGTAGTTTCAAAAAGAAGTACTTGCAGAAGAAAAGTTGGAGCAGTAATTGTAAGAGATAAGATGATTTTATCCACTGGATATAATGGTGCTCCAAAAGGAATCAGTCACTGTCTTGAAGATGGTGGTTGTATGAGAGAACTTAATAAAGTAAAATCAGGAACAAGACAAGAATTTTGTAAAGCTGTACATGCTGAGCAAAACGCAATAATAGAAGCTGCTGTAAATGGCGTTAGTATCAAAAATGCTACGATTTACATTAATACATATCCATGCAGTATATGTACAAGAATGCTTATAAATGCAGAAATAAAAGAAATAGTTTATGATAGTGATTATGAAGATGAATTATCAAAAAAGATGTTGAGTGAAAGTAATATTATTGTAAGAAAAATATAACTTAAGAAAGGATGAATCAAATGACAGTAAAAAATTATGCAGATGATGTTAATTTATCAGTTGCTGAGGTATTAAAAGAATGTAGTTTATTAGATATTAAAGCAAAAAGTGGAGATGACTTTTTAACTGACGATGACATTATAATGTTAGATGGAGCTATAAATTTAATTTCAACAGAAGCAGAAATGACTTTTGATGAAGATGAAGAAATAGAAGAAAAAGTTGAGGAAATTATTATTAAGAATAATTTTAATAAATCAATAAAACATACTGATTCAAAACAAAAATTAAAGAAAAAAGATTCTAACAAAGAAGAATTTAAAAACTTAAAAAAAGAAATGTATAAAAATAAAACAAAATTAAAAAGTAATGCAGTAGATGAATCAAGTATTATTTTTGATGATGGTATGACTTTATACTCACTTGCAGAAAAAATGCAAGTTAATCCAGCAGAATTAATAAAAAAATTAATTACTTTAGGATTGATGATCGGTATAAATGATGTAATTGAATATGACATAGCAGAAATGTTAGCTAGTGAATACAACAAAAAATTAAAAAAAGAAGAAACACAAGATGTATCTGATTTTGAAAATTATGAAATATATGACAAAGAAGAAGATCTTGTTAAAAGACCTCCAATTGTTACTATAATGGGACATGTAGATCATGGTAAAACAAGTTTATTAGATTATATTAGAGAAAGTAATGTAGTAAGTGGTGAAGCTGGTGGAATAACACAAGCAATTGGTGCTTACCAAATAGAACATAATGGAGAAAAAATAACATTTATTGATACTCCTGGACATGCTGCATTTACAGAAATGAGAGCTAGAGGAACAAGTGTAACTGATATTGTTATTATAATAGTAGCAGCAGATGATGGAGTAATGCCTCAAACTAAAGAAGCAGTTGAACATGCCAAAAGTGCAGGTGTACCTTTAATAGTTGCAGTAAATAAAATAGATAAACCGACAGCTAATCCTGAAAAAGTAATGACTGAGCTTGCTGAACTTAATATTACACCAGAAGCTTGGGGTGGGGAATATCCATTTATAAATTTATCAGCATTAACAGGTGAAGGAGTACCTCTTTTATTAGAAAATATACTAGCAATTGCTGAAGTAAATGAATACAAAGCTAATCCAACAAGATATGCAACTGGAGCAGTTATAGAATCTAGACATGATAAAAATGTTGGAGGAGTATGTTCTATATTAATACAAAATGGTACACTTAGATTAGGTGATCCAATAGCAATAGGTAATACTTATGCGAAAATAAGATCTATGAAAAATGATCAAGGAGAAAATATTCTAGAAGCTGGGCCATCTCTTCCTGTTGAAATTACAGGGTTATCATCAAGTCCGAGTGCTGGAGATAAATTTATGGCATTTGAAACAGAAAGTGAAGCTAAAAAAATAGCAGAACAAAGAGCTGATCATGCTAAAGAAATAAACAAAGCTCAAAAAGCAGTAAGTTTAGATGATTTGTTCTCATCAATTAGCGAAGGACAAAAAGAAGTTAATGTTATACTAAAAGCTGATGTAAGAGGATCTGAAGAAGCAGTAAAAAATTCTTTAGAAAAAATTGAAGTTGGAGACGTTAGAGTTAAAGTAATTAGAAGTGGTATTGGCGCTATTACGGAAAGTGATGTAACACTTGCAAAAGCAGGAAACGCAGTTATATTAGGATTTAATGTTACATTTAACAATGGTGTTAAAGATTTAGCTAAAGACTACAGCATAGATGTAAGAATATATACAATAATATATAAATTAGTTGAAGAAATGGAAGCTGCTATGAAAGGTATGTTAGAACCAGAATACGAAGAAAAAGAACTAGGTAGCGCTGAAGTTAGAAAAATATTCAAATTCTCTAAAGTAGGAAACATAGCAGGAAGTTATGTAACTGACGGTATAGTAAAAAATAATACAAAAGCTAGAATAGTTAGAGATGGAATAATAATTCATGAAACAAAAATTTCTAGTATTCAAAGAGAAAAAGATACAGTTAAAGAAGTTAAAAAAGGTTTAGAATGTGGTATCACATTAGAAAAGTTTGATGACATAAAAGAAAGAGATATAATTACATGTTTCGAACTTGTTGAGGTGAAAAAATAATGGCTAATCATAAAATAGAAAGAATAGCATCTGAAATAAGCAGATATGTAAGTAATATATTACTTACTGAAACAAGAGATGAATTACTAAAAACTATTACAATCACTGATTGTAAAGTTACTCCCGATTTAAGTTATGCAACTTTATATTTTACTTCTTTATCTAATCTTACTTCAGAAGAGTTAGAAAAAGAAATGAAAGAAGCATCACATTTTATTAGAGGTAAACTTTCTAATCATTTAGATATAAGACATACACCAGATTTAAGATTTGTATATGATAAATCAGTCGAATATGGTAATAATATTGAAAAATTAATCGAAAAAATGCATACAAATTAATATTGTTTTCAGGGGGAAATATGGAAATAAAAAAAATAACAATAACAGATGAAAATTTGGAATATTTTTTAGAACTTTATGAAGTATATTCAGCTTTTAAATATGATATGGATATTAATTCTGCTAAAGAAGAAGCGTATAATATTCTTAAAGAAGTTATAAATGATGTTACTTTAGATATTAATGCTGTTATCATTGATAATGAAGTAAAAGCTTATTATAGAAAATCAATTAATATTGATAAAAATTTAAATAATTTATATATTATGATACATGATATAATTATATCATCATCTAATTATGAAGGATATATATCTGAAATATATAACAGTATTTTAGGTGGTGTTACAAAAGAATTAGATAATAACAATGATAATATTTATATTAGTGTTCTTGTACCAGCAAAAGATGAATTGTTTAAATATTATTTAAACAATTTAGATTACAAACTAGATTTACAAGAATTAGGTGAAGATCTCGAGCAAGGTGAACTTATATATTTCAAAAATATATATAGAAAAAAAGAAACATATACTAAAATAAGAATAGATAGTTAATGGGTGGAAAAATGCAAGGTATTATAGTAGTTAATAAAGAAAAAGAGTATACAAGTAGAGATGTTGTAAATAAATTACAAGGAATATTAAAAACAAGAAAAATAGGTCATACTGGTACTCTTGATCCATTAGCAGAAGGTGTTTTAGTAATATGTATTGGTAAATACACAAAATTAGTTAATGAAATTACTTCTTATGATAAAGAATATATTGCAGAAGTAAAGTTAGGAATACTAACTGATACACTTGATATAACAGGTAATATTTTAGAAGAAAAATCATACCATATCGACGAAGTTCAAATAATCGATGTATTAAATTCTTTTAAAGGAATACAAATGCAGGAAGTGCCTAAGTATTCAGCAGTAAAAATAAATGGAAAAAAACTATACGAATACGCAAGAAATAACATTGATATTACACTTCCGAAAAGAGAAGTTAATATAAGTGAAATAGAATTACTAAACATTTATGAAGATGGATTTAAATTTAAAGTAAAAGTTAGTAAAGGTACTTATATTAGAAGTTTAATAAATGATATTTGTAAAAAATTAGGTACCGTAGGAACTATGAAAAATTTAGTAAGAACTAAACAAGGTAAATTTAATATTAGCGATTCTTTTACATTAAAAGAAATTGAAGAAAATAATTTCAAATTATTAGAAATAAAAGATGTATTAAATTATAATACGATAAAACTAGATGATGATACATATTTCAAAGTTAAAAACGGTGCAAAAATTGAAATGAATATTGAAAATAAAAAATATTTTATGGAATATAAAAAAAATATTATTGCTATATATGAGTTTCAAGATAATATAGGTAAAATTAATATAATGATGTAATAAAATCACTTTTTCAAGTGGTTTTTTAATTGTAAA
>CAYJPM010000003.1:0-12938 GCA_964372145.1 uncultured Muribaculaceae bacterium | reverse complement strand
TAATATTATGGTAGACTTATCATAAGGAGAGTATGATTATGAATTTAGTATTAAATATAATTTTTATAGTTTTAGCGTTAAGTACAAGTATATCATTATTTGTTGATTTACCATTTCTTTTTATAACAGGTTTTATTTTAATATTTATTGATTTACTTTTAATAGTAATAAAAAACAAAAATATAATAAAATCACTTAAAATAATATTAATAACTTTTATTTCAATAATATTATTGTTGATAATATCATGGTTTACAATTGTATTAATAGAATTAAATAGATTTAATAATTCTGAAGATCCACTCTTGGCAAAAGAAATAACTGGGGAAAGATATTTTCAAGAATACGAAGGACTTGGATATGAAATATACTCAAAAAGTGCTTTTGATCCAGAAACTAAAGAAAGTTACAAATTAGAAGCAGAATTCTATTTGTTTGGAAATATGATTAGTGCTTGGATAAGTTAAAAATATTAAAAGGAGAGGGAATATATGCGTAAAGTTATTGCTAGCTTAGATGTAGGTAGTACATACATAAAACTAGTTGTTGGTGAAATATATAAAAATAAGCTAAATATTTTAGCATGTAGTGAAACTCCTGCAAGAGGAATAAAATGTGGTTATATAGTAAATGCTGAAAGTGCAATAGAATCACTTAAAGAAGCATTCATAAAAGTTCAAGAAAGTATAGGAATTGAAATAAAAAAAGTAGTTGTTACAATACCTGCTTTTAATACAAATTGTTTTTATACAGAAGGATCAACTTCTATAACAAGTGATGAAAAAATAATAAAACATAAAGATTTAATTAGAGCTATGCAAGCATCAGTATATAACAAAATTAATGATAATTATGAACTTATAAGTATATTGCCAACTGGATTTGTAATAAATGATATTGACAAAGTAGCATCACCCATAGGGATTAATGGTGAAAAACTAACTGTTAAAGCAATTGGAGTAGTAGTTCCTAAAAAAAACACAATACCAATAATTAAATGTTTAGAAAAAATTAATGTAGAGGTAATAGACTTAGTTACAGGACCATTAGGTGATTATTATGAAAATAAAAACAATAAGACTGGAGAATCAGTAGGAGCTATAATAAATATAGGTGGAAGTAAAACAGAAGTATCAATTTTTAATAAAGGTATCTTAACTGCAACTGAAATTATCGAAATGGGTGGTAACACATTAGATGCAGATTTTGGATACATTTATAAACTAAATAAGAAAGATGCTATATATGTAAAAGAAAATTTAAGTTTAGCACATTTAAGTATGGCTCAAGCCAATGAGTCAATGACTTTTACTAATAAAAATAATGATTTAGTTAAGATAAATCAATACGATGCCAGTGAAATATCAGCTGCTAGGATAGCAGAAATACTAAAAATAGCAAAAAAACACATAAATCACTTAACAAAAAAGGAAATTAGTTATATAATAGTTACAGGTGGTATGACAGAACTAAAAGATTTTAATATTATATTAGAACAAGAGTTAGGTCAAATTGCTAAAATTGGTGAAGTAAAAGAAATAGGTATTAGAAATAATAAATTTTCTACTTCAGCAGGTTTAATTAAATACTATAATAGTAGATTAAAATTAAGAAATGTTGAATTTTCAATATTTGATTTAAATGAACAAGAAGATTTAGGGGAAATACACAGAAAAGTTAACTTATCAGAAAATTCTTTATTAGGTAAAGTATTTGGATATTTTTTTGATAACTAGGGAGGAATTATAATGAACGGATTAGAAATGGATCAAATTGCCAAGATTAAAGTTATAGGCGTAGGCGGCGGAGGTTGTAACGCTGTTAACAGAATGATTGAAGAAGGAGTTAAGAGTGTAGAATTTTATGTTGTAAATACAGATTTACAAGTATTAAATTCATCACTTTGTGAAAATAAAATACAAATTGGTAAATCAATTACTGGTGGAAGAGGAGCTGGAGCTAATCCTGAAGTTGGTAGAGCAGCAGCATTAGAATCTAAAGCAGATTTAGAAGAAGCAGTAGCTGGAGCTGATATGGTATTTATAGCTTGTGGACTTGGTGGAGGTACTGGAACTGGAGCAGCTCCAGTTATAGCAGAAATCGCTCAAGAACAAGGTGCTTTAACAGTTGGTATAGTTACTAAACCTTTTAGATTTGAAGGTAAAAGAAGAATGGAACATGCTTTAATTGGTTTAGAAGAACTTAAGAAAAGTGTAGATACATTAATTATAATACCTAACGATAGATTAAGAGATATTATAGATAAAACAACAAGTTTCGATGATGCATTTAAAGAAGTAGATAATGTACTTCATAGAGGTGTACAATCTATATCAGACTTAATAGCAGTAACTGGTATGATAAATCTAGACTTTGCAGATGTTAAAACAGTAATGGAAAAAAGTGGGACAGCTATCATTGGTATTGGATGTAATGCTGGTGAAAACAGAGCTATTGAAGCTGCTAGACAAGCTGTTGCAAATTCTTTACTTGAAGCTACAATAGATGGAGCAACAAATGCAATAGTAAATGTTACTGGTGGAAGAAATTTAACATTGTTCGAAATAGAAGACGCAGTTGAAACTGTAAGAGAAGCTGCTAATTCAGATGTTAATATAATATTCGGGGCAATTAAAAATGAAAACTTAACTGATGAAGTTATAGTAACAGTAATAGCTACAGGATTTAATGAAGAAGTAGGTAATGAAGCATTATTTTCTAATGAACTTCCTAAAAGAAGACAACAAATACCTGCAGATGATTACGACATTCCTCCGTTTTTAAGAAATAGTGAATTTTAAGAAGATGAAAAATCTTCTTTTTTTATTGCAATAACAATATTTGACAAAATAGTAACTGATAAAAATATATAATATAAATGGTGATATGAATGATATATTTAGATATACTATTTTTAATAAATTACATTTATGATTTATTATTATTAATGACAGTTAAAATTGCTCTAAAAAGAGTAACTAAAATAAAATATTTGTTATTAGCGTCACTAATCGGAGCATCAAGTGTATTTTTATTATTATTAAATATAAATAACACAATATTATTTTTTTTAAAAATTACAACAAGTGTAATAATGACTATTTTATCATTTGGATATAAAAACATAAAATATACTACTTATAATCTTATATACTTGTATATGACAAGTGTGATACTCGCAGGATTCTTATACTATTTAAATATAGAATTTTCATATAAAAGTGAAGGTTTAATTTTTTACTTTGATACTTTCAGTATAAATTATTTGTTAATAATTTTAATTGGACCATTAATATTGTATTTGTATGTATATCAAACTAAAAAATTAAAACAGAAACAAAATTTATCTTATGTAGTAAAAGTAGTAACTAAAGATAATAAAAATTTATTACTAGATGGTTATATAGATTCAGGAAATAAATTAAAAGATCCGATAACTAATAAATATATAATTATAGTTGATAAAAAAATTTATAGAAATAAAAATCCAATATATGTCCCGTTTAAAGGAATAAACAAAAGTGGATTACTAGAATGTTTTACATTAAAATATATTGAAATAAATAACAAAAAATTTAATAATTATTTATTAGGTGTATCAGAAGAAAAAATAAATTTAGAAGGAAGTAATTGTATTTTGAATTATAAATTAATGGAGGATTTAAATGTTTAAAAAAATACTAATGATGTTAAAAATTAAATATAATGAATTATATTTTGTAGGGGCAACGGATAAGTTACCACCGCCTTTATCAAAAGAAGATGAATTAAAATATTTAATTAAATCAAAAGAAGGCGATATGGAAGCAAGAAATGTTTTAATCGAACACAATCTAAGACTAGTTGTATTTTTAGCTAAAAAATATGAAAATGGTATATACGACATAGAAGACTTAGTATCAATAGGGTCTATCGGGTTAATCAAAGGAATTAATACATATAAAATAGACAAAAATATCAGACTTGCAACATATGCATCTAGATGCATTGCTAATGAAATATTAATGTTTTTAAGAAAGAATAAAAAGAAAAGAATAGAAATGAGTTTAGATGAAGCGCTAAATTATGATTCTGAAGGTAACGAGTTACATCTAGAAGATATATTAGGGACAGATCCAAATTTAGTACCAGATGAGTATCAAAAAAAATTAGACAAAGAAATATTATCAAAAGAAATAGAATTTTTAAAGGATAGAGATAAAGAAATTATGATAATGAGATATGGACTAAATAATACAAAAGAATATACTCAAAAAGAGGTGGCAGAAATGTTAGGTATTAGTCAATCATATATTTCAAGAATAGAAAAGAAAGTAATTAAGAAATTAAAATTAACTATGAATAGTTAAAAAATAGTAAAACTAGTTTTGATACTAGTTTTTTTATATTATATTATGTTATAATTTATGTAGTAGGTGGCTTATGAAAAAGATATATTTAATATTATTAATAGTATTTAGTTTCTTTATAATAAATATTAATGAAGTTAATGCAGACGATAATAACGTTAAAGATAATTCATTCAATAATGATATAGTAGAAGATAATATAGAAAATAAATATGAAGAGTATAAGACTGATTCAACGTGTGACACATTGTTAGGATCAACAACAAGTCCAGATTATCCAGCATATTGGTTAAAACTAGCTTTAGATATAATGAAATATTTAGGTATTATTGCTTTGGTTGTATTAAGTACTATTGATTTTATAAAAGCTATCGCGGAGCAAGATTCGGATGCGTTATCAAAAGCGACAAAAACTACAATTTCAAGATTGATATTCGCGGTAATATTATTTATCTTTCCGCCAATATTACAATTGTTATTTGATGTTGCAGGAATTACAACTGATGTAAATTGTGGAATAAGTGAAAATGTAGAGGAAAATCAATATCACGAAGATTTAAACAATCCGGAAGTTGATTGGACAGATGGAGAAAAAAATATAAAATAAATTTGAATAAAATCTTTTTAGACTTAGCAATATAAGTTTGAAAGGATTTTTTTATGACAAAATACAAAGTAGATATCGCAGGTATAGATACAAATAAAATTAAAGTTTTAAAAAACAAGGAAATGATTGAATTATTTAAAAAATTTAATGAAGGAGATGAAAATGCTAAAGAAGAGTTAATTAATGGTAATTTAAAATTGGTACTTAGTATTTTACAAAGATTTAATCGAAGTAATATAAATTCAGATGATTTATTCCAAGTAGGTGTAATAGGTTTAATAAAAGCAATAGACAACTTTGATATATCTTATGGATTACAATTAAGTACGTATGCTGTACCACTTATAATAGGGGAGATGAAAAGATATATTAGAGATAATACTTCCCTTAGAGTAAGTCGAAGTATAAAAGATTTAGCCTATCAAATAATAAAATACACAGATGAGTACATGGCAATAAATGGAATAAATCCATCGACATATGAAATAGCTTCATCCCTAGGTATTGAGGAATTTCAAGTAGGGTATGCATTAGATTCTCTAAAAGATCCAAAATCACTATATGAACCAATATATAATGATGGAGGAGATACTATATATTTACAAGATAAAATTGCAGATATAAAAGATAATGAATTATTAAAAGAATCAATTATATCCATGAAAAAAGCACTTAATGAAATTAAAGGACGAGAAAAAGATGTTCTAGTTAATAGATATATTATTGGTATGACTCAAAGTGAAATTGCAAAGGCGCTAGATATAAGTCAAGCTCAAGTATCAAGAATAGAAAAATCTGCTATAAAAAACGTAAGAAAATTAATAAATTAAATATAATTATATAGGTGATAATATGAATTTAAGTGAATTACAAAAAAAGGATATAATAAATTTAGAAACTGGAATAAATTTAGGTAGAATTGTAGATGCAGAAATAAACACTGATGGTCAAGTTATAAGATTCGCAACAGAACAGAAAAAAATATTCAAAAAAGTATTTAGAGGAGGAGATAATACAATAAATTTTTCATCTATAGTAAAAATAGGCTCAGATGTAATTTTAGTTAAATAATTGTAATAAATATGATATAATATATACATGAAAAAAAAGATTGCTATAATTAGTTTAATTATTATTGTTTTAGATCAAATTCTAAAAATTGTAGTGGATAATTATTTATTAGAAAATATTAATATAATTGATAATTTTTTTTCGTTACATAAAGTATACAATAAAGGAGCTGCTTTTAGTATATTAAATAATCAAATATTTTTATTAATTATAATAAATTTAATGATTTTAGTATTTATATACAGATATATTAATAATTTTAAAAAGAACAATAGAAATATAATAGCGTTCTCATTGATTATAGGTGGATTAATTGGTAACCTAATAGATAGAATTATATATGGACATGTAATAGATTATTTAAAATTTGTATTTGGAAGTTATGAATACCCAGTATTTAACTTAGCAGATATGTGTATTGTTGTGGGTACTTTCCTATTAATGATAGCAGTAATAAAAAAGGAAGATGAAAATGAAGTTAGAAATTAAAGAATATAATATTAGATTAGATAAATGTATTAGTAATAATACTGAATATTCTAGAAGTTTAATAGAAAAAATGATTAACGCAGGATATGTTCATGTAAATGGTGAAGTAAAAAAAGGATCATATGTTGTATCAGAAAAAGATGAAATTGAAGTAAAAGATGGTTTCATAGTTGAAACAGAACTTAAAAAAAGTGATATAAAGTTAGATATAGTTTACGAAGATAACGATTTAATAGTAATAAATAAACCAAGTGGTTTAGTAGTTCATCCGGGAAATGGTAATAATGAAAACACATTAGTGAATGGTTTATTAAACTATACAGATGAATTATCTGATGAAGGTGGTACTAACAGAGTAGGAATTGTACATAGATTAGATAAAGATACAAGTGGATTGATGCTTGTAGCTAAAAATAATAAAACTCATGAAATTTTATCAGAAGGATTTAAAAATAAAACAATAAAAAGAGAATACTACGCACTTGTTCATGGTGTATTTCCAAGTAGTAGTGCTAAAATTAATGCACCAATAGGCAAAAGTGGTAAGGATTTTAGAAAACAAGAAGTGCATGAAAAAGGAAAAAATGCAGTTACTAATTTGAAAGTGATTAAAAGATATAAAAAGTATACATTGGTTCGTTTATCATTAGAAACAGGTAGAACTCACCAAATTAGAGTACATCTAGAGTATATAGGGTATCCAATAGTAAATGATCCAGTTTATGGACTAGGTGTGGCATCTGAATATGGGCAATTTTTACACTCAACTAGTATAGATTTTAATCATCCGATAACAAATGAAGAAATGCATTTTGAATTACCAATAAGCGGAGAATTTAAAAAGTTTATTAAAGATTTAGATTAAGTGCTAAAAAATAACAAAATGTATAATAATTAAATAAACAAAATGGTAAAGTAAAACAAAAGTGATTTTGTTTTTTTTCTTTTATTTGAAATGTAAGAAGAGCAGAAAAAAACAATATGAATAAAGAAATCAAATTACAAAGCATAATTGATTTAAATATATATAAATATATAGGAAGTATTAGTATTAATAAATAGATTGAAATATAATAAAATAATATATTATTAATATTACTAATATTAGACGTTATAATTCTTAATATATTAAAAGTAAATAAGGAAAACGAAATAAAATAAAAAATAATATAAATTATCACTATAATCACTCCTTTACTAAATATATGTTTTATAGTAAAATATATGCTGGAGGCAGATGTCAACATGTCAAACATTTCTATAAGCAATAAAGATCAAATAATAATGAGTTTAGTTCATTATTTTGTAACAAAAGAAAATTATTCTCCTATAGTAGTACAAGGAGCCAAAAACGAAATATGGTTAGAGAATTTAAATGGTCCATATAAAATAATTAGAATTAACTCTGGTTATATACATAATGATGAGCAACTAGAATTTGATTTGGCAAAAGTTAAACATGTTGCTAAACAAATTAAAAAAAGAACATTGTCACTATCAGTAAATACTTTAAATATATGTGTTGATATAGCAAGTAGGGTAACTATAAAAGAAGTAAAAGCGATTACTACTATAAATATAACAAATGTAAATGAAATTGTTAAAAATAATGATTTAATTAATATATTTCCAAAAATAAAAAAAGAATTAGTAAAAAATGCTAACAATTTAGATTTAATAATCAATGTAACAAATGATATAAACAATAAAACAGAGAAAGATAACAAAATATATGAAGATGTATTTAGATCAAAAAAAATAATTATTACATATTTAATAATTATTATTTGCATAATAATGTATTTATTAACTATTATTATCGGAGATGGATCTACTGATTTAAATACACTTATGGCTTTTGGTGCGAATAATGTAGTTAACTTAACAAATGGAGAATTTTGGAGATTATTTACTAGTATTTTTATACATTATGGATTATTTCATTTATTAGTAAATATGTACTCACTTTATATAATAGGTAAACAAGTAGAAAATTATTTAGGAAAATTAAAATTTTTAATAGTATATATTGTTAGTGGAATTAGTGGTTCAATGTTATCTAGTGTATTTTTAGCAGATAATATAGTGTCGATGGGAGCTTCAGGTGCAATATTTGGTATGTTAGGTTCACTTCTATATTTAGGTTATCACTATAGATTATATTTAGGTAATGCACTTAAAACTCAGATAATACCTATAATATTAATAAATCTAATTGTAGGTATGTTTATACTTAATGTCGACATAGCAGCACATATTGGAGGTTTAATAGGAGGTTATTTAATAACTTCCGCAATAGGACTAAAAGGTAAAAAAGATTTAAAAGAATCATTGAATTCAATAATTGTTTTAATAATATATATTTCGTTTTTAATATATATGATATTATTTCATTAAAAAAGACACATCAAGTGTCTTTTTTTATAGTTTTCTATATAATCCTATAGCAATACCTAATATTTGAACATTATTTAATATTATTGGATCCATTGTATCATTTTCCGGTTGAAGTCTGAAATAATTATTTTCTTTATAAAATGTTTTAAGAGTAACTTCATTTTCATCTGTCATCGCAACAACAACGTCACCATTTTTAGCATTATTTTGTCTCTTAATAATAACAAAGTCATTATCATATATTCCTTTATTTATCATAGATTCTCCAGAAACATGTAAAGTGAAAACCTCACCATTATTAGGAATTAAATTTACTGGTAAATCAAAAAACTCATTTGGTTGCTCGATAGCGGTAATAGGATTACCAGCAGTTATTTTTCCTAAAAGAGGAACTTTAACAACACTTTCATCTTTTTCTAAATATTCATTTTCAACTAATAATTCAATAGTTCGAGATTTATTGTTAGAAGATTTTAAATATCCTAAATTTTCTAAATTTTTAACATGAGTAAATACTGTAGCGGGACTGTTTAATCCTAAACCTGCACAAATTTCTCTTATAGCTGGAGGAAAACCATTACCAGCAATGTATTTTTTTATGAAGTCCAATACTTCTGCCTGTCTTTTTGTTATCATTTAATTATCACCTATATAAATTTTACTACAAAAATACAAAAAAGTCAAACATATGTTTAGTTTGGTATTTACACGAACGATTGTTTGTGTTATTATTAATTTGAAAGAAGGTACAGTATGACAAAAACAATTAATGAACAAATTAAAAATTATGGAGGAATTATATTATTTTATATATTTATTATAATATGTGTAATAATAGTAAATGCAAGATTTGAACAATTAAATGAAGTATCAACTATACAAAATAATATCTTAGCAGTTAATGAATAGTTTGATTAATATATCTATATATGATAATATAAATAATATGGAGATTTATATGGAATTAAAGAAAGTAACGAAAATATATTACGATGAACAGCAAAAAAAAGTGGTTGTGTTTATTTATAATAAAAAAACAAATAAACATATTAAAATTACGGATTTTTATAATAGTTATAATATAGTTTTAAAAGAATTAGGTGAAGTTGAAGACATATATATAGATAAACTGACAAACAATTATTTATTAGTTGGAGAGAATAATATGTTAGCAATACCTAGTAATTACTTAGATAAGCAAAATAAAAATAATTCAATTATACAAAAAATCAATAATTATATAAAATCACACAATGACGAAATTTATAATATCAACAATAAAGAAATTTCGGATAAAATATTTTTGAAAATTGATGAGAAAATAAAAAAATATAAATTGAATGAAATTGTTAATAGGATAAAACCACTAATATTGGCTGGTGCAGTAACTATTACTATGATTCAAGGTGGTCTGAAATTAAATAAATTAATAATTGAAAGCCAAAAAAAGAACAAAGAGCAAATAGAAAGTGTTGAAGAAAAATTAGATTCAATAAAAGTTATAAATAAGTATGATGTATACAAAGCAAAGCGTGAAGAGTACTATGCTGAACTGATTAATGAATTATATAATTTAGAATCTAGACTTGATGTAATTGAGTTTGTAAACAGTGATGGTTTATCATTTGGTTCAAAATTAGACCAAACACATTCAGATATTCTTTTACCATTTATTAATTCAGAAGAGGGAAAAATAGTATTTGATCAAGCTCTTGAATATGGAATAGACCCGTACTTATTATATAGTATAGGTATGCAAGAAACATTGTTGAGAAATATAAGTTCGAATGGATATGCCGCAGGTATTTTTCAAATAGAAATCGCTGAAGGTCAAGAAAGAGAAAATTCCGGATATAATTTCAATACTAATGAAACTGATACAATAAAATATACTAAAGATAATGTCGGAGATACAAAAACAAGTGCTACAATCGCAGCTATGGAACTTCAAACAAATTACGATTATTATAACGGTAATATGTATTTGATGCTTCAAAGTTATAACATGGGAAGAGGCGCGGTTGATATGATTTTAGATAAAATTGCCTATGATAAAAATATAACTGCTGAAGAATATAAAGAAAACTTTAACGTAGAAGAATTTGTAACAGAACTTGGTCTATTTTCTCCGGAATATCTAAGTTATATTGATAATTTACCGCAATTTATTAAAGATAGAAATTCGACAGCGATTGATTATATGATAAATTCAGGATATACAAGATATGGAGATCCAAATTATATTTCTAACGTATATAGATATTATATTGGTGAATATGGAATGTTTATGGATGAAAGATTTGATTATAATGATATGACTTTTAAAGATTTTGTTCCATATAAGCATAAAATGTAAACTAAATTTAATTATAAATTTAGTTTTTTTATTTTTAATAATAAATTTGACAAAAAGTATCTGATGTGTTACAATAGTTGCAGAAAAGTTGGGGGTAAAATGGAAAATATATATATAGTTTTAAGTTCAATAGGGACTTTTGCAGGAAGTTTAATAAAAATTAGAGGTTTGATGAAATTTTGGAATGTCCATGAAGGTTATGAGTATTCGCACGCATCAATATCTCTTAATAACAAATTTGATGAAATGAAATCATTTGCTAGAAGAAACCCAAAGAATATGTTTGATTCTGGATTAATAAATGAAAACATAAGAGAAGGTATGTTTCAAAGAAATTTGGATAAAAGTAAAATAGCTATAATAAGATTAGAAGTTACAAATGAACAATATAAAATTTTAAATGGAATAATTGAAAAATATTGGAAAAAGAAAGAATTGTATAATTTTAATTTCCTAGGTTTAATATCTATGCTAATAATAGCGGATGGAATTCCTAATGATTATCGTTTTTTTTGTTCTGAATGGATTGCAAAAATTTTAAAAGATTCTAATATCAATTACTTCGAAGACAGAGAAACTTACAACATAAAACCATTTGATTATTATGAATATTTACAAGATAAAATAATATTCGAAGGTAAAATAAAAGATTTTATAGATAATTTTACTACTTATGATTATACAGACGAAGATATAATTGGATTAAACGAATATGTTCGAGAAAGGAAATTAAATGCCAGCATTAAAAACTCATAATATATTCTATAATGAACTAAAAGATAAAATTGCTAATGCAGATAGTTATAAAAATTGGGATAAGTATAGTATATATGCACAAGGTCATGATTTATTAATTTATCATAATTTTTATAAATTATGGAATTCTAAATTATTAAAACAAAATATAAAAGATGCAGATGATTTGCAAAATTATAAATTTCAAGACTTCGTATATACATATATAAAAAACGCAATTGAAAGAGAAAAAATAGAAGAAGAAAAAATAAGATTATTTATAGGTGCTGGATACATTTCCCACCATATATTAGATGCATATACGCATCCATATATTATATATTTATGTGGAGATCATTCACCAATAAAGGGTAGAAATAATTGGGAACATGGAATTGCGGAATGCTTATTAGATTTATACATGATGAAAATAAAAGAAGAAAAAGAAAATATAACAAAAATAAGCGATGATTTTAAAGTAGATAGAAATATTATGGATAAAGGTATGATTGATCTTTTAAATACTACTTTTGAACAAGTTTATAATAAGAATAATATTGGAAATAAATTTTATGAAGCGTCCAGACAAATGTATTATCAGATAAAATTATGTAGAGATGACAGTACAAAACTAAAATACTATTTATTTAATTACCTAGATAAATATTTTATGGGAGCAAACTCATTTTCTTGTAACAGAACGCTATCCGAAATAGATTATTACTTAAATACGAATAGTGATCAAATATTAAATCCTATGACAGGAGAATTTATTACTACAAATAATTTTGTAAATTTATATGAAAATGCTTTAGCAAAAACAGCTTATATATTTGATGAACTTGAAAAATTATATCAAAAAGAAAATGTATCAAAAAGTGATATTTACGATTTGATTCCAAATATATCAGCCTTGCATGGATTAAATTGCGGT
>CAYJPM010000002.1:0-64578 GCA_964372145.1 uncultured Muribaculaceae bacterium | reverse complement strand
TAATGTAATGGGTACAACATTTAATATGGCGCACCCTTTTTTAGATGCAGAAAGTGCTGAGTTACGTCTTAACTTTGTTCATGAATCAGTTGCAACAAATGGTGTTGCTTGTACAATAAGAAAAACTCCTGCTAAGATAAGACTTAATAAAGATAAATTGTTAAATGAAAAATATATTACTGAAGAATTACATGACTTTTTAATAACATGTATACAAGGACACTGTAATGTTATAGTAAGTGGGGAAACTGGTTCAGGTAAAACAGAATTAGTTAAATATCTTGCATCTCATACAGGAGAAAATGAAAAAGTAATTACAATTGAAGATACATTAGAACTTCATTTAGATAAAATATTTCCTCATAGAGATATAATTGCAATGAAAACTAATAATATAGCTTCATATTCAGATGTATTAGTTACGTGTATGAGACAAAATCCAAGATGGATTTTATTATCAGAAGTAAGAACAGCAGAAGCTGTTACTGCAGTAAGAAATTCAATATCATCTGGACATAATATAATTTCAACAATTCATTCTGACAGTGCTAAAAACGTTCCAATGCGTTTATACAGTTTATTAGAAAGTAATATAGATATTGATCAATTCCTTAAATCAATGCATAGATATATCCAGTTAGCAATTCATGTTAAAGGTTATATGAGCAAGGAACTTGGAAGATTTCAAAGGGAAATAGTTGAAATTTGTGAATTTTATGTTACTGAAGATAATGAAGCAGGACATAATACAATATATAAAAAGAATTTAAGTGGTGATATACATATTAATAAACCATCTAAATATTTCTTAAATTATTTAGGCTCACAAGGTGCTACATTAGGTGATAATTTATTTGGAAATGCAGACCCAGCAGATGAAAACAACATCGTAAAAACTGAAACTAAAGAAGAATTTATTATAGAAGAATTATAAGAAAGGAGTGTTATTTATGACTACAGGATTAGAATTAGTAATTTTACTAGTAATAGCTTTATTTGTAGTAGTATACAGAATGCGTTCTGGTGAAAATGTATATAAATACGTAAGTGGTAAAGTAACTGATGTATATGAAAAATACGCTCCATATTCTTTTAAAGTAGTTAGAGAAAAAAGTAAAGATCTTGGACAAGAATACACACCTAGACAATATACAACGCAAGTTATAGTATTTGCAGCAGGCGCAGGTATTATAGGTTATTTTTACTTTTATAGTATTATATGGGCAATAGTATATGCAGTAATTGCAGTATCTTTTATACCGTACTTAGCATATTTAAGATGCCAAAGAGTATATAGTGAATATATATTTGAGCAAATTCAAATATATACAACTAATGTAATAATGGAATTTAATACAACTCAAAGTTTTGTTAAATCATTAGAAGGTGTTAGAGATTCAGGTATCTTAGAAAATCCTGTATTAGCAGACCTAGAACATATGATTAACTTATCATATGAAAATGGTACAATTGACGACTCAGTTAAATATTTTAATGATAAATATCCATTCTATATGGTTAAAAATATGAACCAATTATTTTTACAGATTACAAAAGAAGGTGCTAGAGACTCAGGTCAAGCACTTGAAAATATGGCTATGGATATAGATGCTTTAGTAGAGGGTGTATATAGAGATCAAATAGACCGTAAAAACTTCCATGGAAGATTTGTTAAATTTGGTATAGTATTATTTATACTAGTATTAGTACTTCAAGCTATGTTCGGTAGAGATAATTATTTAGAATTATTAGAAATATGGTACGTACAATTAATCTTACACTTTGTAATAATTATAAATTCTTACTTCTTAATAACTGGTGAGAAATACTATAATGAAGATGTGGGGGTAGAATAATGCAAATAGAAATATTAATTATTGGAGCCCTTGTATTTTGGGTTATGACAGTAACTGGTAATATTAGTATTACACAGATGATTAGTGATAATGAAAAATTATTTAGAAAATTAAAAGAAGATGACTGGGATTTTTATGTTAGATCTAGATATGGTGATGACATAAATCCAAATACATTATTTAATAAAAGAATAAGGAATGGTTTTTTTGCATTTTTAGCAGTAATGATAATAATGCTTAATGATATGTCAATGGTTATCGTTTTAATAGCAATCATTGCAGCATATTTTATGTTTAAATTAGATTATAATCAAATAAAAGGATATTATAAAAAAAATATGCATCATATTGATGCAATGTTACCACATTATTTGAAAAGTATAGAAATACTAATCCAACATTATACAGTTCCAGTAGCGTTAGGAAAATCAGTTGATGACGCTCCAGAAATATTTAAAGACGGATTAAAAGATTTAATAAATGAAATAAATAATGGTGATGATACAATTAATCCTTACATGGCTTTTGCTAAAAAGTATCCTGTAAGGGATTCAATGAGAATGATGAGACTACTTTATAGATTATCATTAGGTAGACAAGAAAGAAAACAAGAGCAAATTTTATCATTCTCTAAATCGATATCGAATCTACAACAAAAAGCTAGAGATGTTAGATATAAAAATAGACTTGAAAAAATGGAAGGTAAGACTATGTCAATGCTTATAGCAACTGGTATAGGAGTTATGATTCTGTTAGTATTTGCAGTAATGCAAATGATGAGTATTTAGTTTACATAACAAAATGTAAAAAAAATTGATATTATAATTAAAATTAGTTATAATAAAAATATAAAATAAGGAGGAGAATTAATGAAAGAGGCAACAGGAGAATTAAACATGACAGTAATTACTGTAGTAGCAATTGCAGCAGTAGCGGCATTCTTTTATGCATTTGTATGGCCTATGATACAACGTAACATTGAACAAAACACAAGATGCGCGAATGCATTTAATTGTCAAACAAGCGCAACTGGTGACACACTAGATTGTTCATATATAGATGAAACAGGAGCTACTCAAACAATAACATGTCCAATAAATGATACAACTACAACAACACCTTAAAACAAAAATAAAATATTAAAGGGAGAATAAAAGAATGAAAGAGGCTGTCGGAGAACTAAACACTACTGTAATAGTTGCAGCTGCTGTTAGTGTAATGGCAGCCTTTTTTTTCATGTATCTTTGGCCAATGATATCAGATAATTTAGATGCAGCATCTAATTGTAAAAATGCTATTTGTGAAGGATGTCCAACTGGTAATTGCACTGAGGTAGAGTGTTACATAAAAGATAATCCTGAAAATAAATTTAGTTGTAGCTATAAGGGGTGATATAAGTGAAAGAATCAATAGGAGGCGTAGCCTTATTTAATATAGTTATTTTATTTATATTACTTTTTACAGGTATTATGACAATAACTATTAATAGATCTAAAGCATATACTGTTAAAGATAATATTGTTACTGCGATTGAAGATCTAAATGGAATAGATATAAGAACAAATCAACTTCCACAAGAAATAGTAGATGAATTTTTAGATGCATCATATAGATCAGTAGGGACTTGTCCAGAAGAAGGATACGTTGGTTTTGACAGAAATGGTGAACTTAACTCAAATCCTGGACAGTCTTCTATCTGTATAAAAGAAACATTAAATATAAAAAATGAATCAGGAAGTTTAGATGGTAATAACAATAATAGTTGTTACTATACTGTAATGGTATTTTACAAACTAGATGTTCCTGTAATAAGAGAAGTATTTGAATTTCACTTAACAGGTGAAACAAAACAGTTATACGGATATTGTAGTAATTAAAGGAGATAAAGTATGAGAGAAGCAACCGGTACCACTTGGATATTTGGTTTAGTAGTAACATTTATATTTTTATTTACAGCCTTTTTAACACTAGCTCTTAATTATTCAGAAGCATTTGCTTTAAGAAATGAAGTAGTGACAATGTTAGAAAAATATGAAGGATACACATTAGATTCTAAAATAATAATCAATAACTATTTAACTTCAAATAATTATAACGCAAAAGGACAGTGTCCAGAAGGGTATTATGGAGCTAATAGTTTAACAGATACTGGTAAAATATCATTAGCTTCATCTAGTGAAGAATATTATTACTGTGTAATACAAGATGAAAAAAGATTCGAAATAATACTATTTTATGAATTTGGCTTACCATTTTTAGGTAATTTTACTACATTTAATATAAATGGTGAAACAAATAATATAAATTTCCCAAACACGAATGGTTTAAATAAATAAAAAGGAGAAAATAAAATGAATGTAATAGTTTCAAACAAATATCAAAATTTACTAGGATCACTTGATATAGATGTAATTAAAACATTAAATGGAGAATTTAATGTTAATGAATTGGTTCTTCAGTTCAGTAATTTTTTCTATAATAAAATGATTTTAGATATAACTGCTATAAAAAATTATGATGATATAAAATCAATACAAGAACTATCAATGAATATAGATATGACTAATGTAATACTTTTATTAAATGACTCTGAAAAAGTTAATTCACCAATGTATTTATCACAATTAGTATCTATGGGAATATATAATTTCACTAAAAAAGCTGATACAGTTATTTTCTTACTTGAAAATCCTAATACTTATAAAGATGTAGCAAAATATCAACAATTAGATGGAACATCACCTTTAATTGGGTTTAATGATAAAGTTGAGAAACAAGAAACTGAAGGATTTATTGGTCAAAGAATAATAGGTATAAAAAATATTACAAGTCATGCAGGAGCTACAACACTTGCATATTTAATGACCAAAAATATAGAAAAAACTTATAAAGTTAAAACATTTGAAGTAAATAATAATGATTTTATGTATTTTAGTGATAAAAATTTAGAAAGTATAACTAGTGATAACTTAAATAATTCTATTACTATGAATAGTGATAAAGAAGTAATTATATTAGATTTAAATGAAAGTAACGAAGATATTTGTACAGATGTACTATATTTAATTGAGCCTGGTTTAATTAAACTTAATAAACTGATTAATAAAGATAGTAAAATATTTACTAAATTAAATGGTAAAAAAATAATGTTAAATAAAAGCGTATTAAGTTTAAAAGATGTTGAAGATTTTGAAAAAGAAAGTAACAGTAAAATATTTTATAATTTACCATACGTAGATGACAAGTTAGATAAAGATGAAATTATAATAAATTTACTTATTAATTTAGGATTTACTAGAGTAAGTGAAACATCGTCAAATAATGGTATATTTTCTATATTTTAGTTGACTTATATGTTAAACTTATGTAAAATAAAAGTATAAAGAGAAGGAGTGTATATTATGGATATAGGTTTTTGTGCCGATACTTATGAAGTTTGGGAATTTGTAGGACAAATAATGACAGTATTCAAAATTGTTATACCAGTTATTATAATTATAATGGGAGCTGTAGATTTAGGTAAAGCTGTAGTATCAAGTGATGAAAAAGAAATTAAAAATGCAACTAGTTCTTTATTAAGAAGATTTATTGCAGGTGTGGTAATATTCTTTATACCAACTATAGTAAATGTTGCTTTTGGAATATTAAGTGGATTTGATGAAAATGAAAATGATTATCAAGTATGTTCATCTTGTGTAGCTAATCCAGGTAATTGTGTAGAAACAAGAAACGATTATTGTATAGATAATCCAAATGTATGTAATACATCAACAGTTAACGATAACAGTAATTAAAAAAATATATCTTAAAGATATATTTTTTTATGCTATAAATCATTAATAGTAATAGTTTCAATAGTGTATTCAGTATTATTTAAACAATCAAGTGAAACTTTAATATTATACTGATTATTACCAATATAAGTTATTTTAGAATGGCTATTATCTAAACTACAACTATTTACTTCAAATGAAGCTTTTTCTATTAGTCCTAAATCTATTAAATCATTAAGAGATATTTCTAAAGATTCATTAAGATTATTAGGTAAATTATTATCCATATAATAATCAAGTGAAATAGATTCAAGTAAAGCAAAATTATTATTATAAGTATCATTAATTACTTCAGGTTTATCATTTATAATAGTTCTATTTATAATATAGCCAACAACTAATATAATTACTAAAATTAAACATAATTTTAATAAAATTTGTAACCAATTAATATTAATTTCATTGTATTCTTCGTACATATTATCCCCTTGCTTTTTATGTGATATATTTTAACATAGTTGATGAATTTTATCAATATTATGTTATAATAATTTTAGAAGGGAATAAATTATGAGTTTAATAATAAAAAATGTTAATAAAAATTATGGTTCTAAAAAAGTAGTAGATAATATAAATTTTGAAATTACTAAGCCAGGTGTATATGGTTTACTTGGAACGAATGGTGCAGGAAAAACAACGACAATAAGAATGATTTTAGGAATATTAAAAAAAGATTCTGGAGATATATTATGGAATAATAAAGAAGTTTCCAGAAAAACAGTTAATTTTGGGTATTTACCAGAAGAAAGAGGTTTATATCCTAAAACTAAAATATATGATCAAATAGTATATTTTGCAAAACTTAAAGGAATGAAACAAGAAAAAATAGATAAGGAAATTAATTACTGGTTTAAAAGATTAGAAGTAGAAGAATATAAAAATGTAAAAGCCGAAACTTTATCTAAAGGTAATCAACAAAAAATACAATTTATAATTGCAATAATTCACAATCCTGATTTAATAGTGCTAGATGAACCTTTTAGTGGTCTTGACCCAGTTAATACTGAATTACTTAAAAACGTTGTTTTAGAGCTTGTAGAAAAGAAAAAATATATAATTATGTCATCACATCAAATGGATGCGATTGAAGAATTCTGCACGGATATATTACTTCTTAATAGAGGAGTAACATTACTGCAAGGTAATTTAGATGAAATACAAAATGAATATGAAGCTAAAGAAATTATAGTTAATACTAAAGATAATTTAAAAGATATATTAAAATAATTATATTATAGAAATAACTTCTGATAAAGATTCAGAAATTATATTAAAAGAATTAATGAAAAATAAAATAAAAATTAGTAAATTTGAAATAAAAAAACCTAGTTTACATGATATATTTATAGAAAAAGTAAATGGAGGTAAATTATAATGAAGAATATGTTTGAAGTTGGTAAATTTACTGTTATAGAACTAGTAAAAAAGAAAGCTTTTATAATAACTAATATAATTATATTTATAGTATTACTAGGATTATTAAATATAGGTAATATACTTAAAATTTTTGAAGTTGATTTAACAGAAACTTTTATAGATAAAGCGTTAATAATTGATACAAATTATGTATTAGAAAATAGATATACAGAAATAGAAGAATATAATCAAAGTGTAGAGTTTGAAACTTCTATAAATAATTATACTGCAGATGAAAAATTAGCGTTAATTGAAGAAGATGGATATGATTATATAATAGAATTAACTAATGGATCTTATGATAATCAAATAGATATTAAATATACTTCAAAAAGTAATGAACCAAGTTTTAGTGCTGAAACATTAATGTACAGTATTGAAGAGTTATATAAAACAATTAATTTAGAGAAATTAAATTTAGACGCTAATGAATTAGCAAGTATAAATCCTATATTCAATTTAGAAGTAGTAAAAATAGGAAATGAATTAGAGGCTACAGGTACTGATACTAGTATTGGAACAATTTTATCATTAATATTATTTATGGGAATATATTTATTTGCATATCAAGTATCTGGAGCAGTTACTACAGAAAAAACTTCTAAAATAGTTGAAACACTATTAACATCTACTAGTAGCAAAGATATAATATTAGGTAAAACTATCGGAGTAGGTTTATTAGGAATCTGTCAGATACTAGCAATAATAATATTCTTGTTAGTAGGAGCTCAAATATTTTTACCAACTGAAATAGTAAATACAATATTAGGTGAAATAAGTATATCAATGGCTTTTATAAGTTTTATATACTTTGTACTTGGATATTTATTGTTTTCATTCTTATTTGCATTATCTGGCGCTATGGTAAACAGGTTAGAAGATGTAAACATAGTTAATACACCAGTAAACTTAGTAGTAGTTTTAGGATTTTACTTAGGATACTTTACATTATTAACACCATCATCAATACTTAATGTAGTTGCCTCATATGTACCAATATCATCGATGTTTTCAATGCCGTCAAGATATTTTATGGGATTAGCTTCTACTACTGATGTACTAATATCAATTGGAATATTAATTATAACAATTATATTTATAGCGTATATTTCAATAAGAATATATTCTAACGCTATACTTAATAATGGAAGTAAAATGAATTTAAAAAGTTTAATAAAATTATATAAGCAAAAAGATTCGATTTAAAACAAACTTAGTGTTTGTTTTTTTAAGTTATGTTATAATTATGGAAGGAGATAATATGAATAAAGAAATTAAAAAAATATTATTAAAATTAGAAAGAGAAGGGTATGAAGCATATATAGTAGGTGGATATGTCAGAGACAAAGTTTTAGGTAAAGTCTCATATGACATAGACATATGTACAAATGCATTGCCAAAAGACTTACACAGTATATTCCCACACACATCCAGTAATGAATACGGTGGATTTAATTTTAATATAAAGGACTTTAACATAGATATTACAACTTACAGAAAAGAATTAAGATATGAAGGTAGAAAACCTACTGAAATAAAATATATTAATAATTTATTAGAAGATTTAAAAAGAAGAGATTTTACTATGAATACACTTTGTATGAATACTAAAGGTAAAATAATTGATTTATTAAACGGTAAAGAAGATATTAAATCGAGAATGATAAAGATGCTTGGAGACTGTGATAACAAAGTTATCGAAGATCCATTAAGAATATTAAGAGCAGTAAGATTTGCATGTACTTTAAATTTTAATATTGATGATGAATTAAAAAACACATTATATAAATATAGACATTTAGTTAAAACATTATCAAATGAAAGAGTTAGATTAGAATTAAATAAAATATTACTAACAAAAAATTATATGTATGGTTTAAATTTACTAAAAGAACTTCATTTATTAGAAGAATTAAATATTTCATATACAGATATTAAGTACTCAAATGATTTACTAATTATGTGGAGTCAAATTAAATGTGATAACAAATTATTTACAAAATCAGAAAGTAATAATATAATAAAAATGCGCCAAATAATTAAAGATGGTATAATAAGTGAAAATACACTTTATAAATATGGTTTATATTTATGTATGGTAACTGGAGAAATATTAGGATATTCTAAAAAAGATATATATAAGATGTATAATAATATGGGAGTTAATGAAGTAAAAATTCTTGATATTACATCCGAGGAAATAATGGAAATACTAAATATTAATCCATCAAAAGAAATTAAAATTATTAAAGAAGAATTAATAAAATTAATACTAGAAAAAAAATTGATAAATAAAAAAGAAAAAATAATAAATTATTTAAAGAATAGGAAATAATTAAATGAATAAGGATAACAAAAGATTTGTAATTGATACTAACTTAATTAAGAGTTCTTTAGAATATAAATTAACTCTTAATGAGTTTTTGCTTGTAACTTATTTTGATAACGCAGATGAGTTAATTTTAGATATAGAATTAATAAAAAAATATACTAAGTTACCAGAAGATGATATTATGATATCTTTTGCTACTTTAGTAGAAAAAAATCTAATTACAGTGGAAGTAAGTAAAGATATTAATAATAAATTAGTAGAAAAAATATCTCTAGATAATTTTTATAATAAATTAAAAAAAGAATTAAAAGATATTGAAAATAAGAAAAAAAATGAAGACATATTTAGTTTATTTGAAGCAGAATTTGGAAGAACACTATCTGGCATGGATTATGAAGTTATTAAAGCATGGTTAGAAAAAGGATTATCTGAAGAATTAATAAAAGCTGCTTTAGATGAAGCAAGTTATAACGGTGTTAAAAATTTAAGGTATATAGATAAGATACTTTATGAATGGGATAAAAAAGGTATTAAAAATCCTTCTGATATTAATAATAGAAATAAAGAAAAAGATAAACTATCAGATACAACAATATTAAATTTTGATTGGTTAGATAATGAATGATGAATTATTTAAATTATTAGATGAAATGTTTCCTAATCCTATATGTGAACTAGAATATAATAAAGATTATGAATTATTAATTGCCACTATGTTATCAGCGCAATCAACTGATAAAAGAGTTAATATGGTTACAAAAAATCTATTTAAATATAATTTAAAAGAATTAAGTGAATTAGATAATAATGTAATAGAAAATATAATTAGACCAGTAGGAACATTTCGTAGAAAAACTGAATATATAAAAGCTATTAGTAAGGCTATATTAAGAGATTACTCTGGTATGGTTCCAAACGATAGAAAATACTTAGAAACACTTCCTGGTGTTGGTAGAAAGACAGTAAGTGTGGTATTAGCTAATATATATAATGAACCAACTATAGCTGTAGATACACATGTAGAAAGAGTATCTAATGTATTAGGGTTGGTAAGTAATGAACATAACATATTAAAAATAGAAAAAAAGTTAATGAAAAACATTCCAAGAGAAAAATGGAATAGAGTAAATGACCAATTAGTATTATTTGGAAGATATATTTGTAAAGCAAAAAAACAAGATTGTGAAAATTGTTTATTTAGAAATAATTGCAAAAAAAAATAGATTTATATAAATCTATTTTTTTATGGTGTAGTAGTTGTATCATCAGGATTAGTAGTATCAGTATCGGTATCAGTATCGGTATCAGGATCAGAACCTGTACCTCCAGGTATATTTATAGTGCCTACAGCACCTGAACTACTACTAGCTTTAAATAAAGAATATGATGTTTTTACTACAAATTTGTAATCCTTACCAAACTCAGTAGGTACATAATCGTATGTTGTTTTATCAGTAGAACCAAGTAGAGTAAGTGTACCATTAGTATCAAGATATATATCATAAACTAAAGTTCCGATATAAGATGTATTATAGTTAATTCTTTGTTCGTAATAAGTTGTAGCATGACTATCAAAATATTCATTAAAATAATTAGCTAAATATTCTGAATTAATAGCATCAGGAGTAGCAACACTTGTCCAATCTAATTTTATATTTACTCCATCATATGTAGTTTTTAAATCGGTAGGATTTTCCAGACCTATATATCTAGTAGATATATCAGTAGGTTCAGTACCAGATTTAAATAATTCAGTAACTCTCATATCCGCTGGAGTATATTCACTAGGTAATTGAAGAGGGAAAGTATCCTTTTCAACTTCAACACTAATTATACCACTAGGTCTATCGAATGTCTGATTTTTAGAATATAAATCATATCCCACAGCTTTACTAATACCATTTCTTATAGGATTTGATAAAGCACTTGTTAAATATAAATCTTTACTAAGTTTATCATAACCAATCCATGTAGCAAAAGAATATTCTGGATTATAACTTACAACCCATGCATCCATAATTGCAGATGACGGATATCCAGCTTCTTCATCTATTGTAGTAGTACCAGTTTTAGTAGCTATTTGAGTTCCGCTTATTGATAAACCAGAACCACCAGTTTCAGTTAAAATATCAGTTATTAAGTAAGCAGTTTGTTCACTCATAACTTTTTCTTTTTCGTATTTATAATCAATTGTTTCATCATTTTCAATTAAAGTAATGCTTGTGATTGAATATGGTTCAATATAATATCCACCTCTACCAAATGCAGCATAGGCAGCACTTAATTCAATAGGACTAGCTCCCATGAAACCACCAATTGAAGCTGATTCGTATAATGCTTCACCATAATCAATACCTAAACTTTCAACAAAGTTTGGAATTAATGAACTATCATAAGCATTAACTTCTTGAAATGCTTTTAAAGCAGGTATATTTCTAGAATCAATTAATGCATCTCTCATACTAATTATACCTTCAAATTTATTGTCCCAGTTTCTAATACTTGTTCCATTAGTATAACTGTGAGCTTCATCTAAAAAGTATGTACCAGGAGAACCATTTAAATATTCAATATAAGGTCCGTAATCAAATATAGGTTTAGCGGTAGATCCAGGTTGACGTTTAATAGTAGCTCTATTAGATCCTTGTGCTACATAATCAATACCAGGACTCATTGCTGAAATAGAACCATCATCTATGTTAGTTATAGCTATACCAAATTGTAAATTACCATAACTTTCAGGTATTTCGTAACTTTCGCCAGATTCTAATTCTCTTAAAATTTGTTGAACGTCTAAATCTATAGTTGAATAAATTTTCATCGGCGTAGTATAAGGATTTAAACCAGTTTTATCTTCTGCTTCAGCTAATATATAATCAACTGATGCTTGGAAGTAATTGATACTAGACTCTTCTTTTTCTTTAAGAATAGATTCAATTGGAATAGCAAGTACTGCATCTTTTTCATTTTCAGTAATATATCCATGTCTTACCATTAAATTAAGAACTGTTTCTTGTCTATCTCTTGCATCTTCTGGATAATTATAAGGATTTAAATAAAATGGATTTTGAAACATACCAGCTATTAACGAAGCTTCCGCTAAATTAAGTTCTGATACAGATTTTCCAAAATAATACTGTGAACCTTGTTCAACACCAGTTATACTTGTATAGTTTACATTATTATCATTACCAAGCCAAATTGAATTAACATAAAACTCTAAGATTTCTTCTTTAGTATAAGAATTTTCTAATTTAAATATAGACATATAAATATCTTGAGCTTTTCTAACTAAACCATCAATACCAGTAGCTACAGAACTTGTATATGTATTCTTAATGACTTGCATTGATAAAGTAGATGCTCCACCAGCTTCGTCATTACCAAGTAATTGACCAACGGTAGCCGCTACTAATCTTGCAGCATCTAAACCAGTATGTTGAAAAAATCTTGAATCTTCAGTAGCTACTATAGCATCGACTAATACCTGAGGAAGTTCCTCATAAGTAACAAGATCAATATTATCTTTACCAACACGAACCATTTCATTTCCGTCTAAATCATATATGATAGTTGCTTCTTTTTCGTATAACTGTTGAGTGTTAAAATCAGGAGCAGTAATTATAATATATAATGCAAATACTAAACCAAGAGTAGTAAGTATAATACCACCAATTAGCATTCCTGATATTATAATATGCTTGTAGTCTATTTTATTTTTATTACTTTTTTTCTTAGTGTTTTTAGTTACACTTTTTTTCTTATTAAATATTTTAATTTTTTTCAGTTTTAATTTCTTCATTAAAAATCCTCCATTAATTTATTGATTCCAATTATGTAATCTATTCCTTTTAAATAATTGTATTTAAGATTAATACAATTTTCTACTATATAGTCATATGGAATACTTTTTCTAGTAAATGTATTAATATAATTTATTAATAATTTTCCACTAACTAAATAAAAATTGTTATTCATTTCAAGTATTATAAAAGTAATACCTTTATGATTAATTATTTTATTCATATGTTCTAATTGATGTTTATGTATATTATTAAGAGGAAAAGAAGTAGTATTTTTTGTAACTTTTGCATCAAACTCTACATACTTTCCTTTATATAACCCATTGTAATCTAAAGTAGAAGCTTCTTTAAAGTAAGCATTATTAATCTTAGATCCACTTGTTGATACTATTCCAATCGGAGTAGGTTTCTTATATATAACAGCAATATCATTTTCTAAATAATAATCATTTGCGATATTAATAAGATATTCTAAATCCATTCCTCTATTAGAATAATTTATATTTTTTTTTATTTCCTTTTTTATATTATTAGGGTATTTCACTAAATCACCTATAATAAATTATAGCATATTTTCTAAAAATAGTCATTTATATTTCTAAAAAATACTGTAAAATAATTTGATATATTTTGTCGAATCCAGTAAATATAAGTAATATACTGATATAATATATTTGGTGATAAAAATGAGAATAGATTTTTTTATAAATGAAATGCAAAAGAAAATTAACAGTGCTAATTTAAAATTATATATGATGAATGAACATATTGACAAAAAGGGTCAAAAAAAGGTATAATAAATTACGTTAGAAGGTGTAAAAATGTATAGCGAAAGAATTTATTTAACTCCACAAGAGATACTTGAATATGACTTTAAAGTAGATGCTAGAGGATACCGTCCTCAAGAGGTTGATAAAGTTCTAGATATGGTTATACGTGACGAGACTGAATATATTAATGAGATAAAAAGATTGAATAAACAAGTTAAAGAATTAACTGATGATAATATCACATTAAAACAAGAAATTAGAAGAATGAGAACTGAACTTGAAGAAGTTGAACATTTAGAAACTAATGTCTCACCTAATAATATTGATTTGTTAAAAAGAATAAGTCAATTAGAAAAAATAGTATATAATAAATATGAATAAAATCATGACAAATGCTGCATAACATATTTGTGTAGAGGAAAGTCCATGCTCACACAATCTGAAATGATTGTAATGATCGTGCTTAGGGAAAAAATAACCTATGGTAGCTAACGCTAACGGCGTCGAACTAATCTGAAAATGATTATATTAGATGTAAAGTGCCACAGAAACGAGTCTTTTTGGAAACAAAGAGAATGAAACGCGGTAAACCCCACGAGTGAGAAACCCAAATTTTGGTAGGGGAACTTTTGTAAGGGAATAACAACCAAGCAAAGGACTAGAAATAGTAGATAAATATTTGTCACCTTTTTTAAGGTACAGAACATGGCTTATATGATTTTTTTTATTTTGAATATATTATACAAAGGAGTGAATTATTTTGGACGAGATAGGTGCCCTCTTAAAAGAGGCTAGAGAATCGTCAGGGGTAAGTATTAAAGAAGCTTGCAATGATTTGAATTTTAATGAGTTAAACATTGAAAACATTGAAGCAGGAAAAATAGGTTCTTTTCAAGATGTGCATGAACTTAAAAATATTATACGAGAATACGCAAAATATTTAGGTTTAGATGTTGATAAGATAATAGATGAATTTAATGAATATTTATTTGAATATACATCAAAAATTCCTGTCAAAGAATTAGAAAAAACAATTGAACTTCAGTTGAAAGAAGATCATGATGAAGCTAAAATAAAGTCCCCTTATACTAAAAAAAATACTAAAATTGATAAAAAATATATAATATTTATGATTTTATTAATTTTAGCATTAATGTTTTTGGTTATGGGATGGGCTATAAGACAAGTTACAATAGGTACCCAAATAACAAGTGTTATAAGTTATAACGGATAAGGAGTAATTATGAAGTTAAATTTACCTAATAAAATAACAATGTTAAGAATTATATTATCACTGTTATTATTAATAATGTTAATGATCCCATGGGGAGAATTAAATGTTGAGTGGCCAGTATATTTAATTAATGATAAACTTATTGATTTAAAATATATAATAGCTGGAGTTATATTTTTAGTAGCAGCATGTACTGACTTTATAGATGGTTACATAGCAAGGAAATATAACATGATTACTGATTTCGGTAAAACAGCAGATGCTATAGCGGATAAAATATTAGTTAATGGTTTATTAATTATATTAGCATATGACCGTATGATACCACTTTTAATACCTGTAGTTATTATTACAAGGGATATTATTACAGATTCATGTAAATCTGTTTGTGGTAGCAAAGGAAAAGTAGTAGCAGCATCTATACTTGGTAAACTTAAAACGATATTTATGATGGTCGGAGTTACATTAGTTTTATTCTATGATATACCATTTATCTTTGTAAATATTGAAATAGCACAAATTATTATAATGATAGCAACTGTTTTATCAGTAGTGTCTGGAGTAGAATATGTTAATAATTCTATGCCATACTTGTTTTCGAAAAAAGACTAATATAGTCTTTTTTTAATGAAAAAACCTATTCTAATTTAAATTATAAGAATAATATAAATTAGAAAGGAAAGTGTATTATGAATAATTATTATGCTGGACCAGAAATGAATAACGAAGTAAAAATGGAAGGTATGGAAGTTGCTGGCCAAAATATTGATATAAACGCTGATATGAATCAAAACATGATGAATATGGGATGTGAACCAATATATGAGTGTCCTCAAGAAAGAGTTTGTCACAAATATATAAATTATGAGGTTCCACATATCATGCCATGCAATACAAAAATAATTAAACATCATGTATATTGTCATAAATTTATACCATGCTATAGCTGTTGTGAAGAAAATGTAGTATGTAATGTATATGATAATAAACCTTGTTGTTGGTAAAAAAAGTCTCTGAAAATGAGATTTTTTTATTTACATTAAAATAATTTTAGTGGTATAATAGGGAAACAAAAGTGTTAATTGTTGCATTTTTGATACAAATATGTTATAATACAAACATATATGGGGGAAAGAAAAATGAAAAAGAAAATAAATATAAATGAATTATACAATTATTTTAACTTAAATGGTTGTAATGCGCTTACACTAATTGAGTACATGGAAAAAAAAGGAATAGCAATTAATAAAAATAACTTTATATTAATTGCGGATTCGCTAACATATTTAGACGAAAATAATGTTAATTGCAAATATTACAGATTTGTTAAACACTTTGCAGAAAGAAATTTTAAACCGAATTTTGCAAATGGTAGCGAAACTTATATCGAAAATAATTACATAAAAGAATTAACTACTAATACTAGTAAATTAATTAATGGATTAATGGTAACAGTTACAAAAGAAATGAAAACTGATATTTTTGATAAGTATTTAGATGAAAAAAAATATCCAAAAAATGATTATGTGTTAGAAGCGTTAACTTCTAGATATTTTAAAGTTTTTGAAGGGTATATAAATCTTATGAATGAAAAATGTATAGCTACAACTGAAGAAGTTAAACATTCAATAGCAAAAAAATTAATAGAAGAAAAAATAGAATTTAACGAAGAAGTAGTTAATGATATGATAAAAAATGTTTTAAGTACTAATTCTACAAAAACAAGAAAAAAATAATACAATAAAGGGAGACAACAAATGAAAAACAATGAAAATATTATTAAAATAAACAAATTAAACGTTAATGATTTAATTAAAGAATTTGAAAAAAAATGTTTTATTAATCCAAATCATAATGAATATAAATTATTAATATTATTTGAATATATGACAAATTTAAATATTGAAATTAATAAAGAAAATTTAAAATTAGTATATGGATGGTTTTTAGTAAATAAAGAACTATTTAAAGAAAATATTACTAATATAGATGCATTCTTAGTAGGTTTACTAACTTGTGCAGGTTTAAGAAGAGGTGTTGGTTCTAAAAAGTCTGAAGATTATATAGAATCAGTATTAAGTACAACTGAGATTTATAAAGAAGGAAAAATGGAAATTTCGGTAAGTAGTAATACAAAAAGAACTGAAATTGATACTCAAATTGCTAATAGTTGCTATCCTCGTAATGAATTTACTATAGCAGCTATGTCTAGAAGATGTTTAGAATACAATTACATACTAAAAATAATGGAAAATCATTGTTTAAAAATGGCTGGTGCTAATTCAGTTCCAAGTCAAATATATGAATTAGTAGCAAATGAAATAGTTTTAAGGGGTATCGAGATTTCTAATAGTAAAGATGATAAATTAAATTCAATAATAAATGAATGTGACAAATTGATAATAGTATATATGCAAAAATATTATAAACCAGAAATTATAAATGCATATTATTCAGTTAGAGAGAGAAAACAATAATGGAATTTAATAGTAAAGAAATATTTGATGAACTTAATAAGAAACAATTCAATATATTAACAATATTTGAATATATTGAGTATAAAGGATATCAAGTAAATAAAGAAACATTATTAAGCGTTTATAAAGAATTAATTAAAGAAAAAGAAATACGTGATAAATGTGGTTATATATTAAATCAAATAAAAAATGTTATGGGTATTAACCCAGATGAATGTAAAGTATATGCAGATGCTAATACAATATATTATTTGGAATTAGATGACACGTTTACTATAGGTGATGAAGAAGTGGTTATAACTTCTGATATGAAAAAAAGTATAGTGTTAAATTACATAAGTAATAAAAAATATCCTTTAAAATCTCAAGTAGTAGCATCAGTAGCTTGCAGATTAGCTAATTATATTTATTTACTTGAATTTATTAAAAAAAATTGTATTCATGAATGCGAAGGTTTCTTGATATTAGATGAAATTAAAGAAAAAGTAGCTAATGATATATTAGTATCTGGATTTAATTATATAATTGACGAAATTAATTCAAAGTTAGAATCATATACAAAAACATACTATGCAACATCGTCTGAAGATTTCAATAAATATGTTCCATTAAAAAGATGTTAATCATCTTTTTTTGATTTATGAAAAAAAATAGTATATAATATTATTGGTGATAATATGAAGAGTAATTTTTTTTCTAAAATAGAATTATTAATAGTTATAGTAGTATTTACTGTAATATATTTTATAGGTGTTTCAAATGTTACATATGCATTTAGTACAGATGTAGAAGAATTTGAATACAACAATAAAATTAATATTATAGAAAAACAATCTGAATTATACGCGATTAATAATACAGAATTGTTTGGTGAAGGTGATACTATATATATATATGTTAATGATTTAATTGAAAATAACTATATAAAAACTGATGAAGATGGTAAAATTAAAGATCCGCTTAATCCAGGTAAAAATCTAAATGAATTAAAAATAAAAATAGAAAAAAATCAAGAAAACTATAAAGTAAGTATAGTGACAATATAATTGTAAAATAATTGTAAAAATTTATTTAGAATTGTATATCAATAACATTTTTATAGTAAAATATTATTGTAAGGAGTGATATAAATGCTTTATCCATCGATAGATAAATTGCTGAATATTGTTGATTCTAAGTATAAATTAGTGCATGTTTCTTCTCAAAGAAGTAAACAAATGCAAGAATATAACCATTTTCAAATGAAACAAGAGGACTATAGTAACAAAAAAGAATTAGGCAGAGCGTTAGAAGAATTAGATAATAATCTAATAAAAATTATCAAAAAAAAATAAAAATTGCTATAAATGCTTGATTATTATTTAAAGCTATGATAAAATAATCTTGCTTTTGGGGAATTGGCTCAGTTGGCTAGAGCACCTGCCTTGCACGCAGGGGGTCAAGGGTTCGAGTCCCTTATTCTCCACCAAAAGTAAATTAAAGAGTATATTATATACTCTTTTTTCTTGTTTAAATTTATGATATCCTATATAATATTACATGAAAGGATTCGTGCACATGGATAAATTTACATTATTACCAGCAGATGAGTATAGAGTAGTAAATAAAACAATTCTAACTGACTTTGATCGTAAAATTTTAGTAGCATTATATGAACCTATAATAGGACCACTTGCAAATAGTCTATATTTAGCTTTATGGCACGATTTAGAATACTCTGAGTCATTTAGTCGAAAACTTAATCATCATCACTTAATGAGTATGTTAAAAGCTAATTTAAACATAATTAAAAGTTCAAGAGAATCACTTGAGTCAATAGGACTTTTAAAAACATATATAAAAGAAGGTGAAATTAATAGTTATATATATGAATTATATTCACCGTTATCTCCGTATGAATTTTTCTCTCATCCAATACTTAGTGTAGTTTTATATAATAATATAGGTAAGGATGAATATGATAGATTAAAATCTTTTTACCACAAAATTAAAGTAGATGTAAGAGAATATACAGAAATAACTAAATTACTAGATGAAGTATATGAAAGTGGTAATTTCAATAACACTGGGGATATAAGGGAAAGATCTATAAATAATATAAACGTAAATGAAAAAATAGATTTTGATATGTTAGTATCTGCAATACCAAAAGGTTTAATAAATGACAGAGCGTTAAATAAAAAAACAAAACATTTAATAAACATGTTAGCCTTTATTTATAATATTGATACTAGTAAAATGGCTGAAATTATAAGGACTGTTTTAAATGAATTTGGAATGATAGATAAAAAAGAATTAAGAATTGCAACACGTAAATTATATCAATTTAACAATAATGCACTTCCAACATTAGTTTATAGAGCACAACCTGATTACTTAAAAAACCCAGATGGAGATTTGTCTATGAAAGGGAAAATTATAGCGTTATTTGATAATACGACACCTTATGATTTTTTAAAAGGAAAAAACAGAGGTGTTAATCCTACGAGTAGAGATTTAAAATTATTAGAAATGTTAATAGTAGATATGGAATTATCTCCATCAGTTGTAAACGTATTAATAGATTATGTACTTCGTAAAAATAATAATAAACTTACCAATGCATATGTTGAAACCATAGCAGCTCAGTGGAGCAGAGCAAATCTTAAAACAGCTAAAGAAGCAATGGAATTTGCTGAAAAAGAACATAAAAAAACAATAAGAAAAACTAAAGTAACAAAAGTTAAAGAAACTAAAGTACCTGCATGGTTTGATAATAGTAATAAAAGTGATGATTTATCAAAAGAACAAGAAGATGAATTGAATAATTTATTAAAGGAGTTTAATTAATGGAAAAATTAACTGTACCAAATAGAAAAAAAGTTGAAAATGCAATAAGAAAATCATATGACGAATCTATGTCTAAAGATGAATTTAAAGCACTAGTTACAAGACTTAAAATCAGTGAAAAAACTATTATGCAAAATGTAACTAAATTAAATGACACAATAGATGAATTAAAAAAATGTAAGTCTTGCAAAGGTTTATATGAATGTAAAAATAGATTAGAAGGTTATGTATATTTTCCAGAAAAATATGAAGATAGAATTAACTTTGTATATACTCCTTGTAAATATAAAAAGAAATTTGATACTGATGCAAAAAACAAAGTAACTAGTAAAAGTGAATTAGATAATGCAAGAATGAAAGATATAGATATAAAAGATAAAAACAGAATAGAAATTATCAAATGGTTAAAAAATTTTTACGATAATTATGATCCGAATAAAAAACAAAAAGGTTTATTTTTACACGGATCATTTGGAGCAGGTAAAACATTTTTAATATCAGCATTATTTAATGAGTTAATGGAAAAAAAACATGTAAATAGCGAAATAGTATATTTTCCAGAATTATTAAGAAGTTTGAGAGATAATTTTGATTTATTAGAAAGAAAAGTTGAATATTATAAAAATATAGACTTGCTACTTATAGATGACATTGGAGCAGAAAATGTTTCATCATGGGGAAGAGATGAAATATTAGGTTCTATTTTACAATATAGAATGACTGAAAGTATGCCTACATTTTTTACTTCAAATTTAAATATAAAAGAATTGGAATCACACTTAGCTATAACTAAAAATACTGAAGATTTTGTTAAAGCTAGAAGAATAATAGAAAGAGTTAAACAACTTACAAATGATATTGAATTAGTAAGTAGTAATAGAAGAAATTAATAAATAAAAACATTTGTTCGATTTTGTGTTGACATTTGTTTTTTTTTAATATACAATGTAGTTGTATCAGAGTTAATATAAGGAGAAAAAATGAAAAAATCAACAGAAGTAAAAAATAAAGATAAAGTATTGGAACAAGTTTTAGCAGACATAGAAAAACAATTTGGTGCAGGAGCAATAATGAAGTTAGGTGGTAAAGAACATATAGAAATAGATGTAGTATCATCAGGATCACTTGCATTAGATGTTGGTTTAGGAGTAGGTGGATTTCCTAAAGGAAGAATAATAGAAATATTTGGACCTGAATCAAGTGGTAAAACTACAATAGCGTTAGAAGCGGTAGCAGCTGTACAAAAAAATGGTGGAAGAGCTGCATTTATAGATGCAGAACATGCTCTAGATCCAGTATATGCAAAAGCTTTAGGAGTTAATATAAATGAACTTTTATTATCGCAACCAGATACTGGAGAACAAGCCCTAGAAATATGTGAAGCATTAGTAAGAAGTGAAGCAGTTAGTTTAATAATTATAGATTCAGTAGCAGCATTAGTTCCTCAAGCAGAAATAGATGGTGAAATGGGAGATTCTCATGTTGGACTTCAAGCAAGATTAATGTCACAAGCTTTAAGAAAATTATCGGGGATTATGAATAAAACTAATACAACAGCAATATTTATTAACCAATTAAGAGAAAAAGTTGGGGTTATGTTTGGTAATCCAGAAACTACACCAGGTGGAAGAGCTTTGAAATTTTATTCAACAATTAGATTAGATATAAGAAGAGGAGAACAAATCAAATTAGGAGATCAAGTAATAGGAAATAAAACAAATATAAAAATAGTTAAAAACAAAGTTGCTCCTCCATTTAAAACTGCTCAAGTTGATATTATGTATGGTGAAGGAATATCAAAAGAAGGTGAGCTTATTGATTTAGCATCAGAAATAGGAATAGTAGAAAAAAGTGGTGCATGGTATTCATATCAAGGTGACAAAATAGGACAGGGAAAAGAAAATGTAAAACATTTCCTAAAAGAAAATGAAGATATAAAACAAGAAATCAACGATAAAGTACGTGAATATTACAATTTTAATAATAAAAAAAATGCCGATAAATAAATTAATTTTTAAAATAACTTGCTAATTTATCTAATAACTTCTATAATAAATATATAGAGGTTATTTTAATTTCTAAAACAAGGAGGAGAAATGGAGAATATTTTATATTCCATTTTAGCTCTTATTCTTGGTATAGTAATAGGTATACTTACAATTTGGTTAATAAATTATTTTAAAAAATCAAATACAGAAAAAAATGCTAATAAAATTATTGAAAATGCAAAAAAAGAAGCTGATAAACATAAGAGAGACAGTTTACTTGAATTAAAAGAAGAATCATATAAATTAAAAAAAGAAACTGACGCTGAAATTAAAGAAAGAAAATCTGAAATTTTAGCAAGCGAAGACAGACTATTAACAAGAGAATCAAACTTAGATAAAAGAGAAGAAATGCTACAAAAAAGAGATCAGTTAATAGAAGAAAAAGAAAAAGGGTTATTAGCAAGACAAAATAATATACAAGAAAAAGAAGAAAAAATGGATAAGCTACTTAAACAAGAAGTAGCAGAACTTGAAAAAATTTCAGGTTTAAGCAAAGAAAAAGCAAAAGACAAAATAATGGACATTGTTGAAAAAAACATGTCACTTGAAATCGCAGAATTTATACGTTCTGAAGAAAGTAAAGCAAAATTAGAAGCTAACGAAAAAGCAAAACAATTAATCGTTAGTTCTATGGAAAGATATGCAGACGACGTAGTAAATGAACAAACTGTTAGTACTATAAATTTACCAAGTGATGATATGAAAGGTAGATTAATAGGAAGAGAAGGAAGAAATATTAGAACTATTGAATCAATAACAGGAGTAGATTTAATAATAGATGATACACCTGAATTTATAGTTATATCATCTTTTGATCCTTTACGCAGAGAGATAGCGAAAATCACTATTGAAACACTTATTAAAGATGGAAGGATTCATCCATCGAGAATTGAAGAAATATATGAAAAAGTTTCAAATGATTTTAATTCGAAAATTATTGAAATAGGTAACAAAACAGTTACAGATTTAGGTATTACAAAAGTAGATCCAGAAATAATAACTTTAATTGGTAAGTTACATTTCAGAACAAGTTATGGTCAAAATGCCTTAACTCATTCAATTGAAGTAGCAAACCTTACTGGATTAATGGCTAGCGAACTAGGAGAAAATGTTCACTTAGCAAAAAGAGCTGGTTTAATGCATGATTTAGGTAAAGCAATAGATTTTGAAATTGAAGGTTCTCATGTTGAAATTGGTGCATCATTTGCCAAGAAATATAAAGAGCATGATGTAGTAATTAATTCAATTGCATCTCATCATGGTGATGAAGAAGCAAAAAGTGTTATTTCAGTTTTAGTAGCAATTGCAGATACATTATCAGCAGCAAGACCTGGAGCTAGAAATGATTCATTAGAAAACTATATTAAACGTTTAGAGCAACTTGAAGAAATAGGTAATTCGTACGACGGTGTTGAAAAAACATACGCTATGCAAGCAGGTAGAGAACTTAGAGTAATGGTTAAACCTGGTGAAGTAGATGATGCCAATACTTATAAAATAGCTAGAGATATTAAAGAAAGAATTGAAAAAGAAATGCAATATCCTGGTACAGTTAAAATAAATGTTATAAGAGAAACAAGAGTCTTAGAAGAAGCAAAATAATGCTTCTTTTTTTATTGCACAAAAAAAGAAGTTAATATTATTTAACTTCCATAATAACAGGTAATATAATTGGGTGTCTACCAGTTAAATTTGTTATAAACGGTAATAATTCTAAAATTATTTGATTTTTTAAATCAGTATAACTGTAAGGGGATTTAGATAAAAATTCATTAACTATAATAGTGATTTTTTCTTCTATTTTTCTCATTAAATCTAAATTTTCATTAACAAGAACAAATCCTCTAGCAGTTACATTTGGTTTAAGTAATAATTTTTTCGTATTAACATTTATATTTAAGATAGATATCAAAATACCATCTTGACTCATAAGTTTTCTATCTTTAATAACAACTCCACCAATATCACCAATTCTAGAACCATCAACGTAAACATCTCCAGCTTGAACTCTAGAACCTCTAGTAACTATACCATTTTTAAGTTCAATAGTATCACCATTCTTACAAATAAATATATTTTCGTTTGGTATACCAATTTCTTCGGCAATCTCACCATGTGCTTTAAGCATTCTGTATTCACCATGCATTGGCATAAAATATTTTGGTTTAATAAGTCTAAGCATTAATTTTAATTCTTCAATTTTACCATGTCCTGATGTATGTATGTCAGAAAATTCTGAATTAGTAAATACTCTTACACCTCTTAAATATAATTTATTAATAATTTTATTAATACTATTAGAATTCCCAGGAATAGGACTTGATGAAAATACTACTAAATCATCAGGAATTAAAGATATTTGTTTATGAGATCCATTAGCAATTCTAGATAAAGCTGCTAGTGGTTCACCTTGAGAACCAGTACATAATATACATATCTCATGACTTTTTAAACTTTTAGCTTCATTAGCGTTAATAAACATTGATCTATCATTTAATAAACCATTTTGTAAAGATAATTCTATATTATTTTCCATGCTTCTACCAAAAACTATAATTTTACGATTATATGTTTTACATGTTTCAATAATATGTTTTAATCTAAATATATTTGATGCAAATGTTGCAATAATAACTCTTCCTAAATGTTTTCCTATGATATCATTTAAAGTTTCATCAACAGTACTTTCACTTTTTGAAAAACCTTCAGATAAAGCGTTAGTAGAATCACTTAATAAAAGTGTAACTCCTTTAGTACCAGCTTCAGCCATTTTATGTAAATCTGCCATTGGACCAATTGGAGTTAAATCAAATTTAAAATCTCCTGTTTCAAATATTGTTCCATTCGGAGTTTTTACAACTATAGCAAATGAATCAGGAATAGAGTGAGTAGTATTAATAAAATTAAATTTAAAGTATTTTGTTTCTACAGTTAAATCCTTATTTATTTCAACGAAATTTTCATATCTAATATGTTTTTCATCTAATTTCTTTTTCATTAAGTCAATTGCTATTTTTGGAGCCCAAATATTTGGTATCTCAATAGCGTTAAGTAAAAATGAAATTCCACCTATATGATCTTCATGACCATGTGTTATAATTAATCCTTTAATTTTATCTTTATTTTTTCTTAAATAAGTTATGTCTTGAATAACATAATCTATACCAAGTAATTCATCTTCTGGAAACATAACTCCAGCATCAATAATTACTATTTCTTCTTCATGTGTTACCACATACATGTTTTTTCCGACCTCACCAAGGCCACCTAAAGCTACAATAGACGTAGCGCTATTATTTTTCATAATTTCCTTCTTTCTTAAAATCTAAAATATAAAGTTTTTGGATGCACTAATTATAACATACTTTATATTATTTGTCTATTACACGAATGTTTGTTATACTTAATATGGAGTTATTTATGAAAGTTATAAGTATAAAAGAACCATTTGCAACGCTAATAAAAAGTGGAATTAAAAAAATAGAAACAAGAAGTTGGAAAACTAAATATCGTGGTGAAATATATATTCATGCTAGTTTAACAAAAGATAATTTAAAAAGAAAAGATAAAGATTTTTTTGATGTTATTGAAAATTTAGAATTCAATCCTGGGTATATATTATGTAAAGCCAACTTAGTAGATTGCATAGAATTTACAGAAGAATATATTATTAATTTGAAAAATACAAATATAAAAGAGTACATATGTGGTAGATATGAAGTAGGAAGGTATGGTTTTGTATTTGATAACATTGAAGTTATTAAACCGATAAAAGCGAAGGGACAATTAGGAATTTGGAATTTTGATAATTAATAGTAGCAATATTAATTAAGATAACTTATAATAGAAAAAGGTGATTAATCATGGGATTATTTGATAAGATTAAAAGTTTTATTAACAAGAAAGAAACAAAAGAAGAAAAAGAAGAATTAAAAATTTATGAAGAAGGATTAGAAAAAACAAGAGAAGAATTCACTTCTAAGTTAATTAATTTAGGTAAAACACATAAAAAAATAACTGAAGAATATTTTGAAGAATTAGAAAATATTTTAATTATGGCTGATATTGGTGTTAATACAGTTATGGATTTTTTAGATAAATTAAGAGATAGAGTAAAAAAAGAAAAAATTACTGACGTAGAATATCTAAAAGAAATCATAGTAGATGAATTATTCATTATATATGTTAATAATGATACATTAACAGATAAAATAAATATTCAAGAAAATGGACCGACTGTTATTTTAGTAGTAGGAGTTAACGGAGTAGGGAAAACAACCTCTATTGCAAAATTAGCTCATAAGTATGTTAGTGACAATAAAAAAGTTCTACTTATCGCAGGAGATACATTTAGAGCAGGAGCAACTGAACAACTTAAAGTGTGGTCTGAAAGAACTAAATCAGACTTTTATGGAAAAGAAAACAGTGATCCAGCAAGTGTTATATATGATGGTCTTAAATATGGTAAAGAAATTAAATCAGATATTATACTTATAGATACTGCAGGTAGATTACAAAATAAAGTAAATCTAATGAAAGAACTAGAAAAAATAAATAAAGTTATAGGTAATGAAATAGATAATGCACCACATGAAACTTTATTAGTAATAGATGCATCTACTGGACAAAATGGTATTATGCAAGCTGAAAACTTTAAAGAAATAACAAATATAACAGGAATGGTGCTTACTAAATTAGATGGAACTGCTAAAGGTGGTATAGTGCTTGCTATAAAAGAAAAGGTAAATATACCGGTTAAGTTTATCGGATTAGGAGAAAAAATGACAGATTTAAAAACATTTGATATTGAAAATTATATATATGGTTTATTTAAGGATATGATGTAATATGGATAAATTAATATATTTTAATCAATTATTTGATATATATGGTAATTTATTTACTGATAATCAAAAAGAAATATTTAAACTTTACTATGAAGAAAATCTAAGTTTACAAGAAATAGCTGATATTAAAAAAGTTTCAAGAGCATTTGTTTCGAAATCTATAAATCAAACAGAAGAAAAATTAGAAGAGTATGAAAATACTTTAAAATATCTATATTTAAAAGAAAAAATAAACAAAATATTATTATTAAATGATATAAACAAAATAAAAGATGAATTAAATAAGTTATAATAAATAATCTATTTCATATATTTTAACAGAGGTGAAGAAATATGAAAAAAATTATTGAAAACATCAAAAGATTTTTTGGAATCAAAGGAACTGAAAAACTAAAATAAAAAAATGTGATTAAAGTCACATTTTTTTATTGATTAATAAGTTCATCAACTATTTTAATTTGTTCATTAGCATGGTAATTTAATTTTTTGACTTCTGTATTATCGATTAATTTAAAACTAGATAAGTTTATAAGTAAGTTATCTGAAATATTATCTAAATCACAAATATTATTATTTAAATTTAAATCATCAATTACATGATTGATTTTTTTACTGTAAGGAACAACAACATGTTTCTGTTCAGATATAATAGATAAAATCATGGAATGAAATCTTTGACATATCATATTTTCCATTGAAGTAAAAATATTCAAAAATTCGTCAACATTTCCATTGTAAAAAATTTTGTTCACATTATTTTTTATATTACTATTAACAGTATCATAAATAGTGTTTATTGCAGCTTCATCTCCTTCATATTCACAAAAAGAAAATAAATAAACGTCGTATCCGTTATTAACATAATGGTTAATATTGTGAACAATAAAATTGATATATCTATCTCTTAAACTAAGAAATTCCGGTCTTATATTTAAATCAATTACAGAAATACCAACAGTATTTTTTTTTGTCTTATTTTTTACAATATCATAAGATAATATAACATCAGGTGCATATCTAACAGATTTAATGTGTTTAAATAGATTATAAGAATGTGAATCCCTAAAACAAATATCAGTGCATTTCTTAAATAAATTTTCACATTCTTTAAAATATTCATTAGAAAATTTATTATCAAAGTTGCAACTTATATAAATAAAAGGGACATTATGATTATTACATCGATCAGCAAAATCATTAAATTCTTTTATTTTTTTCATACCTCCGATATTTTCTCTAAATACAGATCCAACAATGTATATAAATGCATCATAATTTTGAATATTAATAGCTTCTAAATTTCTTTCTTCTTTTAAAATAATAATATTTTTACAGTTATTTAAAAATAGTGAATATTTTTCATCAGGTATTTGAATATAAAATTGTGTATCAGGATATTTTTTTAATAACTTCAAGACGAATAAATCATCTCCTAAATTAGTTCTAGTGTAAGCAAATAACATTATTTTTTTCATATATTAACTCCTTTTTCTTTAAAACATTACTAGTATATGTTATTATAAATCAAAAGTCAATTTTAATAGTAAATAAAATATAGACATAAAAATATAATTATGATATTCTAAAAAAGAAATGAGGTTATTATGGACAAAGTGAAAAATATAAACAGTGATTTTTTATATGAATTATTTAAAAACAGATATATTTCTAAACAAGCAGTAATGAATTTTTGTGATTATTCAGGTTTAACAATGAATAAAAATATGAAAAATGATTGTATAACATTTGATCATGATAATAAAATAAGTGTTATCATCCCAACATATAATCGATCTAAAATGTTAATTGAAACATTAGATAGTATTAAAAATCAAAAATACAAAAATGTAGAAATAATAATAGTAAATGATAACTCGGCTGACAATACAACAGAGATGGTTAATGAATATATTAAGAACAATCCAGTATTAAATATTATTTATATTATAAATGAAGTGGGTAAAGGTGCAGGATTAACAAGAAAAACTGGTTATTTAAAAGCTACAGGGGAATATGTAATATTTTGTGATGATGATGATTTATATATTGATAACGATTTTTTTAATAAAAGTGTAGATGTTTTAAACAAAAACAAAAATATTTCATTTGTTAGTAGTAACTCTTTTATAAAAATAGAAAGCGATAATTCATATACATTTAAAAAAATGAATATAGAAAATGAAATTAATAATACAGAGTATATCAATAATTTTCAAACAAAATATATGAAGAGCAATTCTTCATTTACAAGTGTATTTCGAAAATCAGATTTAGATGATATAGGATTTAAAGAATTAGATATGATGAATGATTCAACTATATATTTAAAAGCATTACTATGTGGTAATGCATATGTAATAAAAGATATAATAGGAATTTATAGAATTCATAATAATAATCTTTCGTTTAATTTGACAAGTGATTTTATTATTGAAAATTTAATTGAAAAAAAGAATTTATATATGGAAATAAAAGATAATGAATTTGTAAATGATGATTGGTTTAATAACCAAGTTGAATTAACAGTTAAATATTATTTAAAATCTCCCAATGTTAGTGATGAAGATTATAAAAAAATTTATGATTGGTGTAAATTAAATGTTTCTGATGAAGAAATCATAAAAAAACTTATTAAATGTTGATAATAAGTTTTTTTAATTTGTTATTCTACAGTAATCATAGAATCAATAATTTTAATCATATAATCTTTATTATTATGTGTTACCAATTGTTCATGTTTTAAACTTTCTTCATTATAAGCATTATCTATTTCAATGGGAATGTTATAGTTGTTTATACAAATATTTATTAGTGTATTTCCTATTTTTGTAAATGGAATAACTGCTTTTAAATTATATGCTTGTCCAACGATAATATCAAAGAATCTTATCTGTAAAAAATTATTTGTAGATTTAGTTTTAATTATTTCATTAAATCCGTTTGAGTTGACATAGAACATTTTAAAATTATCAGGTATTATATCGTTTATAAACCCTTCTAATATAAGATTATTTTCATCAAATTTAATTGAACTTACTCTAAATTTGTAATTATTTAAATTAATTAAAGGTTTTCGATTTTTTACTAAATTATAATCTTTATCAACTTTAAAACATTTCGAAACATTATATTCTTTATATTTAATCATAAATAATAAAGCTGTACTAAAATAATCTTTTGTTTCATAATTAAGTATAATATCATCATCAACATTACTTAATATATTTTCAGATATTTTAAAGAAATTCTGTAAAGCTTTCTTTTCTATAAAGTGAGGCATGCTTATTCTTTTTTCTACATTATATAATAAAATATATTTAATAAAAGTGGGTATTTTTTGTTTTGAATTTTTCAAATGCTTCATAATTCCCTTATATAGATAATCAAATACATAAGTAAACCAATCATCTCCATACTCATTTGAATTAGTAATAGAATTTTCCTCAATTCTTTTTCTATAATAATATACTGCTTCATCAGCAGATATTATACCGAATTTAGGATTATTCATAAATATTTTCGTATTTAAGTATAAATCTTCAGCAGTTTTTAAATTAGTATTGAATTTAAATTCTTTAAATAAAATTCTTTTGTAAAAACTAGCTGCACAAGAAAATACATAATTTTGTGGATTTAATTCTAAATCTACAATATAACTAGTGTTATTAAATTTTGCATATCTAGTATATAGCCCAGTTTCTCTTTCGAATAAAGATATTGGAAGTGTAACCATATCTATTTCATACTTATTCATTTCGAAAAAATCATACACTACTTGTAAAGCCTTAGGATGAAGTAGATCATCAGAATCAAGAAAATTAAAATATTTACCTTTAGCTTTACTAATCCCTAAATTTCTAGCAGTTGAAACACCACCATTAGCTTTGTAAAAGTATTTTATATTGTTTTTATACTTAGAAACGTATTCTTTACATATTTTTTCGCTGTTATCAGTTGACCCATCATTTACTAATATAATTTCTACGTGCTTTTCAAAATTCATTGATTGATTTATAATTGAATCCAAAGTTTCAGCTATATAACTTTCAGTGTTATAAACTGCAATAATAATTGAAAATTTATATGAATAATCCATAATCAAAACTCCTTTAATTTTATTTTAAATAAACTAGGGATATTTTAACACATAAATATGGTATACACAATAGAAAAAAGAGGTATGTTATTTACAATAAAATCACATATAAAAATAGATGAATATAATGAATATTTTAGTTAAAGCAAGTGAAACTATGAATTTTAAAGAAATAATAAAGGATATTTTATTGTTATAAAAAAATACTAAGTACATAAAATTATATTGAGGTGTTGTATGAAAAAAATAATATTAACAATAATAATATTTTTAAGTTTTATAACTATATGTAATGCTGAAGAAAATTTAGCAACTAATTCAAAAAGTGCTATATTAATTGACGCATCAAGTGGTGAAGTATTATTTAGTAAGAATGAATTTGAAGAATTATCTCCAGCATCAATGACAAAAATAGCAAGCATGCTTCTTATAATGGAAGCAATTGACGAAAATAAAATATCATTAGATGAAGATGTTATTATTAGTAAAGAAGCTTCAAGCATGGGTGGAAGTCAAATATTTTTGCAAGAGGGTGAAACGTATAAAGTTTCAGAACTTTTGAAAGGTGTAGCGATAGCAAGTGGTAATGATGCAGTAGTAGCTTTAGCGGAAAAAGTAGGAGGTACTGTAGATAACTTTGTAAAAATGATGAATGATAAATGTTCAGAGATTGGATGTAAAAATACTTCGTTTAAAAATCCTCATGGATTAGATGAAGATGGTCATTATTCAAGTGCATATGATATGAGTTTACTTGCCAAGGAATTACTAAATTATGAAGATATATTAAATTATACAAGTATATATGAAGAATATTTAACAAAAAATGATGGTTCTAAAACTTGGTTAGTTAATACCAACAAACTTTTAAGATACTATCCAGGCTTAGATGGTCTAAAAACTGGATATACAGACTTAGCAGGTTATTGTTTAACATCAACTGCTCTTAAGAATGATTTAAGATTAATTAGTGTTGTTATGGGTAGTGATACATCAGAAAATAGAAGTAGTGACACTGTAGAATTACTTAATTATGGATTTAATACATACAAGTTGTTCAAGATAAAAGATTCAAGTGAAAAAATAGGTACTATTAAAGTTTTAAATGGAAAACAAGAAACAGTGGATGTATATTTAAAAGAAGATGCTACTGAATTGCAAAAGATTACTGAAGACAATAAATCTTATGAATTTATTATTAATATAGATGAAGTAAGTGCTCCACTTAAAACAAATGAAGTAATAGGTACTGCGGATGTTATAGATAATGAGGGTAATGTAGTTGATACAGTAGATTTAATAATAAAAGAAGATATAGAAAAAGCGAATCTTTTGGATTATATGATTAGAAATATTCAAACAATATTAAGAGGTAAGAATATATTGTAAATTAAACATTTAAATGATATAATATGTTTGTAAATGCCAAGAAAAGAAAAAGTAATAAATAATTAATATACAGTGAGTTTATGGGTGGTGTGAATAAACATTAATATTTATGAAATAGAATCTTTTCAGCAGACTGATAGTCCGCTTTAAAAGCGTTAAAATTAAAGAGATAGTATATCCAACTATAAATAAGGTGGTACCGCGGTTAATAATCGTCCTTATATATATAGTTGGATTTTTTTATTTAAGGAGAGATAAAAATGTATATTAATGAACTAGTAAATAAAGTTAGTGAAATATTTAAGAAAAATGGATATGAAATAGATGTAACAATAAGTAAATCAGATAGACCAGAATTATGTGATATGCAGTGTAATGATGTATTTAAACTTGCTAAGGAATATAAAGATAGTCCAATTAACATAGGTAATAAATTAGTCGAAGCAATAAATTCAGAAAATGAGATAAACAAATATTTTAAAAAAGTAGAATTTTGTCCACCAGGATTTATAAATTTTACTTTAAGTGATGAATATATAAATAAATATTTAAAAATATTTAATAAAGATATTAAAAACAGTATTAAATTACCAGATAAAGAAAAAATAGTTATAGATTACGGAGGACCTAATGTTGCTAAACCATTACATGTAGGTCATATGAGAACTGCTATAGTAGGTGAATCAATTAAAAGAATATTAAAATACTTTAATCAAGATGTTATTTCTGATGTTCATTTGGGTGATGTAGGTCTTCAAATAGGACAAGTAATATATGATATTTTAAATAGTAATATATCACTTGAAAATATTACTTTAGATTATTTAAATGTAATATATCCAAAAATGAGTAAAGCCTGCAAAGAAGATGATGAGCTAAAAGCTAAATGTGCTAAAATTACTAAAGATTTACAAGATGGTAACGAAGAATATTACAATATATGGAAAAAAATATCAGAAGTTTCAGTTAAAGAGATAAAAAATAATTATGATTATTTAGATGTAAGTTTTGACTATTGGTACGGGGAAATGGATTCAATTAAGTATTTAGATAGAACAACTAAAATATTAGAAGATGTACTAGAAGAATCAGAAGGTGCTTTAGTAGTAGATATTTACAAAAAAGAAGACAAAGTAGAATTACCTCCGCTTATATATAGAAAAAGTGATGGAGGCTACTTATATGGATCAACAGATTTAGCAACAATAGTTCAAAGAAAATATGAATTTAATCCAAATAAAATATTATATGTTACAGATTTAAGACAAGCGCTTCATTTTAAACAAGTATTTAGAACATGTGAAAAATCTTATCTTTTTGAAATAGAAAATTTAGAACATCTAGGATACGGAACAGTTAATGGTGATGATAACAAACCTTTTAAAACTAGAAGTGGAGATACACCTAAATTAATGGATTTATTTAGTGATGCTAAAGATATATTCGTTGGAAAAAGAGAAGAAAATAAGAATTTAGATAAAAATGATTTAGATATAATAGTTAATTCAATATTAAAATTTGCAGATTTACAAAATTCAAGAGATAAAGATTATATATTTGATCTAAATAAATTTTCTGAAGTAAATGGTAAAACAGGTCCATATCTGTTATATACTTATCTAAGAATTAATAAAGTATTAAATGAATACAAAATAGATGAAGAATTATCTGATGAAATATATAATGTATATGATAGAAATTTAAGACTTAAATTATTAGAAATAGGTAAAGCGCTAGAAATTAGTTATATAGAAAGAAAACCTAACTATATAGCAGATTATGTATATACATTGTGTAGTGAAGCTAATATATTCTATCAACATAATTATTTAAGTAATGTAAAAAATGATCAAAATTTAAATGACTGGCTATTTGTTTTAAACCTAACAAATAAATACATTAAAGAATTATTAGATCTTTTAGTAATAAAAATACCTAATGAAATGTAAAGTAATAATTTTATATTGTCTAACTAAAAATATTATGATATTATTTTTATGATAGGTGGTAAATTATGAAGGTAATAAAAAAAATATTTGTATGGTTATTAATTATTGTATTCTTTGCTTTTGCAATAGGGATGTCAATATTACTTTTAAATAAAAATGACTATGGTGTTACGGAATTTGAAGATGTGTCTTTAATAATAGTTAAAGATGAAGTAAATAATGAAAAATATGAAAAAGGTGACTTAGTTCTTGTAGAGAAAAAAAGAGTTAAAGATATAAGTGTTGGTGATGAAGTATTTGTATATACAGTTGATACAGAAGGTGATGTTGATATCGATATAGCCAATGTTGGAAGTGTTTATGAATCTGACGGAGCAATTGCTATTGAAAGTGGTGTAAACTACACAGAAAAATTCATCGTAGGTGAAGGAACTGAAGTTTTATCAGGGTTAGGAACATATTTAAATATACTTCAATCAACATGGGTATTCTTCTTTATAATAGTAGTTCCTTGTTTCTTATTATTTATATATCAAATTTATGCTTTAATAGTAGAAATTAAATATGGAGACGAAGATTAAATAGAATAATTTTATTCTATTTTTTTTATCGAAAAAAATTGAAAAACATGAAACAAATTTATTGTAATAATTTGTCGACTATGTTAAAATTAGTATAGTATAAAAATAGAATAGGAAGGTATTGTATGGTTGGCAGTAATAAAACTAGCGTTGTGGGAAAAATAACAAACATATTACTAGATATATTAATATTTATCTTCGGAATTATTTTATTAATATCACTTTATAATATGGTTCAAGTAAAAATTTTAGGAAATAGTTATTCTAGTTTCTTTGGATATACATTATTTGAAGTACAAACAGGTAGCATGGAAGATGAAATAAGTGCTGGTGACTGGATAATTATTAAAAGTCAAACAGATTATAAACCAAATGATATTGTTACTTTTAGTCAAGGAGATAATTTTATAACTCATAGAATAATAGAACAATATAATGACACATTTATAACAAAAGGTGACGCCAATAGCGGTGAAGATGACCCAATAGTAAAAGAACAAATAATAGGCGAAGTAGTTGGAATAATACCTTTCTTTGGATTATTTAGAATGACAATACTAAACCCATATATATTAATAATATTGATAGGTATAGTATATATATATAATTTAAATTACAATAAAAAAGGAGGTAATAGTAAGGTGTTTTATAAAATAAAAAGGGTAGTAAGTGAAATAAAAAATAGTTTATTCAAAGAAAAAGTAAAAGAAAAACCTGCTTTATTCGATGATGATAACGATAATGAAGTAAAAGTTAAATCATTCGAAAATATTGGAACGCAACCAAAAATAAGTGACTATGCAGAAAAAGTTGAAAATTATAAAAATAGTCAATTATACGATGAAGATGAAAATGAAGACGAAAATGAGGAAATAGAAGCAGACAAAAAAGAAGATTCGTTTGCAGATAAAGAAGAAGATTTAAGTAAAACAATGTTCTTTAGAATTATTTCGGTAGATGATAATGATGAAGATATAGCGTTTATTGAAGAACAAAAAGCAAAAGCTGAAGTAGAATCAGTTGAAAAAGTTGAAGAAGAAAAAATTATTGAAGAAGTAGAAGATGAAATTGAAGAAATTACTAAAGGTCAATTAGAAGAAATGATGGAAGAACCAGAAGAAAAATCTACAACTGAAGATGATGACGAAGAATCTAAATTAAAATTAGAAATGATTTTTAACAAACCAGAACATAAAAAAAGTAAAAATATAATAGCTAGAGGAATGGCTATAAAAGAAGAAGAATTAAATTCAGTAATAGATGCAATAATTGGAGAAAATAAACTATTAGTTAATGAAGCATCAATTAAAAAAATGTTAATAAAATCTTATATAGAATCAAAATATTTTAATATATATAGTGAAAATGTTGCGAACTTAGATAATAAAAAAACAACACAAAAGAAAAATATTTATATAACTGACAATAAAATGGATGTAATAAATGAACGTAATGGATTTTCTAAAAATATTAAATTAAGAGTTAGAAAAGTATTAACTAGAATTGGATTTGCAATTGAAGAAGATTCAGAAAAAATAACTAAAAATTATCTAGGAAATGATAAAAGTTATTCAGATAAAGTTAAAAAATATGCAAATATGATGACATTAATAGCAAAATTAGAATACTTAGTAGATATAAACAAAGATATGAAAAGTAAAAGAATGCTATATGCTAAAGAAATAATAAAATATATAACTGAATATAACCTAGAACATGAAAGTATTGAATCATTATGTAAAGATGTAATTCACATACAAAAAGCACATCGAAGTGCATCAAAATATTTTGTAGAAAAATTAAATACAGAAGTATTTGAAATAAAATACAACCAATTAAAAGTAGATAAAAACAAATATTTATTAAATTTAAAACATAATATAAGTTTTAGTCAAGTTTATAGTGACTTCGTAGTAGATAGAACATATCAAGAAGGAATAGTAGCAGAAGATAAATTAAATGTATTGTTAACATTATTGCAAGCAAAATTAGTAACAGATATGATTGATGGTGACTTTACTAATGAATACATAGTATTAGTACCAAGTTCATTATGTGCTAAAGAAAGTAAATTTGAAAGATTATTAAAACAAAATAATGAAGAATATGCTAAGAAAAACATTATATTCTTAATTGAGTATGATGAATTTATGAAACATAATGCAATGATAAAAAGATTTAGAAAAGCAGGATTTAGAATTTCAATTTATATAAATAGTCAAACTAAATTTGCAAGTAAAAATAAACTATATTTAGCTATTGCTGAACAAATTTATATAGATAAAGAAGTTAAGGGAATAGTTGATATAGAGAAAGTAGTTTTAAATAATTTTAAAGACAAAATTATTAAAGACGATATATCAAATAAAATAGAAGTAGTAGAGGATGGAAGATAATGAATACATTTATAAGATTTTTTTTCGAGTTTATTGATGTTTTTATGGAAGGATTAAAATCAATTTGGGATGGTTTTTTTCAACTGTTTAACGTAGCAGAATATGTAAATATAGTAGACAATTATAGCGAAAACTTTGATGGCCCTGAGTGGCTGTTTGTAGCTTTCGCAATTGCTATCGTAGTATTATTCTTAGGTCTAATAGGTTTTATCATATTTATATATGTTAAAAGATTTATTAGAAATAAGACACATAAAGTTAGTAATGAATCAATGCTTGAAGAAATAGATAAATTAAATAATCAAGTTAGAAAATTAATGAAAGAAAATGCAGAATTAATGGCAATGAAAGTTTCACAATTAGGACTTAACCCAGAAGATGAAAATGATCCAGATGCAAATCCAGATGAAGAAGTTGATGAAGAAACAAAAGAAAATGCTCATAGATTCCCTAAACTAGAATTAATTGATGAAAATTTTGCTGATTACACAGTAGAAAATTATAATAATAATTTTACATTAGAAGAATTAATAGATAATTTAAGATGCTTTGCTGCAAGTGAATTAAAACTATATTATGAACCATCATTATTAAGAGTATTTATAGCAGGTCTTGCAAGTTCTAGATTAATAATACTACAAGGTATTTCAGGAACAGGTAAAACATCACTTGCTTATGCTTGGGGTAAATTTGTTGCTAATGATTCAGTAGTATCATCAGTACAACCATCATGGAAAGATAAAACAGAATTTTTTGGATATTTCAACGAATTTACAAAGAAATTTACTGAAACAGATGCTTTAGGTGAAATTTATGCAGCTGGATATGATGATAATGTTCATACAATCATCTTAGATGAAATGAATATTGCCAGAGTAGAGTATTATTTTGCAGAAATGTTATCAATACTAGAAATTCCAGTTAGAGATGAATGGATAGTGGAACTAGTTACTAGTGGTTGGCCTCAAGATCCTAAACGTATAGTTAATGGAAAAATTCAATTACCAGGTAACCTTTGGTACATAGGAACAATAAACAACGATGATTCAACATATATGGTAACAGATAAAGTTTATGATAGAGCAATACCTATTGATATTAATAAAAAGATTGAACCATTTGAATGTCGTCATCAAGAAGCAGTTAAAATGAACTCATCATATTTAGAACAACTATTTGAAGAAGCTTTAAAAAATGTTGTTGTTAGTGAAGATGCGTTGACTAAGCTTGCTCATATAGATGAATATGTTATAAATCATTTCAGAATAGCGTTTGGTAACCGTATTATGAAACAATTAAAAACATTTACACCTGTGTATGTAGCATGTGGTGGGGACGAAATGGAAGCAATAGATTACTTTATTGCTAGAAAAATATTAAGAAAATTTGAACAATTAAATATTGCGTTTATACGTGATGAATTAGATCCTTTCATATCATTCTTAAATAAAGAATGTGGTAAAGGTGTTATGAAAGAATGTATTGAATTTGTAGAATATATCAAAAAATCAATATAAGAAGGGTGTGATTATATATGGCTGATCTTATTAACAAGGAAGCTAGTGATGAAATTAAAAAAAATAATAAAGAATTTTTTAATAAATTATCATCAAAAATGCATTATAAAGCAAAGATAAATGGAGATTCAATAACTTTTGATTGGTTAGATATAGTCGAAGATGCTTGTCCATACATAGATAACGTTGTTAGAAATCCAAAACTTATATTGATTAATGATCCAGAAGTTGAAATAATTGAAAAAGCTAAAAAAATAACATCTGAAAGTGTTCAAGACTTAGCTAGACATACATTTTATATAGATGATTATAATAATAAAACAACTGATATAAGAGTTAATAAAATTCTTAATGTAAAAAGTGAAGAAACCTATAACATATATGAAAATAGGTTTCTTTATACACTATTGTTTTTCTTAACAAGATTTGTCTTAAAAAAAGAAAAAGAGTTAGATGAACTTTTAATAGATAGATCAAGGAAAATGGAATATGCCGCTGATACTAGAATAGGATCAGAAGACATAAATGTAGAACTTATTATTAAAGCTACAGATGTTTCAAATTCCGGAATAGATAAAAAGTTACAAGAAGAAATAAAAAGAGTAAGAGAAAGAATTAAAAGAGTTAAAGATTATATGTCATCTTGGAATAGAAGTCAGTTAATTAAAGAACTCGAAAAAGCTCATGTTAAACTGATTAATCCGCCGATTAAAAAAACAAATATAATACTTAAAAATCCTAACTTTCAAGTAGCGGTAAATTTATGGAATTTTTTATACAATTATGATGAAAACGCTAATAATAAAAATAATGGATTAGATACTGATGGTAACGATTTACTAAACGGATTACTTGATCATTCATTTTTAGTGAATTATTATGTACTAGAGTCAGTTAGTAAAACAAAAAAAGAACAAAAAGAAAAATTAAACGAATTTGCTTTTTCATTAATAAACGAAGAGATAGGCAGATTAATAGATTTACTAAGAAAATGTGGTTTTAAAATTACAGATGATGAAATATTAAAACTTATTAGTGAACATTTAGGGAATAATAAAGGTGATTCTGGCGACAGAAATGCTATTGCAAATACTGATATTAAAAAGAAATTTAAAAGTGCAATGGATGAATATTTAGAAAGGGTACAAGAATACTTGTAATACATAAAATGAAAAATAACAAAATTTTTAAAATATGCGGAATTGCTTTTAAAGTAATAATAGGTATCATTATTATTGCATTCGTAATGAGTGTAATACTACAAAGATTTACTAATAATGAATTTTCATTCTTTAATTTTAGAATGTTCAGTGTTTTAACTGGTAGTATGGAACCTAAATATGAAATAGGTAATATATTAATCAGTAAAGAAACTAATCCAGAAAATATAGAAATAGGTGACTCAATTAGTTACTTAGGAGCAGAAGGTTCATTCAAAGATAAAGTAATAACTCATGAAGTTATTGGAATAGAAAAAGATGAAAATGATGAATTTATGTTCAGAACTAAAGGTATAGCAAACTCAGTTGAAGATCCAATAGTTCATGAGAGTCAAGTATATGGAGTAGTTATATACAAATCAATAATTTTATCTGCTATATATGGTATTGTAAGTCAACCGTGGGGGATGTATTTATTTATATTTTTACCAATATTAGCATATGTAGGATATGAAATAATAATTAAAATGTTAGAAAAAGAAGAAGAAAGACGTAGAAGATAAATACTAATAGACGGAAGGAACAATAAATGAAAAAACATATAAAAAAATTTAGAATTGTGATATTAATTTTGTTAGTAATATCATTTATGTCCTTTACATATGCTTGGTTTACTTATGGAAACTTTGTAAATACTAAAGCATCTGTTGATGTAAGATCATGGAATGTTGAATTTAAAGATGAAGACACGGTAGTTACAAACTCAATAGTAGTTACTACTGATGAAATATATCCTGGTATGGATCCAATAACTGAAACAATTGACATAAACAATTATGGAGATAGTAGTGCAATATTAGGAATTGAAATAGACGAAGCAAGAATACTTAACATAGATAATTACGTAGTAAGTGATGTATTAACAGCTGAAGAAGTGCAAGACTCATTATCTCATAACTATCCATTTAAAATTAATGTGTCATTGAGTAATAATTATTTAACTGAAAGAACCGGTAAAAGTACATTTGATGTAACAATTACTTGGCCACTTGATTCAGGTAATGATAAATTAGATAGTTACTGGGGACTTGAAGCATATAATTTCATTGCTGAAGAAGAAAATAAATTACTAAATGATTCAACATATGTTCAACTAAAACCTATAGAAATATCATTCTTAGTTGTAGCAAGTCAAGATATTAAAGACCCAGATGCATCAGATGGTGATTATATATTTGGAGAAACAATATTGTTTGATGTAGTTAATAATAAAAGTTGTACTTCAGTAAGTTCTACTTGTTTGAAAACAAATGTAATAGATTTAGATAATAAAAATTCTGATACAACAGTTACTTTATTACCAGATATAAAAAACAATTATCAAACTGGTACTTATAGTAATTATAATACATCATTAGCAAATGCTACATCAAGTTGGTCAGTTAATAGAAGATCGCTTAAACTAGAAGATATATTGTCAGTGATAAGTAAAGATATAAGTAATTCAGTAATAAAAAAAGAAAATATGTCAGATATTGTAATAGGAAATTTAAGTTACAATGATAGAGTTACTACTGAAATTAATGAATTAATAGCTTATGAAGGTTATTATTCATACTCAAATATAAAATACGATTATTTACAATCAAGTTCATGTATTTGGTTAGAAAATGAATATGATTTAGAAAACGCTTTTTCATTTAAACAATTAAATGCAGAATATTCTACAATAACAAAAACAAATAAAAATGTTAATTGTAGAGTAGTTCCTGTAATAGAAGCAACTAAAGAAGCAATAAGTACTATATAGTACTTATTTTTTTATGAAAAAAAATAACAATTGTAAATTGTTATTTATATTATTTGTTCAAAATTAATTGAAGCAGTCATTGTAAATTTAGTATCATTAACAGCTGCATCTAAACCAGCAGCAGTATCAGCTTCATCATCCATTAAGTTGTCTGTATTCTCATACCATTCGAAGTAAACTCTTATAGTAAACGCTTCATGTTTATAATTTTCTATTGTACTATTATATAATAATGTATTTTCAATTAAATTATTTTCTATATCTATTATATTAAGTGGGTCACTCACTTTAGTTTCATCTAATATTTCATATTTAGAAATCATTACATCCGGTAAAGTAGAACCATTAATATTTAAATTAATAGAGTATCTAAATGAAAGATCTACATTGCTTGGATTAACATCTATATCGAAATATCCAGTAGATGATGGTGCTAAAGTATCATTAGAAACATTAACATTTTCATCAATTATAGGAGTAAAGTTAATAGATGAACTAGTATTAGTAACAATATCATTTTCATTAACTAAAATCTGCCATTTAGCAAGTGCCATTTCGACATTACCTGTAGTGTCAGCAACATACCGAGAATAGGTATTACTAATCATACTTACCGCGACGACCATTAACATAATTAAAAGTAAAAATCTAAATTTCTTTTTCATATTAATCCCTTTCATTCACAACTTTATTATATATATATATAGTGTAAAATGCAATATATAAAGTGTAAATTATATTAAAAAAATGTAAATATTTACATCATTTTACACTAAGTAATAACGTGCAATAATATTGAGAAAAATATTTAGACAAAATTCGACAAAATTTATTGACTTGATTTTTCTTTATGATATAATTAAGTAGTATTATAGATAAGATATCAATATACAAGGTAGACTTATTAAAAGTAATTGATATTTATAAGGATTGAGGATTATGGATAATAAATTTACTGTTGACGCTGAAAAAATAAGGAGAGATAAAAAACTATTAAAGGTTGCAAAACTTGTTGTAGTAGTACTTTTACTCGCAATTATATTTTCGTATCTAATTATTGGTTTTGTTTATAATAGTGGAAATTTCACTATAACATTGGATGAAAATTTGTATCATGAAAGAGGATTAATCATTTATGATGATCCTTATTACAAAGTTTTTAGATCTGAGTTATATGCTGACACTATCGATGTTTTCGATAACGTAACGGAGAGCTGGTTACCAAATGATCTTCATGAAAGTGACGGGGGGTCACATAATGGCGATAATTACATAGCATACACGTTTTTTATCGAAAATATTGGCGATAAGTTGACAGAATATCATTCAGAAATAATAATCGAAGATGTTATAAAGAATGTTGATGAAGCTGTAAGGATTAAAGTTTATAAGAATGATGAACCAATTGTCTATGCAAAACAGGCTAGTTCTGGAGAACCAGAACCAGATACAACTGCTTTTGTTTCTGATAAACTAGTTGCTGCTGATCATGTCGTAGATTTCAAACCGGGGGATATCACGAAATATACAATAGTTGTTTGGCTTGAAGGAAAAGATCCGGATTGTACTAATAACATTATTGGCGGCGAAATCAAAATGCACATGCAATTCAATTCAGAATTCATCGAAAAATAGGAGGAGAAAAAGTTATGCAAAAAAAAGCAAAACGAAAAAACAGTGTTAGAAACTTAGCTGCAGTTACAACTTTAACTGCGATTATCTTAATAGTTTCAACATATGCATGGTTCATAGCACTTGACGAAGTAAGTGTTAGTGAATTTAATGTTAGCATTGCACCAACTCAAGGATTAGAATTTTCTCTTAATGGAACTGATTGGTATGGAGGAGTTGACGCTGTAGGCGGAGCTACTAATACTAACTTAGACATTAACGAAGGAAATTATAATACTGGTGCTTATACTGGTAACACAAATTCATGGACTGGTATTAAATCAGATGACGGTGCAGGAACAGTTGAACACTACGGATTAATTCCAATGTCATCATCAGGACAAATTGATTCTGATGCATCAAGATTAGTTTTATATGATAAAGCTAGTTTATCATCAACAGATTTAGATTCAGCAGGAAACTTAACATCAACAGAATGGGGATATAGATTAATGGCTAATCAAGTTCCAAACAATGGAGCTACTGAACATCCAGGTTATATCGCATTCGATTTATTTATAAAAAATACTACAGAATTACAATATTATGATGATGTAGATATTCAAAATGAAGAAGCAATTTATTTAACTACAGATTCAGTAGTAAGTGCTGGAACTGCTAATTATGGATTAGAAAACTCAGTAAGAGTAGGATTTGCTTCAATAGCAAGAGTAGAAATTCCTGATACAGGAGATATCGATGCTGCTACAGCTGCAGGATTAAACTGTGCTTCAGATGACGCTATTTGTAGACCAGCTGCAATTTGGGAACCAAATGATGCTAAACATTCAGCAAATGCTGTAACATTCTATGGAGATAACTGTACTACTAGACCTTATGATGCTGCATCACCAGGAACTTGTGGAACATTAGTTGACGGAACTGCATCACCAACTTATGCCGTAACTGGAAATATAGCTTCTACTGACGCAGTAGACGTATATGACGGAGCTGCATTTAATGGTCATACAGCTACTACTGATGAAAGTGGATCTACATTACCTAAAATTTTAGATATGAAAACTACTACATTATTAGATAGTTACAATGAATTTATAGCTGGAACTGCTAATACAGCTGGTATCGGATATTATTTCACAGATACTATGAAAAATACAGGAGTTACTTATGAAGCTGACGGTACAACAATCGATGTTGCTGATCAAGATGACAGACCTGCATTCATGTATTTAGCACCAAACAGTATTACAAAAGTAAGAGTTTATGTATGGTTAGAAGGACAAGATATTGATAACTACGATTGGGCTTCTTTAGGACAATCAATCAATGTTAACTTCGGATTTACTAAACAACAACTTTCGGATGAGATATAGGATAGGAGGAAATAGATATGCAAAGTAAAAGAAATAAAAGTAAAAAAATCCAAAATATCGTAGTATTTGCGGGCTTAAGCGCAGTAGTACTAGTTGTATCTACATTCGCATGGTTTATAGGAAGACAAGAAGTTGGTGTTAACACATTCAACGTAAAAGTATCTGCTATAGAACATTTACAATTATCACTTAATGGTGTTGCTTGGAGTGATACAATCGATATTGAAAACGGAACTTGGGAAACATTTGATGCTACAGATGCAAGTACTGTTTATACAGGACATTCAAATAGTTGGGGAACTGGTTTAGTTCCAGTATCTAGTGCTGGTACAGTAAATACAACTGCATCTAGATTAACATTATTTGAAAAATCTAGTTTCACTAGAACAGCTGGAGGATTTAAAGTATTATCTGAAGCAATTGATAACAGTACTGTAGTAACACCTGCTGACACAACAGCTGGAACACCTGCGGTATATGTAGATGAAAATGAAGGATATGTAGCATTTGATTTATTCATAAAAAATTCATCAGGTACTCAATACTTCGAAGCTTATAATCCAACACAAGAAGAAGAAATATTCTTAACTTACAATTCTGAAGCTGTAGTAGATGCTTCTGCAAGTGCAGATCAAACTGCTGCTGGAGTTGAAAATTCAATAAGAGTAGCATTCTTACAAGTAGGACGTGTTGCTGGAACATCTACTGATCAATCTTTAATTACAGGTATTGATTGTGCTGGTACTGGTACTGGTGTAACTGCTATTTGTCAATCAAATAGAAATACTATTTGGGAACCAAATGATACAGCTCATAACACTAATGCAGAAACTTGGTTTGCAGATAACTGTAATCAAAGAAATGCAAGTGCTACTGACTTATTAAATGCAGCAAGTTATTCAGTTGGAACAGCTTGTACAGCATTTGAAGATGGAAATTATTATCCAACAAATTCAATTCATACAGCTATCCCTGCAGGATCTGCAGTAGATATCTATGATGGAATGAATTCTCAAACTGCTAGCACAACTTATACTTCACAATATAATACATTTACTGATACTGAAAAAACTGCTGAAGGTGATGCGAGAAATCCATTCATGTTCTTAGCACCAAACAGTATTACTAAATTAAGAGTATATATATATATTGAAGGTATGGATTTAGATAATATGGATTTAGCTGAAGTTCTTGGAACTGAAGTAACAGTTAACTTCGGATTTACTAAACAACAATACGAAACTTCAACTGACTTTAATGGTACATTAGATAACGGTTATGATACTGTTGTAACACCATAATATAAGTTAAGTAAAGTTACAAAACTAATTATATTAGTAAAAATGGTTATATTTAACTAATAATCTGATTAGGAAAAAAGAGTAACCGAAAGGTTACTCTTTAATCTTAATTAATAAGAGGTGATTTATGAAAAAATATAGTAATACAAAGAGTAATGTAGGATCTAATAAATCAAGAATTTCTAAGACTAAAGACAAAAAATATATGAAAAAAACCCCATCAAAATTTAACATGGTATTATTTTTTACCTTTATTGTTGGAGTAGTCTTAATAGTTTCTACATATGCTTGGTTTTCTGCAACATTAGATGCAAAAGTAGATTTCGTTAGAATCACTGTAAATAGAGAAACAGGATTGTATATTTCACTAGATGGAGTGGAATATGGAAGTGAAGTTACTATTGATGAAAATATAATTACAAATAGTATTTCAAGTACATATCCTGATCATAATAATAAATGGGTAAGTAGTATGGGATTAATTCCTATATCTTCATCAGGTATTCCTGATTCGGATACATTTGAATTTGCTTTCTTTGAATTATATAGAGAAAGATATTCAAAAACAGAAAAAAAATTATATTTAGATTTTGCAGAGTATTCAGAAGATAATGAATATGCAAACTTTGTTGCATTTGATTTATTTTTAAAAAATATAAGTAATTCACCAAAAGCTGACAACTTATATTTATGGGAAGGTACTAGTATTGAATTACAAGATGGTACCGAAGACAAAATGGTTAGTTTACTTAATACAGTGCGACTTGGAATAAGTAAAGGTGGACATACAAGTGATAAAAATGCATCAGCAAGTGTAGTACAAAATTTAGAATGTGAAAATAATTGTGAATCAGTAATTTATGAACCTTACAGTACTGACCACAACGAATATTCAATAAACCAAGCAGTGAATTATGGTGTTGATTTAGTTGATGGAGTGTTCACACCTACATATTCATTAATATCTGCTGGTCAAAATTTAAGTCACTACACTGGACATGGTTTACAACCATTTGATAACGATCATTTTATTTTTCAAGATACAATAAGGAATTTAAATGAACAGTTATTTGAAATAGAACATGGTGTAACAAAAGTAAGAGTGTATATATGGTTGGAAGGACAAGATATAGATGCTTTAGAAACAAAATCAAGTGGAGATATATTAAATATAGATTTAGTATTACACAAAGATTTAGCAGGTTACGATTTATAGAATAAAAGGGAGAATAATATGGATAAAAAGGAAAACACAACTGATTTTGATCTGTCAATTCTTAGTTATAAAGAATTAGTAGATCTACATTACATGATTGACGATTTTTTAGAAGAATTATCTAAATTGAATACAAAGTATGAAATTAAGGAGGATTCTAATGAATAATTTTTACAATTATATAAAAGATGATATTGATATTAAAAGAGAAATTCTAAAATCAATGCCAGATAAAAACAAAGCAAATATAAAAAATATACATGAAAAAATTGTGGATTTTCAATCTAAATATAATGAATATCTTAAAGGTGTAAATAAATATATAGAAATAAAAGCTAATTCTATAGATGTAAGTGATACTCAAGGTAGTGAAAAAGATAGTTACAATCAAAAAGAAAAAGTAGTAAATGATTTAAAATATCTAAGAAAAATTTTAAATCCAATGAATACATATTATGAAAAATTAGAATTTGATGCATTGTTTTATGAATTAAGTCATTATGCAGATTATAGTTTTATCGATATGAATAAACTTATTAACAAATTATTCATTAAGTTTGAAGACGCTAATATTACATTAACTGCTAATGATTTTGATGCAACTATATATGTAAATGAATATATGAATATATTCATAGAAGAAAGAAAAAATAGTGAATTAAAATTTACTAAACTAGAGCCTATATTCGAAAAAATTTATTGGGTTAATCCAGCAATAATAGATCATATTAATTATAATTTCAGAAAACTAGTTGGTAAATATAAAAATAAATTAAAATTGCACTTAGAAAATTTACAAGAAGAGCACAAAACTAAAACTGGTGTTAATAATTATGAGGATTGTTTAAAAAAATTAAAATCAGAACATACTTCACTATTAAATATAAATGTAACTGGTGTGCCAGAAATAATAAACGCAGCAATAGATAAGAAAATAGATTTAAATGATTATTTTTCAGATAGTAAGTTATATACTGATGCGTATAACACATTAGTTGTTCAGAAAAATTCTGATACAAATGAAAATAATTTAATAAATGATAAATTATACTTAGATATAAAAAAATTAAAACAAATAATAGTTGAATATAAAAATTTTGTTGAATTCATTCCGTTTATAGAATATTCAAAAGAGATGTATAAAACTTATGCAGACAAAAGAACTAAAAAAGAAATGGTTGAACAAATATCTAATTTAGAAAAAGAATTATCTAAAATAAACAAAACAGTTATGGGTGATATAATAACTGAATCTGGAATTAAAAAAATAATGGGTATGTTTCAGAAGAAAGAAGAAGAAAAACCTATCAAACAACTTAGAGTTGATTCATTGAATATAGCAGATCAACTTCTAGAATTATATAAAAATGTCGATTCATATAAATTTTATAAAAAAACAAAGTTATTATTAGATGATTATGTAACAATGGATGATTTTATAAATTTATATTATAGTTTTGACTATTTCAAGAAAAAAGGTCTAAAAAATACATTTAATACTCAATCATATGAAGAGCTACTAGAGTATACTAAAAAGTTTGATGAATTTAGTAGTAATCCAAATAATTTAGTTATTACTTCGGTTCCTATATTTCAAGAATATAATGTAACTAAAGTAATTATAAATAAATGTAGAATCAGTAATATAAATTTAACTGAAGATAATTTAAAACCTTCGAATATAGATGTAATAGTAAAACATGTAAATTTATTCTTAGATGTAAGTCAAATAAAAAAATCAGGATTAACAGTAGAACAATTATGGTTTATAGTTGAATCAAAATTAATATTAAATAAGAAAAAGTAATTACAATTACTTTTTTCGTTTATATTAACATATAGAGTTATTAAGAGGTGCTAAAATGAAAAAAAAAGAAAAAGATAAAGAAACTAATATAACATTTTACAGATATTTATTCTTAATTATAGTTTTTTTATCACTTGTTACATTGGGTTTGACTTATTATTTAAACTTATTACCATTCCAGTATTTTTTTGCACTGGTTGGATTGTTGCTTATATTAAATATGATATCTTTATTTTTACTAAAATCAAAAAAAATAATTATAAAATTATTAGGAATAATATTTAGTATAATTTTAGCATTAGGTTTAATATGGATAATAAATTATGAATTTGATACACTACAATTTTTAAAGAAAATAGGTTATGAATCATATAACACTGAAAATTATGATATATATGTTTTAGAAAGCAGTAACTATAATAATATTGATGATCTAAATAATGCAGATATTTTTTATATAAAGAGTGGAACTGAAGGTACTAATCTAGCTATTAATAAAATAAAAGAAAGTATAAACGTTGATTTTATTGAAAAATATATAAATGATATAAAGGATGAGTTATCTAATGATAATGCAATAATGATTGAAAAATCAATGGTGTCATTAATTGAAGAATTAGATACAGAGTTCTTTGATGATATGAAGTCTATCCATTCACTTAAAGTAGAATATAAAATAGATATTGATAACAAAGATGTAGATCCTATCGAAGACACATTTAATATATATATTTCTGGTATAGATAGCTACAATCATGTAAGCAGTGTTGCAAGAAGTGATGTCAATATTATTGCAACTATAAATGTAAAAAATGGTGATATTCTTCTTACATCTATTCCAAGAGATTATTATGTAAATATTCCAATGTTTAATCAAATGGATAAATTAACTCATGTAGGATTATACGGAGTAGACGCATCAATAGATACAATAGAAAATTTACTAGATATTGATATTCATTATTATTTAAAAGTGAATTTCACTACATTAATAGATTTAGTTGATGCATTAGATGGAATAGAAATAAACTCTAATTATTCATTTACTACCCAAGATGGTTATTATTTTAAAAAAGGAATACAAGAAATTGATGGTAAAGAAGCGTTATCTTTTTCAAGAGAAAGAAATGCATTTACCGAAGGAGATCGCGTTAGAGGTGAAAATCAACAGATAATAATTGAAGGTATAATAGATAAAGCATTGAGTACAAAAATACTAACTGATTATGGTTCAATTTTAGAATCATTAGAAGATGAATTTATTACTAATATATCAGATGAAGAAATCTCAGAATTAGTTAAATATCAATTAACAAACAACGTTGATTGGAATATTGAAAGTATTTCTTTAAATGGTACAGACAGTAATAATAAAACATATACATACCCACATCAAAATTTATATGTGATGAATCCAATAGAAGAAAGCATTGAAGAAGCAAAAGAAAAAATAAAATCTATTCTTGTCGAATAGTTTTTTTTTGATATTTTGTCGAAAAGATACACTATAATAAAATATGATTTATAATAGTAAAAAAGGAGAAAAGAGAACTATTGAAAATGGATTTAGAATATAATAGTGGGGTTCTTTTTATAAGATTAAATGGAAAATTGATAAATAAAAATGTATATAAAATTAATAATTATTTAATACCTGTATTGCTTAAACATAAAATTAAATATTCAGTTTTAAACTTAGAAAAGTTAAACTGTATGGATTTGATAGGTTTAAATGCATTATTAAAAATAAAATGGGCAATAAAATTAAATAAGGGTAAATTAATTTTAACAAATGTAAATGATACTGTGAAAAATGAATGTAAAGAATTAAAAATAAAAATTGTAAAGGATGAAATAGACGCTCAAAAATTAATTGAGGTATAAATTATGAATAAAGAACAAATAGTTAATGAAAATGCAAAACTTATATATAGTTTAGCAAATAAATTTTATGGAGTTGAGAAAGAAGATTTAATACAAGCAGGATTCGAAGGATTATTAAAAGCATATAATAACTATGATGCAAACCAAGGAACAAAATTTAGTACTTATGCATATTTTGATATATATGGTTCAATGTATGAATTAGCAAATAAAAAAAATATTAAAGTAAGTAAAGATATACTTAAAATATATAAAATTATTGAAAAAACAAGATATGAAGAAGCACAAAAATTAGGATACATTCCAAGTAATAATGAAATAAGTAAGATATTAAATATTGATATAAGTACGATAGATTTCGCTTGTAACTCATCTGCTCAATTATTATCTTTTGATTCAGAAAGTGATTACGAAAGAAACTTACATGAAACTGTTTTTTGTAATCAAACAATAAGTGAAGATGATAAAATATTATTATATTCAGGAATTGAAATGTTACCATCACCTGAAAAAGAAATAATATTAGAAAGATATTTAAATGATGAAACACAATGTAATGTAGCAAGAAAATTAAAAATGACACAAGTAATGGTATCAAGATATGAAAAAAAAGGTCTAACTAAAATGAGAGATTATATGACTACATAGTATAATCTCTCATTTTTAATTACATAATATAATTGGTGATAAAATTTGAATAAAGAAGAATATAAAAAATTAATAAAAAAACATAATCCAAAAGAACCAAGAATAAGAAATGTATTAACATCATTTTTAGTAGGTGGTTTTATAGGATTAAGTGGAGAAATAATAATAAATATACTAATGATATGTTTTGCTTTATCAAGAACAGTATCAAGTACTATTTTAGCTCTTATAATAGTATTTTTAGGTTCGTTATTTACTGCGATAGGTTTTTTTGATAATTGGATAACAAAATTAAAATGTGGATTAATTATACCAACGACAGGATTTGCACATTCAGTAACTAGCAGTGCATTAGATTATAAAAAAGATGGATTAATAACTGGTTTAGGTGCAAATTTTTTTAAATTGGCCGGTTCAGTAATACTATATGGAATAATATCCTCATTTATATTAGTGATTGTGAAGGTGATAATAGGTGTCTAGTTTTATTTTTAAAAACGTATATATAAAAGATTATTTTACTATAGTAGGTCCATTAGAAAAAGAAAGTAAATTAAAAAATTATAATATTTCATTAGATGATTACTACTACGGAGAAAAAACTTTTGAAAAAGCTGAAATTAAAATGCAAAAAGAATGTATAAATAATTTACTAAAAAACAATAATTTAATCGAAGAAAATATAGATTTTTTAATAGGTGGAGATTTAATAAATCAAATATCTATTACAAATTACTCTTTAAGAGATTATAAAATACCATTTTTAGGTATTTACTCAGCATGTTCAACATTTACTGAAAGCTTACTAATAAATAGTATAATGGTAGATAGTTATAAATTAGAAAATACTATATCACTTACTAGCTCACATAATTTAACAGCAGAAAGACAATATAGATATCCAGTAGAATATGGATCCCCAAGACCACATACAGCAACATTTACAACAACTGGAGCAGCAGCAGCATTAATTACTTCGAAAAAAACAAATATTAAAATTGAGAGTGCAACTATTGGATCAGTAATTGATATGGGAGTAAGCGATGTTAATCATATGGGAGCAGCTATGGCACCAGCAGCGGCACATACTCTAAATAAACATTTAAAAGACTTAAATAGAGATTTATCATATTATGATCTTATATTAACTGGAGATTTAGGATGTGTTGGTATAAATATATTTTCAGAATTTACTAATATTGAATATAATATAAAATTAAGAAAATATATGGATGCCGGTTGTGAACTATTTTTAAAAACACAAGATACTTATGCTGGAGGAAGTGGACCAGTATGCTTGCCATTAGTATTATTTAATAAAGTATTGCAAGTAAAAAAATATAAAAATATACTTTTACTAGCAACAGGAGCATTACATTCTCCAAATTTAGTTAATCAGCATAATACTATTCCGGGAATTTCACATGCTATTAGTTTGGAGGTAACAAGATGATTTATATAAATGCATTTTTATTAGCAGGTTTTGTATGTGCAATTGGACAAATAATTATAGATAACACAAAATTAACACCAGGACATATAACATCATTATTTGTAGTAGTTGGATCCTTATTATCATATTTCAATATATATCCTAAATTAATAGAAAAATGTGGAGCAGGGGCAACTGTATTAATATCAAATTTTGGTAATTTACTATATCAAGCAGGATTAGATGGATATAAATCTAGTGGAATACTCGGCATATTTACAGAATTTTTTTCAAAGTCTTCCGCAGTAATAGTGGGAGCAATAGTATTTGCATTTCTATTAAGCCTATTTTTTAAACCTAAAAGTTAAAAATAACACAATATAAATAAATATAGTGTTATTTTTTTTAATATATGATAAAATAAAACTATAAGAATAGGGTGACATAGTTATGAATGAAGAAAATAAACAAATCGATATAGATTTAGCAGATACATCAAGTATATTAAATGAAGTTAACAAAGACTCAATATCTAGTGCGATAAAAACTAAAAAAGAAAATAAAATGTTAAATATAATAGTTACAATTATTATGGGAATATTAATTATATATGCCGGAGGATATACATTATATTATGTTTTTTTAGTACCCTACGAACAGGCTGAAGAAGAAATAAATGATGAAACTATAAATTTAATTAATATAGCAAATGAAAACTTGAATAAAATACCTTATATTTTTAATGTTAACAGTGCATATTCATCAAATAAAATGACGTATGGTTTATTGAGTAAAGATTTAATTAATAGTTATATGGTTAATGAAATAACAAATACTGACGGATATAACAAATTAACTACTCCAGATTTTATTGAATTTAGTGAATTAAATTGTAGTGATGTTAACACAACTCATTGTTTTGCTATATTAGTTAATGACATGGAACTATTAGCTAAATCATATTATGGTAGTAGTGTAATGATTGATAAAAGTAACTTTACATTTAACGGTAATCAAAGTAACAGATGTGATATATATAATGAATATTATTTTTGTACAGAAAATATAAATAATTTAGAAAATTACCAAAAATTATCAAAAATAGAAACTGTTAAATTAAATGAAGAGTATATTTATATATATGAGACTGCAGCTTTTATTAATAATTTTAGTGATGAAAATAACATTTTAGAAATAGAAAATGTAAGTAATACCCCAGATATGGTTCAATATGTTATAAATAACGTAAAAATAAATTATGAAGGTACTAATTACAATGATGCATTTATTAATATGTACTCAAGTAAATTAAAATTGTATAAACATACATTCTTAATACAATCAGAAGAAAATTATACATGGCTTAGTACTGAAATAGTTAAAAGTATTGAAGAATAAATAGCACAGCTATTTATTTTAATTGAAAGAATTTAATTATTATAGTATAATTAGGATAGGTGAAAAAAATTGAAAAAGATAAAAGAACTTTGGATAAATAACAAAATAATGGTAGTGCTATTTATAATATTAATATTATGTTTTATAGCAATTTGCTTCGTAGCAGCAACGTACTTCTTTGGTGGAAGTAGTTCTGTATACGGAGATAGATTAGAAAATCAAGATAATTACACATTTACAGATGAAATGGAAAAAAGTTATATTGATAAAGTAGAAGAATCAGAATTAGTTAAATCTTCTGAATTACATATAAAAGGAAGAATACTATACATATCTGTTGAATTTGAAAAAGATACATCATTAGTTGAAGCTCAAAGTATAATAACATCCTCTATAGAAGCAATAGATGCTAGAATGCTAGAATATTATGATTTGAATATTACTATTGAATCAGAGGCAAGTGAGAATAGTGAAGGATTCCTTATAATGGGAGCTAGAAATGTAGTAGCTAATACAATTACTTGGGGAAATGATACAAAAGTTGAAATAGACGAAGAAGGTGAGTAGTATGAAATTTATATCAAAAAATATCAAAAAAATAATAATAAGTATTGTTATATTAATTATTTTAATAATAGGTGGAATATATTTATTTTTATTTCTAAATGATGAAAATGCATTAACAGTTGAAGAAAGAAATTGGATTGATGAAAATATTAATTCAACATTAAACATAAATGTAGTAAATAATTCTAATATATTTGGTCAAAATGGTGAAGGTGTGTATTATGATTTCATAAATGATTTCGCATTGAACTATGGTTTAACTATAAATCCTATAACTTTTGAATATGGAACAGAAAAAGAAGGACTTTCCTTAAATGTTGCTCATACAATTGATGAAAATGACCTTATAATATATGAAGATCACTACGTACTGATAAGTAAAAATGATGTTACAATAAATTCATATGAAGAAATTGATAATAAAACAATAGGGGTAATAAAAAATGATTTATCGTATCTAAGTACGAAAAAAGATTTAGAAAATACAACCTTAAATAGTTATGAAAGTGAAACTGACTTAATTACTGCTTTAGGAACTGAAATAAATTATGCTGTAGTACCACTTAATTTATATATGGATTTACTTCTAAATAACTCATACTATGTTAATTTTCATATGAGTAATATAAATTATTACTATGTATTAAATAGTGATGATTCTTATTTCTCATCAGTATTAGAAAAATACTATAACTCAGTTTGGATAGATAAATTTAATGATTCATATAATACTAATCAGTTTAACTTATTTACTGACAATTTAAATATCACTCAAACAGATATAGCAACATTAACTGGAAATATATATAAATATGGTTTTCTAGAAAATGGTCCATATGAAATTATTCAATCTGGAGAATTCGGTGGTATATCTGCAGTTACATTAAGTTATTTTAGTAATTTTGCAAATGTTGAATTTGAATTTGAAAAATATGATAGTCACAAAGATTTCATAAATTCAATTGAAGATAATAATGTAGATATATATTTAGATAAATACATATATAACAATAATTTAAATGCCATAGAATTTGGTTCATTAATTGAATATAGCGTAATTGCTAACATTGATAATGATGTTGTTATTAATTCTTTAAATTCTTTAGTAGGTAAAACAGTATATGTTGAAAATAATTCAAAATTACATGATTATATCAATAAAATAGGAAGTATTAACATAAAAACTTATGAGTCTGAAAAAGAATTATTTAAATTAAATAGAGAAGATGTAATAATTATAGTAGATAAATTTACGTATGCTACATACAATAAATTAGAATTAGATAATTATACTGAAAGATATACAGACTTTACAAACATAGAAATGACATATAAAATTAATAACAATGAGACATTATATATGTTATTAAATTATTTTATAAAAGTTACTGATTTAGATAGAATTTCAAATGTTGGATTAAATAACTTTTATGAAACTTACTATGCTGGTCAATTATGGAGTATTATAACAAGATATATTATAGTATTAGCAATAGTAATAACAGTTATACTTTACATAATAGTAAGAAAAACTAAAAAAATTCAAATAGCTAAAAAAATAAAAAGAGATGATAAATTGAAATTTATTGATCAGTTAACATCTTTAAAAAATAGAAATTACTTAAATGAATGTATTGAAAAATGGGATAATAATACAATATATCCTCAAACAACAATACTAGTAAATTTAAACAAAGTACAAGAAATAAACGATCACCATGGTTACAATGAAGGTGATAGACAAATAAAATCATTTGCTAATGCTCTTATAAAAACTCAGCTAGATAATAGTGAGATAATGAGAACTGACGGTAATGAATTTGTTATATATTAAATAGGATATAATCAAAAACAAATAACTAATTATATTCATAAACTAAACAAAGAATTAGAAAAATTACCATACGACAAAGGTGCAAAATTTGGTTACAGTATGATATTAGATGACTTGAAAACCATAGAAGATAGTTTAAACGAAGCAGCAATTGATATGGCAGAGAAGAAAAATAAGTGAGAATATGAAAAAAAGAATAAAAAGGTTTTATAAAAATTTCATAAAAGTAGTCACAAAACCGGAAATGATGATTTTACCTGGTCAACTTGCATATTTTTTTGTATTAGCAATAGTCCCTACATTAACATTAGTTACAATAGGGGCTGCACTTTTGAATTTATCAACCGACGTAATATACAATTTTTTAGCAACAGCATTTTCTCCGAGTTTAGCTGAATTAATTTTATCAACTGGATTTGATGCTAGTGAAACATCACTTTCTATGATTGTAATCATTATTGCTGCATACTATATAGCAAGCAACGGTATTTCATCAATAATAGTGGCATCTAATACAATATATGGAATAAAAAACAGTGGTTATTTTAAGCGTAAATTAAAATCTGCTATTATGATATTAATACTAATATTCTTATTTATATTCATGTTATTAATTCCAATGTTTGGAGATAATATAATTGGATTAATAGAATATGTTAATATGAATCAAAATGTTACAGAACAAATAGTGGAAATTATAAGATTGCTACAAGGCCCGATATTATGGTGTATATTATTCTTATTTATAAAATTAATATATACTATGGCTCCAGATAAAAAAATAGATAGTAGCTCAGTTAATTTTGGTGCATTATTTACTACAATATGTTGGATATTAGTAACATTTATATATTCAATATATATAAATAATTATGCTAACTATGATGCATTATATGGCAATTTAACAAGTTTAATAGTATTAATGTTATGGTTTTATATTTTAGCATTTATATTTACGATAGGACTAGCTTTAAATTACCATAAAGAGGAAAACGAAACAGAAAAAATAGTGAATGAAAAAAAGTAATTTACTTATAATATAAATGTACAACGAGTATTACTTAGTACATTTTTTTCTTAATAAAATTTTGAAGATTGATCAAATATTATTGAGGAGTAATATTTCAAAAAGAAGTAGGTGCCTACTTCTTTTATTATGATAATTATGATATAATAATTAAGGTGAAACTATGAAGAAAATTAGTCTTATTTATATATATATTATAATGTTATTATTTCAAGAATTTTTATTTAAAAGTCTTATTTTTCAAGATTTTTTAGATGTATCAACTATAAATATAATTATTTATACAATATTTATTAGTTTAATTATATATTTAATAAGTTCAGGTTTAAATGAAAAACAAAACAAAACTTTACTATATATTATAACAGGAGTTACAAGTGTTTGGTTCGCATTTCAATTTTGTATTTACAAGATGTTTAAATCTTTTTTTACTTTTAGTATTTTAGGTGCATCTGGACAATTATTAGATTTTACTGGTGATATAATGATACATATTTGGAATAATTTAGTATATATATTGTTATTTTTTGTTCCATTAATATTAGTGATTATATTTAGAAAAAAAATAAAAGTAGAAAAATTTAATTTTAATATTAGAGTATTTACAATAGTAGGTATAATAATATCTTTTATGATATTTAATTTATCACTACTTATAGATAAAGAAGATAATTTATCATCATATGAATTATATTATGAAATGAGAGATAATGGCTTATCAATGAAAAAATTTGGAGTAACAAATTTTTTACATCAAGATTTAATAAAGACTATTTTTGATTATGAAGCTGAAGTTACTCTTACACCTAATAAAACTCCAGGTTCTACAATAATAGATCCAGATGATTTATTAGTAGAATATGAATATAACACTTTAGATATTGATTTTGACAGTATGACATCATCAAATAGTAATGTAAATTTACTTAATGATTATTTTAAATTAGATTTAGGTACAAAACAAAATGAATATACAAAAATGTTTGAAGATAAAAATTTGATATTTATAATGGCAGAAAGCTATAATGAAATCGCATTAGATAAAGATAGAACTCCAACATTATATAAATTAGTAAATGAAGGTTTCAATTTTGAAAATTTTTATTCTCCAACAATATATAGTACAATAGGTGGAGAATTCCAAATGTTAACAGGTTTATATCCATCATCAGGATTCGTAACTGAATTTAAAAAATCAGGAGAAACTTATCCATTTGGTTTAGCAGATATGTTTGAAAATGAAGGGTATACAACATATGCTTATCATAATAATACATATTCATTCCAAAATAGAAACAATTATTTAAAAGATATGGGATTTGATAATTACAAAGCATGTGGTAATGGATTAGAAGATCTTATAAATTGTACATGGATTCAAAGTGATATTGAAATGATGGAAAACACCATCGATGAATACGTAAGCGATGAAAAATTCATGACATATTATGTATCTGTAAGTGGGCATGGTGATTATTCAACATCAGGAGCTATATCAAAAAAATATGTTGATTTAGTTGAAGATGGATATAGTAATAAAACTACAGGATATTTAGCAGCTCAAATAGAATTGGACAGAGCAGTAGAATCACTTATAAAAAATTTAGAACTAAATAATAAATTAGAAGATACAGTAATTGTATTAGCTAGTGATCATCATCCATACTACTTATCTATAGATGAAATTAACGAAGCCTCAGATTATGAAAAAGATAGTTTAATTGAAGTAGATCGAAGTAATTTAATAATTTGGAATAGTGAAATGGAAAGTGAAAAAATAGAAAAAGTAGGTAATACAACAGATATATTGCCTACAGTATATAACTTATTTGGAATTGATTATGATTCAAGATTAATGACAGGAAAAGATATATTAAGTACAGAACCTGGTTTAGCAATATTTAATAATTCATCATGGGTATCAGACTATGGATATTATTTTGCTAGTTCAAATTCATTTGTACAAAAAGAAAATGTTATACTTCCTGATAATTATGTAGAAGATATGAATAATTTGGTAAAAACAAGAACTAATTTAAGTAGTTTAATAATTAATAATAATTATTATGACATACTAAATATAAAGGAGTAAAATATGTGCGGAATAGTAGGATTCGTAAATAATGATTTAGACAAAGAAAAAAATTTAAAAAAAATGTCTGATGTAATAAAGCATAGAGGACCTGATGGAGAAGGTATTTATACAAATGATTTTGTAGCACTAGCACATCGAAGATTATCAATTATAGATTTATCATCAGGAAACCAACCAATGTTTAATGAAGATAATAAAATAGTAACTATATTTAATGGAGAAATATATAATTATCTAGAATTAAAAGAAGAGTTAATAGCTAAAGGGCACAAATTCAAAACTAAAAGTGATACTGAAGTTTTAGTACATGGTTATGAAGAGTGGAAAACTGATTTACCTAAAAAATTAAGAGGTATGTTTGCTTTTGCTATATATGATATAAAAAATAACGAATTATTTTTAGCAAGAGATAACTTTGGTATTAAACCATTATACTACGCACACATGAATGATACATTGATGTTTGCATCTGAAATAAAATCATTACTTGAACATGATAAATTTGAAAAAGAATTTAATGAAGAAATATTAAAAGTATATTTAGAATTCAGTTTCGTTCCGACTAATGAAACATTCTTTAAAAATGTTTTCAGATTAGATGCTGGTCATAGTTTATTATTTAAAGATAATAAAATAAATATTGAAAGATATTTTAAACCAATGTTTGAAGAAATAAAAAATGATTATGATACAACAGTAAGTGACATAGAAAAAGTTATGGCAAATTCTGTTGATAAACATTTGTTAGCTGATGTAGAAGTAGGATCTTTCTTATCAAGTGGAATAGATTCATCATATATTGTATCTCTTGCAAAACCAGATAAAACATATACAGTTGGATACGATATTCCTAAATATAATGAAATAGAGTTAGCAGAGGATTTAGCAAAAAAACTTAATATAAATAACAATTCTAAAATTATTACAAAAGAAGAATATATAAATATAATTCCAAAAATAATGTATCATTTAGATGAACCAACATCAGACCCTGCAGCAGTTGCATTGTATTTTGTTGCAAATCTAGCTAGTAAAGATTTAAAAGTAGTTTTATCAGGAGAAGGAGCAGATGAATTTTTCGGTGGATATAATATTTATCGAAAAGACGTCGATATGGGCTTCTATAATAAAATTCCATTTTTAATAAGAAATTTTATAGCAAAATTATGTAAACTTTTACCAGAAGTTAAAGGTATTAATTTTTTAATAAGAAGAGGAGAAAAATTAGAAGATAGTTATATAGGAGTAAATAGAAATTTTTCTAGTAAAATGGCTAATAAAATATTAAATAAAAAATATAACTTAAATGCACAAATGGTAACTAAAGAGGTATATAAAGAATATAAAAATGAAAGTGACTTAGTTAAAATGCAAGCTATAGATATCCATTTTTGGTTAATGAAAGATATATTATTAAAAGCTGATAGAATGACTATGGCATCTTCAATAGAAGGTAGAGTTCCTTTTATAGATAAAGAAGTATTCTCTCTAGCATCTAGTTTACCAATAGAATATAAGGTAACAAAAGAAAATACTAAAGTTGCATTAAGAGATGCAGCTAAAAAAGTTATACCAAATGAATCTTACAAAAAGAAAAAATTAGGATTTCCTGTTCCAATAAGAGATTGGATGAAAGAAGATGATTTATACGAAGAAATAAAAGCATCATTCAATAGTGATATATCTAAGAAATATTTTAATAATAAAATAATAAATAAAATGTTGGAAGACCACAAAAATGATAAAAAAGATAATTACAAAAAAATATGGAATATATATTGTTTTCTAAAATGGTATGATGTATACTTCAAATAAAAAAGAACCAATTATTTAATTGATTCTTTTTTTGTTTCTTCTTCAACTTCTTCAGGTTCTATTTTTTTTATATCTATAGTATAACCAATTGGTTCTAAAATTTTAATTAATGTATTAAGTTGTGGTGATACAATTCCGGACTCTATTCTAGCTATAGTTTCTCTTATAATACCACATTTTTTAGAAAGTTTATCTTGTGTATATCCATTTAGTTTTCTGGTTTTTTTTAAATTAGTTCTAAATTCATGCTCCAATACATAAAACTTGTCATTTTCATCTACTACTTTTTTCATACAAGCCCTCCGGTGGATGTATTGTAACATAAAAGACACTATAATACAAGTGTAATGTAGTAATTTTCTTAATTTACATTAAATATGATAAATGATATAATAATGGAAGCATAGAGGTGTAAAATGGAATACATAATCATAGGTTTATTAACAATAATAATAATATTAATAATAATATTACTAGCAAGAAAAAACAATAATAATGATTTATTAGAAAGATTAGGAAACTTTGAAGGAAGAATAAATAAAGAAATAGGTGAATTTAAATTCACTTTTAGTAAAGAATTAAGTAATGACTTTGAAAAATTAAATAACAGTATTATTAAAAGTTTAACTAATATTAATGATAGAGTAAATGATAGATTAGATAAAAATTTTGAGAAAAGCAATAAAACTTTTGCATCTGTTTTAGAAAGATTAACAAGAATAGATGAAGCTCAAAAGAAAATAGATGATTTATCATCTGAAATAGTATCATTACAAAGTGTTTTAACAGATAAAAAGACTAGAGGAACATTTGGTGAAGTTAATTTAGAATATATATTAAATAACGCCTTTGGTGGTAAAAAGATGGGAATATATGATACACAACATAAATTTCCAAATGGTAATATAGTGGATGCTCTATTATATGCTCCAGCTCCGCTTGGTACAATAGCTATTGATAGTAAATTTCCATTAGAAAGTTATCAAAAAATGACAGATAAAAATAGAAGTAAAGAAGCAAGAAATGCAGCAGAAAAAATATTTGTTATGGATGTTAAAAAACATATAAATGATATAGCTACTAAATATATTATAGCAGGAGAAACAAGCGATGAGGCAATAATGTTCTTACCAGCAGAAGCAATATTTGCAGAAATAAATGCATATCACCCAGAAATACTTCAATATGCATATTCCAAAAAAGTTTGGATTACTGGTCCAACTACATTAATTAGTACATTGTCAATTATAAGCATGATCATAAAAAATATGGAAAGAGATAAATATGCTAAAGTAATTCATGAAGAACTAAATAAACTTTCTATTGAGTTCGGTAGATATAAAGATAGATGGGAAAAATTTGCTAAAAACGTAAAAAATGTAAATTCTAGTATAGATGATTTACAAATAACTAGTGATAAAATATCAAAAAGATTTGATTCGATAAATCAGGTAGATTTAGATATTTTATCTAAAGAAGAAACACTATTGATTGGAGATAAATAATGACTATATATTTAATATGTAACAATTTACTATCAAATAATATTATATTTGATAGGGATTTAGATTTAGAAAAGAAAAAAGAAATCAGGCCACTGAGTATAGATGGAGTAAAAAAATCTGTTAAGATTAAACTTAAAAATGTTTCAGCAATATACTCATCAACATATGTATCATGTTTGGAAACTGCGAAATATTTATCTGAAAAAAATAATGTAGATATTTTAATAACAGATGAATTTAATGATTGCAAAGTTGGAGATTTAAAAAGACAAAGTATAAAAATGCTTAGTTATATGCAAGAACATGATTTTAATTTTAAACAACCAGGTGGAGAAACATTAAATGAGTGTTGTTTAAGAATTGATAGGTCGATTGAAAAAGTTAAAAGAAAAAAAGTTACTTCAGCAGTATTTATTCCCAGAAGAGCAATGTTAGCATATTTACTTAAATATACTAAACAAGATTTTAATTTAGACGAAAGATTAGTTTTATTCCAAGGTGATAATGTAATAATGGAAAATACTGAAGATGACATAGAAATAATAAAATTAGATTTTGTTGGTGAAGATGTTAAAATAAATTCAATAAAGCTATAAAAAAGTATTTAAATTCAAAGTAAATACTTTTTTTATTGATATATATTGCATATATTAGGATATATGTGATACAATATGTTCGGCAGTAAATGCGAAAAAATAAAC
>CAYJPM010000001.1:57194-74027 GCA_964372145.1 uncultured Muribaculaceae bacterium | reverse complement strand
GAAGTTCCTCAAACAGGACTTAGCTTACCAGTTATAGTACTTGGTTTAGCATCTATTGCTGGAATCGGTGTATACATGGTTTCAAGAAAAAATACTAAATTATTTAAAATTTAATAAATAGTGTTAAAAAAAGTGTAAACCACTTTTTTTTTTGCTTATGAATATGTTATAATTCATATTAGGAGGTAAAGATGAAAGGAAAAGAAAATAAGAAAAGTAAATCTTCAAAACCTAAGACTAAAAAAGTTACACCAGCTAAAGTAGAAGTAAAAGAAGCTGCTGTTAAAGAAGTACAAGTTAAAAAGGTAGAAGTAAAAGAAAAGAAAGTAGAAAAACAAAATTACAATACAATTAAAATTGTTAAAATTTGTGGATTAGTACTAGGATTAATTTTAATTTTAGTAGGATTTTTTGCTACTGATTATACTGTTCCATTTAGTTTCTTTGGTGTAATGTTAATTGCAATCTCAGGAATTATTAATGCAGTAAATTCAAAAAAATATCCTATTACTAAATCATTATTAGTAATGGTATTATCAGCAGTAGTATTAACTTGGTTAATACCAAATGGTTATTTTAGTGGTACAGAATTTTTAGATTACGGTTTAAAAAGAACTGGATTAACTGATTTACCAACTATTGCATATTATGCTAATTATTTTTCATTAGATAAAATATTATTTATTGTAATGACTGTAATATTCTATGCATTTGTTTCAAAAATTGATGCATATAAAGGTATGGTTAATTCGTTAGCAAAAAAATTAGAAGGTAAAGAAAAAATTGTTGCTGTGAGCATTATTACAATTTTTGTTTTATTAACTACACTAATTACTCAATCATTAGTAGTAGTATTCTTTGTTCCATTTGTAATTTCAGTGTTATCTAAATTAAAATTTGATAAAATGACTGCATTTGCTGTTACATTTGGTTCAATATTAATAGGTACAATTGGTGCTACATACGGTACTGATGGTATAGGTTGGTTTAGTAATCATACTACATTACCAATAGATACTGGTTTATCTTATAGAATAGTAATTGAACTTGCAGCATATGTACTATTTGTTTTATTCGTAACATTAAGATTAAATTCAAATAAAAAAGATGATTTAGCAGTAGTAAATGATCCATTTGAAATTGATGAAATGAAAAATGAAAAAACTGTTGTTTATCCATTTGTAATTATAATGTCTATTATGACTGTATTCTTAATTTTAGGTTACATAAATTGGTATGGTAACTTTGAAATAGAAACATTTAATAATTTTCATACGTGGTTAATGGAATTATCAATTGGTGAGGACTTCTATATATTTGCTAATATATTAGGATCAACATCATCAGGATTTGGAAATTGGGATTTATTAGTTTCATTAGTAGTTATCTCAGTTACAATGTTAGTTGTAGCTTTAGCTTACAAAATTAATTTAAATACAATTATAGATAATATAGTAGATGGTTGTAAAAAATCAGTTAAACCTGTTTTATTATTAGTATTAGTATTTGCAGTATTTGTTGCTTCATATGTTTCACCATTTATTGGAACATTTAGTAATTGGTTATTTGATTTAACAACTACTTTTGAACCTAATTTAACAGCAGTATCTGCATTCTTTGCATCAGTGTTCCATGCTGACTTAGGATATACTGGATATATTGTAGGTCCTTATATAACATCAGCATTAACTGAAAATTCTACATTAGTATATGTTATATATACTTCTATGTATGGTTTAGTTCAAGTATTTGTTCCAACTAGTTTAATTTTAGTTCTTGGTTTATTCTATACTAAAGTTAACTATAAAGATTGGTTAAAATATATTTGGATGTTCCTAATAGGAATAACTGTTATACTGTTTGTTTTATTTAACGTAGTAGTATATTTATAAAAAGCATTTAATGCTTTTTTTTTGCATAAAAATATTATTTATATAACATTATAATCATAGATTTATAATAGGAGAATATATGTATAATAATTTTAATATGAATGTAGTTAGTATTTTGAAAAATATGGAATCTGAGAGGAATAACTTGCATCATCCTTTTGTTGGAAGTGAGCATTTATTACTTTCTTTATTAAAAAATGATATTGTTACTCAAAAAGTATTTAATAAATACAAACTTAATTACGATGTTTTTAAAAAAGAATTGATTAATTTGGTGGGTATGCCAAAAAAGAATGTGGAATATAATCTTTATACTCCACTTCTTAAGAGAGTGTTGAATAATGCAGTAGAAGATGCAAAAGAAAATAATGATGGAATTGTAACAATTAATCATTTAATTTTGTCTTTACTTGAAGAGGGTGAAGGTGTTGCGATAAGAATATTAGTAAGTTATAAAATTGATATAAATACATTATATGATGATATCAAGAATAATAAAAACAAAAAAATGAAAAAGATAGATTTTGGAAAAAATTTAAACAATACTGTTTCGTTAGATGAAAAAACTATTGGTCGTGATAAAGAAATTAATTTTATAATAGAAACGCTTTTAAGAAAGAAAAAAAGTAATCCCTTATTAATTGGTGATGCTGGAGTTGGTAAGACTGCTGTAGTTGAAGAACTAGCTAGAAAAATAATTAATAAGGAGGTGCCCAGTGAACTTATTAATGCTGAGATAATATCTTTAGATATGTCAAATTTAGTTGCAGGTACTAAGTATAGAGGTGAGTTTGAAGAAAAATTAAATAAGATAATAAAAATTGTAGAGCAAAATAATAATATTATTTTATTTATAGATGAAATACACACGATGGTTTCTGCTGGTGGAGCAGAAGGTGCTATAAGTGCAGGTGATATTTTTAAACCATATTTAGCTAGAGGTAATATTAAATGTATTGGTGCTACAACAACTGATGAATATGACAAATATATATTAAAAGATAAAGCATTAGCTAGAAGGTTTGAAACCATAAATATAAATGAACCATCCAAAGATGAAACTATTAACATCTTAATGAAAATTAAATCAGAATATGAACAACATCATAAAGTTAAAATTAGTAAAAAAAATATAATTAAAATTGTTGATTATTCTGATAAGTATATATTTAATAAAAAGAATCCAGATAAAAGTATAGATTTTTTAGATTCAGTTTGTACTATGAAACATGTTAAGAGTGATAATAGTATAGAAGTTAATAAATTACTTAATAAGTTAGAAAAAATTAAAATACAAAAAGAATCTATGGTTTCAAATAATAAATTTGATGATGCTATAAGATTGAGAAATAAGGAAATTAAGTTAGAAAATAATATTAAAAATATATCTTTTGGAAAATATAATATTATTTGTGACAAAGATATATTAAAAGTATTAGAACAAAAAGCTAATGTTCCTTTATATAATAAAAATACTATCTGTAAAGTTAAAAATAATTTGCAAAGTATTATTGGTCAAGATGAGCAAATAAAAAAAATTAATAGTTTAATAAATTACAAAATAAACAATGTTGATCAATTATTATCGATGCTTTTTATTGGACCAAGTGGAGTAGGTAAAAGTGAAGTAGTAAAAATATTAAATAAATCTATTGATAAAATTAACTATATAAAAATTAATGGTTCTGAATACTCATGTGAAACATCTTTAAATAAACTAGTAGGTATTACAGCGGGATATGTTGGATATAACGATAGTTATATTTTTAATAAATTACGTTATAATCCATATGCATTAATAGTAATAGAAAATTTTGATCTACTAGCAAATAATATTAAGAATATGTTTTATCAAATATTAGAAGAAGGATATATAATTGATTCTAGGGGTAATCATATAAATTTTAATAGCTCTATTATAATATCCACAATTACAAGTGATTATAAAAACAAAATAGGTTTTAATAATAAAAATGATAATAATTTTTATAGTAATTATGTAGATAAATTTAGTGATGTAATTTATTTTAATAATATTACAAAAGATGTGTTTTTAGATTATGTGTTAAGAAATAAATTATCTAAAGATATTATAAATATTTGTGATTATCAAAAGAGTGGTTTTAAGAATTTAAAAAAAGAAATAATTAAAATAAATACTTAGTAAAATAAGTGTTTTTTTAATGAAATAAAATATTAATTATTATATAATATTATAAGAAAGTTGGTAATAATGAATATAGATTTAATTAAGCAGGTTAGTATAGAACTTAATATAAATGCTAAAGATGTAAAAGCGGTACTTGATTTACTATCAGAAGGTAATACAGTACCTTTTATAGCTAGATATAGAAAAGAAGCAACTCATGGTTTAGATGAAGAACAAATTAGAGAAATTAATTTGAGATATGAATATGTTGTTAATTTAGAAAAAAAGAAAGAAGATGTAAAAAGATTAATTGATGAGAAAGGTTTACTTACTGATGATTTAGTTTTAAATATTAATAAATGTGTTAAATTAGTAGAACTTGAAGATATATATAGACCATTTAAAGAAAAAAAGAAAACTAAAGCTACAGACGCTATTAATAATGGTTTAGAACCATTAGCTAAAATGATTATGTCTTTTCCTATAAATGGTAGTTTAGAAGATATGGCTGTTAACTATTTAAATGATAATATAAAGAATGTTGAAGATGCTATTACTGGTGCTAAATATATAATCGCTGAGTGGATTAGTGATAATTCATTTTATAGAAAATATGTAAGAGATAATATTTTTAAATTTGGTAATCTTAAAACTAAAATAAAAAAAGATGCTAAGGATGAAAATAAAACATATGAAATGTATTATGATTTTACTGAAAAAATATCATATGCTAAACCTCATAGAATATTAGCTATTAACAGAGCTGAAAAAGAAAAAATTATAACTGTTTCTTTAGATTATGAAAAAGGTAGAATATTAGATTTTTTAGAAAGTAAGATTATTAAAAATAAAGATTCTTTTGTTACACTTGAAGTAATAGATGCTATTAAAGATTCTTATAAAAGATTAATTTATCCATCAATTGAAAGAGAAATAAGAAATGAACTTTCACAAATAGCTTCAGAAAAAGCTGTAGAAAATTTTAGTGATAATTTAAAAAACTTATTAATGCAACCACCTATTAAAGAAAAAATAGTGTTAGCTCTAGATCCAGCCTATAGAACTGGTTGTAAACTTGCTGTTCTTGATAAAAATGGTAAAGTGTTAGATATAAGTGTGATCTATCCTCATGAGCCTAAAAATGATAAAGCAGGTAGTGCTAAAAAAGTTTTAGAACTTATAGATAAGTTTAAAGTTGATATAGTAGCTATAGGTAATGGTACGGCATCAAGAGAATCAGAAGAATTTATTGCTAAACTTATTGAAACTTCTAATTTAAATACACAATATATAATAATATCAGAAGCAGGAGCGTCAGTATATTCAGCAAGCAAACTTGCTATTAGCGAATTTCCTGATTATAGTGTAGAGCAAAGAAGTGCAGTATCTATAGGAAGAAGATTGCAAGATCCTTTATCAGAACTTGTTAAAATAGATCCAGAATCTATTGGTGTTGGTTTGTATCAACATGATGTAGAAAATAAATTATTAAAAGAATCTTTAGATTTTGTTGTATTATCTGCAGTTAATAATGTTGGTGTAGATGTAAATACAGCATCAGTTAGTTTATTTAAATATGTCTCTGGTATAACAGCTAAAATGGCAGATAAATTAATTACTTATAGAGAAAAAGTTATGAAAATTAAATCTAGAAATGAACTTAAGAAAATATTAACTCCTAAAGTTTATGAACAAGCCATAGGATTTTTAAGAATTAATGATGGTGTAAATTTGTTAGATGAAACTAGAGTTCATCCTGAGAGTTATGAAATTGCTAATAAAATATTAGATGATAATAATCTTAATATAAAAGATATTGGAACAAGTAAAATTAAAGAAATTAATTTTGATAATAAATATGATATAGATAATTATACATTTGAAGATATAATTGAATCTTTTAAATCTCCTAAGAGAGATCCAAGAGAAGAGTTTGATAAACCTATACTTAAAAGTGGTGTACTTCATATTGAAGATTTAAGTGTTGGGGATGAACTTCAAGGTACTGTTAGAAATGTAGTAGACTTTGGAGCATTTGTAGATATTGGTATTAAAAATGATTGTTTAGTTCATATATCTAAAATTACTAAAGAATATATTAAACACCCTTCTGAAATATTATCTATTGGTCAAATAGTTACTTGTTATGTAGAAAAAATAGATTTAGAAAAGAAAAAAGTATCACTAACTATGATTAAATAAGTATAGAAATATACTTTTTTGTTGCATTAATGTTACATTTATAATATAATATCATTACTTAAAGAGGTATTATGAAAAGAAAAGAACGAGATAAATATATTAAAATATTACAAAATATTAATGTTGAAGAAAAAAATTTAGCAATGTTCATATTAAAATATTATCCTGAATTATATTGTTATATTAATGATAGTTTAAAAAATGATATTGATATAATTAATTTGGTTATAAGCGATTATCCTTTAAATTTATTGTTAATAGATAAAGAGTTAATATCAATGGACATAAATCGATATTTTGATTTGTTAAAAAATATTGATTTTTATGATACTAAGTTTAATGTTAAATTTAACGATTTTTTCAAATATACACCTAAAGAAATTTATTTTAATATAGATTTTCAATACAAATATTTAATGTATATATATGAAACTTATAATGAAACTGATTACATATTTAATATTATTAATTCTTTAAGATTGATTAAATTTCATTTTCATATAAATAAAGATAGTGAAGTATATAAAAAGTATAAATTGATAGAGACGTATTTTATGCTTAAAGAAAGTTTATTTCAAAGACAAAGTGTTTGTGATATGGAAGAACTTTTAATTATTAAAAATGATATTAAGAATGTTTAGATATAACTAAACATTTTTTTATGTTAAAATATAAATAGAGAAGAGGATATTATGGAAGTAGAAATTATAAGATTAGATGATAACGGAAGAGGTATAGGTTATATAGATGGTAAAATTGTATTTATTCCAAAAACATTACCAGGGGATATAGTAAAAATAAATATAACACTAGAAAAGAAAAAATATTTAGAAGGAGAAGTTTTATCTTATATAAAAAATTCTGAAAATAAAATTAAATCTGTATGTCCTTATTTTGAAAAATGTGGTGGATGTCAATATTTAAATACTAGTTATGAAAATTCTATTAAATATAAGAATGATATATTAGTTAATAATTTTAAAAGAGCTGGTTTTGAGCAAAATGTTATTTTTAATGATAATGAACATAGTACTTTTTATAGAAATAAATTATCTTTAAAGATTGTTGATAAAAAAATAGGTTTTTTTGAAAAAGGTTCTAATATTTTAGTGGAAATTAATGAATGTTTACTTGCTAGTAATATTATAAATAAATATATTTATGAAATAAAAAAATTAGATATAACTACTGGTAATGTTACTATAAGAAGTAATTATAAGAATGAAGTACTTATTATAATAAATACTAAAAATAAAATAAATTTAGATATTCTTAATAAAGAAGATATTATTGGTATCATTTTAAATGATGAAGTAAAATACGGACAAAATTATTTTGTAGATAAATTACTTAATTTAGAATTTGAAGTTATGTATAATTCTTTTTTTCAAGTCAATCCATTTATTACTGAAAATATAATTAGTTTAATTAAGAAAAATATTGATGAAAATGATGTGGTGCTAGATTTATATTCAGGTGTAGGAACACTTGCAATAAACGCTGCTTCAAAAGCTAAAAAAGTATATGGTATTGAAATAGTTAAAAACGCTGTAATTAACGCTAGAAACAATGCTTTAATAAATAATATAGAAAATGTTGAGTTTATTGTGGGAGATTTATCTAAGTCAATTAAAATTAAAGATAAAATAAACACTTTTATAGTTGATCCACCAAGAAGTGGTCTTGATAAAATTGTTATTGATAAGATAAATGAAATTAAACCAAATAAAATAATTTATATGTCATGTAACCCTAATACCCTTATAAGAGATTTAAAATTATTAAATGATTATGATTTTGATTATGTAGCAGCCTATGATATGTTTAGTTATACTCATCATGTTGAGTGTTTGGTAATATTAAATAAAAAATAATATTAAATAAAGATGTTTTAGATTAGGAAAATACATTGTTATTTTAGATTGTATTTATGTACTAAAAGAAAGGAAATAAATTTTATGGAGAATGTAAGAGTTGGTGTAGGTGTTTGTGTAATTAGTAATGGTAAATTTTTAATTGGAAAAAGATTAGGAAAACATGGTGAAAACACATATTCTTTTCCAGGTGGTCATATGGAATATGGTGAAGATTGGTTTGAAACTGCTAAGAGAGAAGTTAAAGAAGAAACAAATCTTGATATTAAGGAAATGAAATTATTGGGTATAACTAATGATGTTTTTAAAGAAACGGGCAAACATTATGTTACTATTTTTGTAATAGCTAGATATGAAAATGACACAATAATTAATTGTGAACCTGAAAAATGCTGTGGATGGGATTGGGTAACTATTAATGAAATAAAAGGAAATAAATTTTTACCTTTAGAAAATTTATTAAATAGCGAATTAAAAATAAAATTAGAAGAAGAATTACTTAAATCTAAAAACAAATAGTGTTAGTTTTAGATAATTATATTTACATATTTTAAGTGTTGCATATTAGTAATTCACTTGCACCTTTTTTATTAATAATATACAATATAGGTGATGGTATATATGGATGGTGTTTTAAAAATGAAAAGAAGGAAAATAATATTTATAATACTAGCATTTCTATTTGTATTATTTGTTTTAGTAGTATTATATAATAATACAAATATTAAAATAACTAATATAAATTATATCAATGATAAGATTCCTAATAATTTTAATGATTTTAATATTGTTCAAATATCAGATTTACATAATGAGGAATTTAGTGATAACAATAAAGACTTAATAAAAGAAATAGGGTTACTTGAACCTGAAATAATTGCTATTACTGGAGATTTAATTGATAGTAAGAAATATAATTTAGATATAATTTCAGAGTTAATTAAAAATATTAAGGATATAGCACCTATATATTTTGTTTCCGGTAATCATGAAGCATGGAGTAATTATAATTCACTTAAAGAATTATTAATAGAAGAAAATGTTATTATATTAGAAAATGAAATGGATATTATTAAAATTGATGATGAGTTAATCGAAATTCACGGAATAGAAGATCCTGCTTTTTATACAGGAGATAGTGAAGATGTAATTAAATCTAATTTAGAATATTATCAAGAAAATGATAATTTCAAAATTTTGTTATCACACAGACCAGAGTTATTTGAAGTATATGTTGAGTATGATTTTGATTTAGTTTTATCTGGTCATGCTCATGGTGGTCAGGTAAGAATACCTTTTATAGGTGGGTTAGTAGCACCTGATCAAGGATTATTACCAAAATATGATGCTGGATTATTTGAAAAAGATAATACAACTATGTATGTAAGTAGGGGTCTTGGTAATAGTGTTATTCCTCTTAGGGTTAATAATAATCCTGAAATTGTTAATATAATATTAAAAAAATAAAAAAAATTAAAATTTAATGCAATAAAATATAAACTTCGATTGTTTACTATATGAAGGGAGAAAAAATGGACGTAAATTATTTGGAACAATTAATATTTAAAATATCTAATGAAGATTTGGATTCTTTAGAGGAATTATATGATGAAACTAGATTAGATGTATTTAAATATGCTTTATCAATATTAAAAAATAGAACAGATGCTGAAGATGTAATGCAAGATACATATATAAATATAAATAAATATGCACATCTTTATAATCCTAGGAATAAACCTTTAGCATGGATAATGACTATTACTAAAAATTTGTGTTTAAACAAAATAAAAAAAAATAGTAAAAGTTCTAGTGTTGATATAAATGATTATGATAATCATCTAAAAGAAAAAGATAAAGGTTATGATACAGTTTTACTTAAAACTATATTAGATGATTTAACAGCGGAAGAAAGACAAATATTTATGTTATCTACTATAGATGATTTTAAATTTAAAGAAATAGCTAATCTCATGAATTTAAAATTATCTACAGTACTCTCTAAGTATCATAGAACTATTAAAAAAGTTCGTGAAAAATATAAGGATGGTGGAAAATGAGAACTAATTTAAAAAAACAAATTAATAATGAATGTGAAAATTTAATTGAATCTGATTTTTCCATTATTAAAAATAAAATAAAAAACAATGAGGGAGAAATTTTAATTATGGAAAAAGAAAAGAAAAATAAAATAATATGGTTATCGTCACTTAGTGCTGGGTTAGTGGCAGCAGCTTTTGGAGTAGTATATTTAACTAGTGCTGATGTTACTACTGTTACACTTGATGTAAATCCTAGTTTTGAACTAGAATTTAAAAATGGTAAGTTATCAGATATTGATGCAATAAATAATGATGCTAACGAATTACTTAAAAATTTAAATTTAGAAGGTATGACTGTAGAAGAATCTACTGAAATGTTACTTGCTGAATTAATTAAACATGGTTATATAACTGAAGAAAATAATTCTGTTTTACTTTCAATTGATGATAGTAATGAATCTAAAAATATTAAAGAAGAATTAACATTAATTATTGAAAAATATCTAGCTGGAAATAATATTAATTCATCAATTATCAATGTAGAGTATGAAGATGATAATGATAAAGAAGCTGAAAAATATAATATATCAGTTGGTAAAATGGAACTTATAAAAAAAATAGTTAGTATATATGACGATATAGATATTGAAGATTTAATAGAATTATCTACTTCTGAATTAAGTAGAATATTAAGCGGTAACTTTAATCAAGATGGTGAACAAACTGCTGAAGTTTTAGTTTCTGAAGATGGTGTTAAAAAAATAGTTTTAGCTGATGCAAATGTTTTAGAAAGTGAATTAATTGATTATGATTTCGATGTTGAAGTTGAAGATAAACAAATTATTTTTGAAATTGAATTTGAAACAGTAAATAATAAATATGAATATGAATATGATGTATTATCTAATTCTATTGTAAAAAAAGAAGTTGAAGTAAATGATGATTATTATGATGATTTAAATGATGATAATGATGATGATCGTGATGACAACAATGATGATAATGATGACGATGATAATGATGATGATCGTGATGACAACAATGATGACAATGATGACGATGATAATGATGATGATGATCGCGATGACAATGATGACAATGATAATGATGACGATGATGATCGTGATGATAATGACGATAACGATGATGATAATGATAATGACTAAAAACAGTTAATCTGTTTTTTTCTTTTGTTGTAAATTTTTAATATAAATGTTAAAATAGTATTAGAATAAGAGGAATAAATGAAGAAGATATTAATTATATTATTAGTAGTAATAACATTGATAATTGGAGTTATACTTTCTATAAATTATTATGTCATATATAGTGTGAAAGATAACATTATTAATCTTGATGATATTAAAGATTATGAGTATGATGCAATAGTGGTATTAGGTACATCTGTTATAGGTGATGAACCTGGACCTGTACTTGAAGAAAGAATATTGCATAGTGTTGATTTATATAATGCTAAAGTATCAGATAAAATATTAATGAGTGGTGATTCTAGTACAGAATATTACGATGAAGTTAATGTAATGAAAGATTTTGCGATTGAAAAAGGTGTACTTGAAGAAGATATAGTTCTTGATTACAATGGCTTATCTACATATGAAAGTATATATAATTTAAAAGAATTGTTTAATTATGATAAAATATTAATAGTAACTCAAGAATTTCATATATATAGAGCGTTATTTATTGCTGAATCTTTGGATATAGATGCTGATACTGTAATATTTTATTCAGAAGATGAGTTGTCTTTAACTAGAAATGTAAGAGAAATTTTAGCTCGTAACAAAGATTTTGTGTTAAGTATTTTTAAACCCAAACCTGAAACAATAGAAGATTATTTACCAAATGCTTAGGTAAATAATTTTTTTATGAAACTTATGTGAAATATTGTTGCTTTTATAGAATATAAATATTTATTATGTTAATATATATAATGATGAAAGAGGAATAGAAAATGTTTAAATTATTAAGAAAAATAACAATAAAAGAATTGTTATTATTAATACCTATTATAGGTTTTATTGTTTTACAAGTTTGGTTAGATTTAAAATTACCAGATTATATGTCGGATATGACAAGAATACTACAAATGGATGGTGCAGTATTATCTGATATAATTGATCCAGGATTAAAAATGCTTTTATGTGCATTGGGAAGTTTTGCGTCGGCACTTGTAACTGGATATTTTGTTGCACATATTGCAGCTAGTCTTTCTAATAGAATTAGAAAAGAAACTTTTGATAATGTTGTAGACTTTGGGATGGAAGAAATAAAGAAATTTTCTGTATCTAGTTTAATTGTTAGAACAACGAATGATATAGCTAATGTACAAAGATTTATAGCTATGGGATTACAAGTTATAATCAAAGCACCAATTTTATCAATTTGGGCTGTAACAAAAATTGCTGGTAAAAGTTTACAGTGGTCTAGTTATGTAGGAATTGCAGTATTGATATTGTTAATAGTAGTAGCAGTTATAGTTGTATTTGCATTACCTAAAACTAAAATTGTACAAAAATTAACTGATAAATTAAATACTATTATGAGAGAAAATATAACTGGTATTCGTGTTATTAAAGCTTTTAATGCTGAAGCATATCATCAAAAAAAGTTTGATAAAGCTAATGATGATTATGCTTCAACAAATTTGTTTATAAGTAAAATGATGTCACTTCTTTTTCCAACGATGACACTTATAATGTCTAGTTTAACAGTTGTTATATATTTATCGGGTGCTTATATTATTAATGAAGCGCAAATGCTTGATAAAATAAATATATTTGGTGATATGATAGTATTTTCATCATATGCTATGCAAATAATAATGGCGTTTTTAATGTTAGTTATGATTGTTATTATGTACCCAAGATCTGCTGTGTCTGCGTCTAGAATTTCAGAAGTACTATCTAACAGTAGTAGTATTAAAACTGGTCCATTTAAAGAAGAACAAAAAGAAATTGGTAAATTAGAATTTAAAAATGTTTCATTTATGTATCCTGATGCTGAAGAAAAAGTAATTGATAATATATCATTTTCAATTAATAAAGGTGAAACATTAGCTATTATAGGTGGAACAGCTAGTGGTAAATCTAGTTTAATAAATTTAATTCCTAGATTTTATGATGTAACAGAAGGTGAAATTTTAATTAATGGAGTTAATATAAAAAACTTTGATTTAGATTACTTATATAGTAAATTAGGTTATGTACCGCAAAAGTCTGTAATATTTAAGGGTAGTGTTAAATCTAATGTTTCATATGGTAGTGATAATATTTCAAAAAAATTAATTGAAGAGGCAATAGAAATAGCTGAAGCTAAAGAATTTGTTAATAAATTAGATAAAGGTATAAATTCTAAAATAGCTAGTAGAGGTACTAACATATCTGGTGGACAAAAACAAAGATTAGCTATTGCAAGAGCAGTAGCTAGAAAACCAGAATTTTTTATCTTTGATGATTCATTTTCTGCTTTAGATTATAAAACAGATAGTAATTTAAGAAAGAATCTTAAAAAGTATACTAAGGATGCAACTACTATAATTGTTGGTCAAAGAATAGGTACTATAATGAATGCAGATAAAATACTAGTAATAGATGAAGGTAAGTTAGTTGGATCAGGTACTCATCAAGAATTACTTAAAAAATGTAAAATATATAAAGAAATAGCAGAATCACAATTATCTGAAAAGGAGCTAGAAAATGAATAGGAATAATCAAAGTCAAGATAAAGCAAAGAATTTTAAATCAACTATTGGAAGATTATTTAAAGGCTTATCTGAAAATAAATTTTTAATATTTACTACAATTAGTTTTGCAATACTAAGTGCTATTCTTACTATAATTGGTCCTAACAGATTATCTGATATTACTGATCTTATTACTGAAGGAATAATAGTAGGTATAGATACTAATGAAATTTTGAAACTTTCTTTAATATTAATTGGAATATATGTATTTAGTTGGGCTTTTTCTTTTACGCAAGGGATAATAACTTCAACTATAAATCAAACTTATTGTAAAAATTTAAGAAATAAAATATCGCATAAAGTAAATAGGATACCTCTTAAATATTTTGATTCTAATACAACAGGTGATATATTATCAAGAGTGTCTAATGATGTTGATTTAGTTAGTCAATCTTTAGACCAAAGTTTAGTTACATTATTTTCTTCAATATTTTTATTATTTGGTTTAATTATAATGATGTTTATAACAAATGTTGTAATGACTATAACTGCAATATTAGCTAGTTTAATAGGATTTGCTGTGATGGGATTAATACTTTCAAAATCGCAAAAATATTTTAATATACAACAAAATGAATTGGGTAAATTAAATGGTCATATTGAAGAAGTTTATTCTTCACATAATATTGTTAAAGTTTATAACGCTAGTGATGACGTTAAAGAAACATTTAACAAATATAATGATAAATTATTTACTAGTGCTAAATATAGTCAATTTTTATCTGGATTGATGATGCCACTTATGTCCTTTGTAGGTAACTTTGGTTATGTTGCTGTTACGGTAATGGGAGCTTATTTAGCATTAGAAGGATATATAACTTTTGGTGTAATAGTTGCATATATGATATATGTTAGGTTGTTAACTAATTCACTTAGTAATATGGCTCAAGTTATGTCTGGATTACAATCTATAGCTGCAGCTTCTGAAAGGGTTTTTGAATTTTTAGATGAAGAAGAATTAGTAGATGAGTCACATAAGAAAAATATTATAGATAATATTAAAGGTCATATTAAGTTTGAAAATGTAAAATTTGGTTACGATGAAAACAAATTAATAATTAAAGATTTTTCTAGTGATATCAAAGCTGGTCAAAAAATAGCTATTGTTGGGCCAACAGGTGCTGGTAAAACAACACTTGTAAATTTATTAATGAGATTTTATGAAATAAATGAAGGTAATATAATTATTGATGATGTAAATATTCAAGATATTACTAGAGAGAATGTTCATGAATTATTTTGTATGGTTTTGCAAGACACTTGGTTGTTTGAAGATACAATTTTAAATAACATAAAATATAATCAAAATAACGTAACTGATAAGGATGTTAAAAAAGTTTGTGAAGAAATAGGGATAGATCATTTAATAAAATCTTTACCTAACGGATATAACACTATATTAAGTGATGCTGAAAGTTTGTCTTCAGGAGAAAAACAATTACTTACAATAGCTAGAGCTAGTTTAAGTACATCTCCATTTTTAATATTAGATGAAGCTACAAGTAATGTAGATACTAGAACTGAAAAGTTAGTTCAAAAAGCTATGGATAAACTTACAAAAGGTAAAACATCATTTATTATTGCTCATCGTTTGTCGACAATAAAAAATGCTGATTTAATACTGGTTCTTAAAAATGGTAATATATTAGAACAAGGAAATCATGAAGAACTTTTAAAGAAAAACGGATTTTATGCAGATTTATATAATTCGCAGTTTGAAAATTAATAAAAATATGTTAGTATTATAATAGAAGGAGATGGATAAAATGTTTATAGGAGAAGAACCAATTCATATTAAAGTTAATAATATAAGTGACATTGCTCCGCTTGTTATAATGCCAGGAGATCCACTTAGAGCTAAATATGTAGCAGAGAATTTTTTAGAAAATGCTAAACTTATTAATACGGTTAGAAATATGTTTGGATATACAGGTACATATAAAGGAAAAAGAGTTACAGTTTTTGCGCATGGTATGGGTATGCCAAGTGCAAGTATATATGTATTTGAATTATTTCATTATTTCAATGTTGAAAAAATAATTAGATTTGGTACATGTGGTGTAGTGGATAAATCTGTTGAGATACCAGAAATTATTGTAGCAGAGAATTTATATACTCAATCAAATTTTGCATATCAATATAATGGTTATAAAGGATGTTTAGTAAAAGCTGATGCTAGTTTAAATAATAATATTAAAAAAACAGCTGAAGAGTTAAATCAAAAAATTCATTTCGGAACAATTATGACAATGGATGTATTTGGGCCTTATGTTGATTCGGAGGCAGCACTTAAAAGAGTTCCAGAAGGTATTAAACCTTTGGGCGAAGAAATGGAAGGTTTCGCTATAGTTCATATAGCTAATTCTATGGGAAGAAAAGCTGCGATAATGGCAACTGCTGTTGATTCTAAATATAGTGATGTTGTGCTATCTATCGAGGATCGTGAAAAATCACTTAATGACATGATAAAGTTAGCTTTAGATTCAATTATTAAATAAGTAACATTTTTGTTACTTTTTTTAATAGTACGTGTTGACATATTTGTATTATATTGCTATAATATGTTGTATTAAAGGGAGAGAAAATAGTATGAGTAAGAAAAAAATAGTGGCAATTATATTGTTTTTAATTATAGGTTTTACTTCATATACTTTTGCAGGTATTGAAGGTAATAGTCCTATATTATTAAACGAAAATAATTCAAATGATAATAATTCAAATGATAATAATTCAAATGATAATAATTTAAATGATAATAATTCAAATGATAATAATTCAAATGATAACAATTCAAATGATAACAATTCAAATGATAACAATTCAAATGATAATAATTCAAATGATAACAATTCAAATGATAATAATTCAAATGATAATAATTCAAATGATAACAATTCAAATGATAATAATT
>CAYJPM010000001.1:54006-57094 GCA_964372145.1 uncultured Muribaculaceae bacterium | reverse complement strand
TTCAAATGATAATAATTCAAATGATAATAATTCAAATGATAACAATTCAAATGATGATAATTCAGATGATGATGAAGATTTAAACGATAATGTTTTACCAGTAATAGAAATTAAAAATAATGATGGTACAATAGGAACTCAAAATGTTCCATATGGAGATTCATATGTTGATGTATTTAGTTCAGTAGCAATAAAAATGACTGATGATACTGAAATTAAATCTATTAAATTAAATGGTGTAGATATTTATGTTAAAAACAGTGATGATGTTAAAACATTACATATTAAAACAATATCAAACGAAGAAAAAGATATCAATCATGGTGCTAAAGAAGGCGACAATACTATTGTAGTATGTGATATTTACGATAATTGTGCTTCTTATAGTTTTATTTTAGACTTCACTGCACCAACTATTAAAACTGGTGGAAATGATATAATGACTGGTGATATCTATAATGACAAAATCAAAATCAAAGTTAGTGATGATTTTGGAATAGGATATTTAGAAAAAAATACTGGTTTACCTAGAGAAGTAATGGAAAATGGTTATTATATAACTTCTGAATCATTAGTTTCTGAAAAAGAAGGTGAACACTATATAATTGTTAGAGATTTAGCTGGTAATGAAACCAAAGTGGAATATAGTTTATACTTCTTATACAGTCTTAGTGTTAAAACTAATGTAGAAGGAACTGAAACTTTAATTTCAAATTGTGGTAACTCTTTAAAAGTTAACAACTCTAATATATTAGAAGTTTGTAATGTATTTAATCCTAATATGGATAGATATACTGATTTTAATAATTTATATGAAGGATTTAAGTTAGTTAATTGGTCAGTAAACGGAGTTGAACATGAAACTTTAGATAATGTTAAAGTTGATGGTGAAACTGTTGTAATTGCTAATTATAAAAGAATTAATAATGATACTAACTTAATGCTTAGTTTAGTTGATGAATATAAAATTAGTTATTTAATCTTTAGTGAAACTATTAAACCTGCAGCAGGAAATAAATTATTAATAATAGATGTTGATGGTTTAGCTGATACTGAAATAAAAGATGCAACTGTTTATTTTGCAGATGGTACTACTGAAGTAATTACATTCAACTTAAAATGGCATACTAATCCAATTTATTATGCTGAAGTAAGCGATAAAGAAATAGAAAAAATTGAATTTGAATATACTTCTAAATTTGATTTCGATGATATTTCAAACTGTAGTTTATTAGATATAAAAAATTGTGAGTTTATTACTGAAAAAACAATTTTAGCAAAATTCACTTATAGTTTCTTAGAAAATAAATTTTATTACTATGGTGAATAATATATAATATTATTATAATTAAGATCAAAATATATTTTGGTCTTTTTTTTATTTAAAATAATAATATATCCATTTTTCTAGCTATTTTAACTAGAAAGTGACGATAATGTTACTTTTTAGTTGACAATATTCGACAAAAGATATAGAATAACTCTATAACTTATATTTTCTTATATGCATGGTAATTTTTATGCATATAATGATAGAGGGGAGAAATAGATATGAGTAGAAAAAAAATTATAGCGATTATATTGTTTTTACTTATTGGATTTGTTTCTTACACTTTTGCGGGAACTGATACTGGTTTTAGTAATGATCCTGTTCAAGTCGAAGATGAAACTGATAATGACGATGATAATAATCAAGATAATAATGATGACAATATAACGGATCAACCTGTTATAAGTGATGACGAAGATGATAATGCACCAATAGATAATGCACCTGTTATTACTGTTAATCCAAATAGAGTAATTATTTTAGAAGGTTCTAATTATAATACTTTAACTGGTGTTACAGTAACTGACGATAATGATACTTTAGTAGCTATAAGTAGTATAACTGATACTTCTGCATTAGCTATTGGAAATCATATAGTTAATTATACTGCAACTGATACTTCAGGAAATTTAGCAGCTGGTACGAGAGTATTAGTAGTATTAGATCCTGATGGTGATGAAGATGGTGATGGTTTCACTAATGAAGAAGAAATAGATGAAAATACTGATCCTGAAGATGAAAATGAGTATCCTGATACTATTTTACCAACTTTAAATGTTAAGGATGTAACATTAGAAGTAGGTACTGCTTTTGTAGAAGATTATACTTTTACATTAGATCCTCATGATACATTAACTAATGGAGCAGTTATAACTGGAAATGTTGATACAAATACAGTTGGAACTTACGTTTTAGATTATGTATTAACAGATAGATGGGGTAACGAAGTAACAGAATCTAGAAACATAATTGTAGAAGATACAACTATACCTGTAATTACATTATTAGGTGATGAAAAAATAACTATTCAAAGAGAATCAGCATATGTTGAATTAGGTGCAACTGCATTTGATAACCATTATGGTGATATATCTGGTGACTTAGTAATTGATTCAAGTGATGTAAATGTTGATAAATTAGGTATTTATACTGTAACTTACAATGTAGTAGATGAAAATGGTAATAAAGCAGTTCAAGTTACTAGAGTTGTTGAAGTTGTAAGAAGTGATTTTGATATGACTATTAAATCAATAAATGCAACACTTAATCCAACAACTTATCAAAGAGAAGCTGAAATGGGAACATTAACTGTTATGGCTACTACTAATGATGGAGAAACATATAAATTAAATTCAAATGAATATACACATGACTTTACTAGTGCAACAACTGGTGATAAAACATTAACTGTTGTTTTAGTTAGTGATGTAAATGTAAAAGATACAGTAGATTATACTGTAGTAAGAAGTGATGCTGATAAAGTAGTTACTTCAATAAGTGCAACACTTGATCCAACAACATATCAAAGAAACGCTGAAATGGGAACATTAACAGTAATCGCAACTATGGCTGATGGAGAAACAAGAGTATTAAATTCAAATGAATATTCTCATGACTTTACTAGTGCAACAACTGGTGATAAAACATTAACAGTAAAATATACTGCTGATGAAAATGTAACTGATACAGTAGATTATACTGTTGTAAGAAGTGATGCTGATAAAGTAGTTACTTCAATAAGTGCAACACTTGATCCAA
>CAYJPM010000001.1:4103-53906 GCA_964372145.1 uncultured Muribaculaceae bacterium | reverse complement strand
GAAAATGTAACTGATACAGTAGATTATACTGTTGTAAGAAGTGACGCTGATAAAGAAATAGTTTCAATTAATGCTACACTTGATCCTTCTACTTTTATAGTAGGAAGTGGTTTAGGTAATGCATTAACTGTAGAAGGTGTATCTAGAGATGGTTTAGACACTATTACTTTAGATAGTAGTGATTATACTGTAACTGGATTTGATTCTAGTAGTATATTAGAAAATGGAACTTTAACTGTAACGTTAAAATCAAATACTAATATTACTGATACAGTTAATTATAAAATATCAGATGTTAATTTAAATGTAACTGCTGATAAAGCATTAGGTGAAGATGATAAAAAAGCTAACGTTGAACCTGGAGAAAAAATTACATATACAGTTAGTATAAGTAATCCAGATAATGCTAGTGGAACTTTACCAACTTATACAATTACAATTCCTGCAGGAATGACTGTTGAAGGTTTACCTGCTGGTGCATTAGTAGTAGGTAATACTATTACTTGGACTCCTCAAAGTACTACAGATACATTAGTATATACTACTGTAGTAGGAAGTGTAGTGCCAGGTACTACATTAGAAACAACTATCAAAAAAGGTACTGAAATTGTTAAATCTTATGATACAACAGTAGAAAAAACAGTTTCATTTGTTGAACATAATGAAACATTAACAGGAACTAATGTGGTTATAGTTTTAGATGCTTCTGGTAGTATGAGTGGAAATAAATTCCAACAAGCTAAAAATGCTAGTGTAGAATTTATAAATAATATGTTTAAAGATGCAAATGATAAATCAACAGTAACTGTTATAACTTTTGAAACTGATTGTAATAAAGGTTGGTGTATATTAAATCCAGAAGACCCAACTGTAAATATGATTGGTAGTGCTACAAGTGCTGCTACAGCAACTACATTAATTAACAATATAAATAAAATTGATAATGATGTAACTGGTGGTACACCATACTACATTGGTTTAGAAAAAGCTTATGATATATTATATGGTTCAACTAATTTATCAGCTAATGGTAATGAAAATGTAATGCTATTTATGAGTGATGGAGAACCAACAGTGGATGATCTTGCTAAAAGAAATGCTGCTATTAGTAATTTAAAAACTAAGGGTACTGAAATTTATACTGTAGGATACGATATTCAAAATAATTCAGCTGAAGAAACTATATTAAAAAATATGGCTACTTCTAATAGTAATTATTATTCTGCAGGTGTAAGTGGATTAGTTGATGTATTTGATTCAATATCTTCTACAATAGCTAGTTCTAATGGTAGTACACAATCATCTAAAGGTGTAGCTTCTATTAGTAATAGTATTTATGTAGATGCAACTCATCCAATAATTATATATGTAGATAATGTTGAATATAAAAGATTTAGTTCTTTACAAGCAGCTATTAATGCTGGATACATTACTGGTAATGTAACTACAGGTTATAGTGCAAATATGACTAAATTTACAATAGGAGATGTTAGATTCGAATATTATGGTTCAGTTAAGTAGATAGAAATATCTACTTTTTTTTGTGGAGGTTTATTGTTTATTTGAGAATTAAGTGTTATAATAAATATGAAAAAAGCATGGTGAGATAATGGATTTTAGGGAAATAAAAGAATTTTTTAATGATACATTTAAATATATAATATTAATAGTTGTTGTTATTGTTGTATCTCTTTATATTGTAGGAATATCACAAGTTGTTGGTCCTTCTATGGAACCAACTCATCAAGATGGTGAAGTTATGATTATAAGCAAAATGCATTATTCTTTTACTGATGTAAAGCAAAATGATGTTGTTGCTTACGAAAGTGAAGGAGTTCGTTTGTTAATAAAAAGAACTATAGCTCTACCTGGACAAACGATCGAATATAAAGATAATTATTTATATATAGATGGGAATAAATATCAAGAAACATTATATGATGATATAGTAACTGAAAATTTTAAATTGTTTGTAATACCTGATAATTTATATCCTAGTAATACTGTAAAAACTGAGAGTGATTATGGTATCATATCTAATGACAAAGTTTTATATTTTATAGGAGATAGTGTGTATCAAGATGATGTTCAAGGAATTGATGTTGATGCCTTAGAATTGTATGTTATACAGGAAAATTTTTATTTTATGATGGGAGACAATAGAGGTAATTCACAAGATTCGAGAGAACTTGGTTTAGTTAATATAGATGACATTGATGGAAAAATAATTTTTACTATGTGGCCACTTAATAAATTTGGTTCTGTATAGTATTGTAATAATTAAATATGTGTGATAATATATATTTAGAAATAGGAGGTAATTATGGCTAATAAAGAAAATGTAAAAGAAGAAAAATTCGAAAAAATAATTGATGAAAAAGAAAAATTTAATGTTGTTAAATTAATTGGAAACATTATATTTTGGGGAGTATTTTCTGTATTTGTAGTTTTAGCAATAGTAGCATTTTTAAATTATACTAAAGTTGAAAGTGGTGATGAACCTTATTTTGCATTCAGCGAAAAAGAATATAATGAAGATGGAACTGATGTTACTGTATACGATTATTATATATATAAAGTAGTAGAAGCACAATCTAGTGAAAATAAAAGCGTAAGTTTAAAACTATGGTTTTTAGATGATATAAATAAAGACTAATTTAATAGTCTTTTTTTTTGCAAAAAAAATACCAATTACTTGGTATTGTATATATTTATTAATTTTGTGAAATAGTTTTCTAAATTTGTTTTATTTTCTTCTGTAGTTCCTTCAGCTCTGAATATTAAATTTGGACCAGTATTACTTGCTCTGACTAAAGCCCATCCTCCATCAAAAAACACTTTGACACCATCAATGTCATTTATTACAAAATTTTGTTTTTCACAGTAAGTTTTTATGTCATTAACTATATTAAATTTTGTGTCATCATTAGTTGTTATTTTAATTTCTTCAGTAGCAAAGTATTTAGGTATGTCTGAAGTTAATTCCGATATACTTTTACTATTTTTTGTTAATAATTCAATTAAACGTAAAGAAGCATAAATTGCACTTCCCATATCAGCAACACGATCTCTAAAAAATACATGGCCTGAAAATTCTCCTCCAAATGGTAGATTATCTTCGTGGGTTTTCATTTGTGTGTAACTTGCACCAGTTCTATATAAAAATGGAGTACCTCCAACTTTTTTTATTTCTTCTTCTAAACTTTTAGAACATTTAACATCATAAAGAAATTTTTTGTTATTTGCATTAGGTGCTATGTCCCTAATCATTAATATCATGAATTCTTCTGTAGACATAAATTCGCCGTTTTCTTTAACGAAACCAATTCTGTCACCATCTCCATCATAAGCTATACCTAAATCAGCTTCTTCTTTAATTACAGCTTCTTTTAATTGAATTAAATTTTCTTTAACTGCGGGGTCTGGATGATGATTTGGAAATGTTCCATCATTTTCTTCATTTATCATTATTAAATCCACATTAAATTTTTCAAATATTTTTCTAGCTATAATTGTTGTAGCTCCATTACCACAGTCAACAACTATTTTTTTTCTTTTAGGGCCTAACTTTATACCATCTTTCATATATTCTATATATTTATCTGAAATATCTTGAACTGTATATTCACCGGTTCCTTTTAAGAAATTATTGGCATAGATATAATCTCTAAAGTCTTCAATTTGTTTTCCAGCAGCATTAGATGGCCCTCCGAATGAGAATTTAAATCCATTGTCATCTTTAGGGTTATGACTTGCTGTAATCATTATTCCATATAAATTATTTAAATATCTTGCATAAAAATTCATTGGAGTAGTAGTTATTCCATAGTCAATAACGGAACATCCAGTTTCTAAAATACCTTTAACTAAATTGGCTCTTAAACTTTCACCAGATAATCTATTATCTCTAGATACTATACATCTTTTTTGATTATACTTTTCTTGTATATATGAACCGTATCCTAAACCTATTTTGTACGCTACTTCTTCATTTATTAAAGTAGGATATTCTGCTCTTATGTCATATTCTCTAAATATTTTTTGTTCCATTATTATCACCATATTAATTTTATCATATATTTTAAGATATATCTTTATATCTGTGATTGATTTACACCTATTTTAATAGTATAATTTAATTAGGTGATAATATGGAAAGAAAGAAAAAAATATTAATAAGGGATACAACGGTATATATTGTACTTAGATTTCTAGTTGTTTCATTAGCTGTACTTCAATTTTTACAAGGAAACTATGAAAATGTTTTTAGTTGTATACTTGTTTTAATTTTATTTTTAATACCTAGTATAATAGATAAAAAATTTAATATTGATTTACCAGATATGTTAGAATCAATTATATATATATTTATATTTAGTGCTAATATATTGGGCGAAATGCAAAATTTTTATGGACTTATTCCTCATTGGGATACAATACTTCATACTATTAATGGTTTTATTTTTGCAGGAGTTGGTTTTAGTTTAGTTGAACTTTTAAATAAAAATGATAAAATTCAAGTTTCGCTATCTCCAATTTATGTGGCTGTAGTTGCGTTATGTTTTTCAATTACAATAGGGACTGTATGGGAGTTCTTTGAATATGGAATGGATCAAACTGGATTAGATATGCAAAAGGATGTATTAATAAGTGATTTAGAAACTGTTTATTTTAATAATCGTAATGAAGTAGAGATAATATCAGATATTGATAAAACTACTATAGAATATGCTGATGGTGAAATTATAGTTATTGATAATGGATATTTAGATATAGGTTTAGAAGACACTATGGACGATATGATTGTTAATGCTGTAGGGGCTTTAGTATTTTCAGTAATTGGGTATTTATATATTAAAGATAAAGAACAATATAAATTTGCAACAAATTTTATTCCTAAAAAGAAAAAGATATAATTGAAAATATATCGTGAATACTATATAATGAAAATAAGGAGTGTAAAATATGGCAAAGAAAAAAAAATCTAAAGGTGTTTTTACAGACAAGGAAAAAGTATTTTCAAGTTTAGTGTTAGTATCGATAGTATTATGGATGTTAACATATTGGTTCGGGTACTTAAAAGATTATAACGAAATTCAGGGTGTTATTATATTGCAAAATCCAATTTCATTTATATGTTTATTAATGATTGTTATGGGTATTTGGTATAATTTCAAAATATATTTAAATGGTTTATTTATATATTTAGGAATATTTGGTTTAATAGGTATGGAAATATGGTATTTCTTAACTTGGCATTTATCAGAATTTAAATATATTAATATTGCAGAAAGTTTAAAATATGCAATGCCAGAATTTTATATTGGTTTTGCTCTTACTATATTTCTATTAGTAATTACAACTATATTTATAAGAAATAAATAAGATGGCTATTATTAGTTATCTTATTTTTTTATTGTATTTTTTTTCTATAAATAGTATTATATTAAAAAGGAGATATGATGCAGCAAGTAAATAATAAAAACAGCAAAAGTGAGAATATTTTAAAAAATTTAAGTGAATTTGAAAAATATTGTATTCCAGAAAAAAAAGAAATATATAACTTATATAGCAAAATATTAATTGATAATTTAATATCATGTGAAAGTAATGATGAAAAGTTGATTATAGAAGATGATATTAATAATTTAATTATAGCTAGTAAAATTATGAAAGTATACGAATTAAATAACCATGATATTAAGTTATTGGAAAATTATTTAATAAAATTAAATTTAATAAATAAAATAAATAACAAATATGTTATGAATTCTAAAATTATGGGATACTTATTAGAATATTATGAATACGCTATTGAAATTTTAGCAGTATGTTCTGATATAAATATAATTACGAATGATGAAGAACTTTTAAATAAATTTAATGAAAATTATAATTATTTAGAAATGAGATTAGATCTAAACAAAAAATTTGTTAGATTGTTAAATAAGAAAGATAATATTTAAAGTATTGTCTTTTTTTAATATATTTAATTTGTATTATCATATATTTTCATAGGAGGATATTTCTTGTGGGATTAACAGATGAAGAAGTATTATTATCAAGAAGTAAAAATGGAAGTAATGGAATTGGTATCATTAATAAAAATTCTTTTTTTAGATTATTTATAGAATCTTTAGGTGATCCAATAATAAAAATATTATTATTAGCATTATCAATTAAAATTGTTTTTTTATTTAAATCATTTGATTGGTTTGAAACACTTGGTATTTTTATAGCGGTACTTCTTGCTACTTTAATATCTACTATATCTGAATATGGTTCGGAAAGTGCTTTTAATCGTTTGCAAAGTGATAGTGAAAAAATATTGGTTAAAGTATTAAGAAATAATTCTATTAAAGAAATTATAATTGATGATGTTGTTGTAAATGATATTATAATATTATCTAGTGGAGATAAAGTTCCTGCTGATGGTCATTTAATAGAGGGTAACTTATCATTAGATGAATCACTTTTAAATGGTGAAACTAAGGAATCAAAAAAAGTAACTATTTCAAATAATGAAATTCTTAAGAATAACTTAGTATATAGAGGTTCTGTAGTTTACAGTGGAAATGCTAAGTTATTAGTAGATAAAGTTGGTTTAAATACTATTTATGGAAGTATAACAACTGAATTACAAGAAAAGGTACAAGATAGTCCTCTAAAATTAAGATTAAAAAAATTAGCAAAAGGTATTAGTTTAATGGGGTACATAGGGGCGTTTTTGGTTGGTTTTTCACAACTTTTTATAAATATAATTGTTGTAAATAATTATGAATTAAGCCTTATTATTAATACCTTAACTAATTTCAATGAAATGTTAGATATAATTATTCATTCTCTAACATTATGTGTAACTATAATAGTTGTATCAGTACCAGAAGGTTTACCTATGATGATTACACTAGTATTATCATCTAATATGAAGAAAATGTTAAAAGATAATGTTTTAGTAAGAAAAATGGTTGGTATAGAAACAGCTGGGTGTATAAATTATTTATTAACTGATAAAACTGGAACACTTACTAAAGGTAAATTAAAAGTAAATAAATTGATATTTGGTGATGGTAAAGAAATAACTAATTATAAAGAATTATCTAAATATAATTTAATAAGTAAATATATTTTTTATTCAATGTATTATAATAATGAAGGTTTTATATCCGAAGGTAAAATTATTGGCGGTAATTCTACTGATAAAGCATTACTAGAATTTATAAAAGATTATAAATTTAATAAAAAGGTAATTTCTAGAATTCCTTTTAGCAGTGATAAAAAGTATTGTGAAGTATTACTAGAAGATGATATTAATTTAATTAATGGAGCTCCAGAAATTATATTAAAAAAATGTAATAAATATATGAATTTAAATGGTAAATTATTTGATATAAATTTATCTTTAATTAATAAAAATTTAAGAAGTTTAACTAATAGTGGTAATAGAGTTATTGTTTTATCTATGAAAAAAGATAATGACAATATTTTTATTGGTTTAGTTAGTATAAAAGATGATCTTAGAAATGAAGCTAAAGAAGCTGTTGAAAAAATAAAAAAAGCAGGTATTAATATTGTCATGATTACAGGTGATTCTAAAGATACAGCTAAAGTTATTGCTAAAGAATCTGGAATAATTACAAATTATAAAGATATTATTTTAACTAGCGATGAATTTAATAAATATACTGAAATGGATATTATTAAAATATTACCAAATATAAAAGTATTATCTAGAGCATTACCTAGTGATAAGAGTAGGTTTGTAAATATTTTACAAAAATTAAATTATGTTGTAGGTATGACTGGTGATGGAGTTAATGATGGCCCAGCACTTAAAAAAGCAGATGTTGGATTTTCAATGGGGTCTGGTACTGAAGTTGCTAAAGAAGCTAGCGATATTGTTATACTTGATAATAATATTTTATCTATTAGTAAAGCTATTTTATACGGTAGAACTATTTTTAAAAGCATTAGAAGGTTTATAATATATCAGCTCTCTATTAATGTAGGTGCACTACTAATATCTATTGTAGGCTCTTTAATAGGGGTTTCAGAGCCAATAACAATAATACAAATGTTATGGCTTAATATGATTATGGATACTTTAGCAGCTTTAGCATTTTCTTTTGAAGTTCCTCTTAAAGAATATATGGAAGAAAGACCTAAAAATAAAAATGAAGCTATTATGAATAAATATATGTTATCTGAAATAATGTTATCAGGATTTTTTACTAGTATAGTATGCTTATTGTTTTTAAAACTACCATTTATACAAAATTTTATTAGAGTTGGTGATAATGATAAATATTTATTTACTGCTTATTTTTCTCTATTTATATTTATAAGTATTTTTAATGCATTTAATGCTAGAACAGAGAGAATAAATATATTTGCTACTTTATATAAAAATAAAGTATTTATTATAATATTCGGTTTGATATTATTAATTCAAATGTATATAATTTATAATGGGGGTACTTTATTTAGAACATATGGTTTATTACTAAATGAAATATTATTAGTCTTAATTTTAGGGTTTAGTATTATTCCTTTGGATATATTAAGAAAAATAGTTATAAAAAAAATTGGTAAAAATAATACTATTTAGTAACAAAAAAACACTTTGGGAGTTGATTTTTCCTAGGAAATGTACTATAATGTACTAGTACATGGAGAAAGGCTCCCATAGCTCAATTGGATAGAGCGTTAGACTACGGATCTAAAGGTTAGGGGTTCGACTCCCTTTGGGTGCACCATTTTTTTTCGAGAAGTAGCACAGCTTGGTAGTGCACTTGGTTTGGGACCAAGGGGTCGCAGGTTCGAATCCTGTCTTCTCGACCATTTGAAATTAAAGTCTTTTATAAGACTTTTTTCTATACAATAATATAGGAGGAAATATGAAAAAAAGAATTGGATTATTTGATTCTGGAGTAGGTGGACTTAGTGTTTTAAAAGAGTTTGTTAAAAGAAATAGTAACAATGATTATATATATTTTGGAGATACATCTAGAGTGCCTTATGGAAATAAATCTCCGTATTTAATAAGAGAATATTCATTAGAAATATGTAATTTTTTAATAAAAGAAAATGTAGATTTAATAGTTATAGCTTGTGGTACTGCGACTAGTGTTGCTTTAGAATATTTAAAAGAAAAAGTTAATATACCTATTATAGGTGTTATTGAACCTACTGTTAAATATATAAATAAAAATAAATTAGATAAAATATTATTAATTGGAACTTTAGGTTCAGTTAATAGTAAAAAGTGGAATTTGATGCTTAATGATTCAATTGAATCAGTTGCATGTCCTTTATTTGTTCCTTTAGTAGAAGAAAATGTTAAAGATGAAAAAGTGATTGATTCTATAATTAATTTATATTTAAAAGATTATACTGATGTAAATAATATAATATTAGGTTGTACTCATTATCCTTTTTTAAAAAAAGCTATTAAAAAATATTATAACAGGGATATTAATTTAATTGATTTAGGTGAAATTAGTTCAGAAATTTTTGAAATTAATAATAGTAATAATGGTACTATAACTTTATATTTTAGTGATATAAATAGTAGTACTAATGATTTTATTAAAACTAATTTAAGTGAATATAAATATGATTTAATAGAAAAAAAACTAAGTTAATGTAAAATATAAACTAATTAACTTCCAAAAAAATTAAAATTTGATATACTATTAATAGAATTGGAGAATAACTATGGCAAAGAAGAAAACAAAAAAAGAAATAGCAAAAATACTAATTAATAAAGATTTAGAAACAATTGATGATGACGCTCTTTTAGATATGATATTAGATGAAGGTATAGCAATAGATGTTGATAAAGAAGATGAAGCAAATAAAACATGTGGTCAAAAGATGGCCGACTTAATGACTAGAGTAGCAGGTAGTTGGACATTTATTATTTGTTTTATTATATTTTTGATATCGTGGATATTAATAAATGTATTTGTAATTGAGTTAGATAGTTTTCCTTTTATATTGCTTAATTTATTATTATCTTGTATAGCAGCTTTACAAGCTCCGATTATTATGATGAGTCAAAATAGAGAAACTGAAAGAGAAAGAAGAAGAAATCATAATGATTATAAAACTGATTTAAAAAGTGAACTAATTTTAGAAGCTTTATATGATCATGTTGAAGAATTACAGAAAAATCAAAAGAAAATTTTGAAGTTATTAGAAGAAAATAGTGGTAAAAATAAATAATAGTGATATAATGTTTAATAAAGAGGTTAGAAAAATTAATGAATAAAAAAATAGAATTTAATAATATAATATCTGATATTATCAAAAATGATAAATTTATTAAGATGAAAGATGAAAATCATCATGGTATTTCTAGACTTGAACATTCTTTAAATGTAGCTAAAGTTTCATATATGATAGCTAAGAAATTTAAATCTAAACAATTAGTTGAAACTACAAGGGCAGCTTTATTACATGATTTTTATATAAATGATGAATTGATTAATAAAGTTAGTTTAATTCAACATCCTAAGGTAGCCGCTAGGAATGCAAAAAAAATATTTAAAATAAATAATAAACAATATAATGCAATCGTGGCTCATATGTTTCCTTTTAGTGTAGTGTTACCAACTAATATGATTAGTTTAAATGTAACATTATCTGATAAGATAGTAGCTATATATGAATGTTTAAGGTATAAAATGCCTTTAAAAGCAGGAATATACACTTGTTTTTTATTCAATTTTATTTTTGTTAAGTAGTGTGTTCCCATAGTTAAATGGATATAACAAGTTCCTCCTAAGAATTAGTTACTAGTTCGATTCTAGTTGGGAACGCCAAATTATTATATAACTAACTGGTAATAGTTAGTTTTTATATGTTATAATATATTTATTGAAGAAGGTGTATATATGAAAAAATATTATTGTTTAGGTATAAAAGGAGCAGGTATGTCAACTCTTGCTCAAATATTAAATGATTTAGGTAATAATGTAAGTGGTTATGATGATGTAAAAGATTATAAATTTACTGAGAAAGGTTTAGTTGATAGAAATATTTCTATTTATTATGATAATTCTTTAGAACTGGATAAAGATTTAATTGTTACTCATAGTAGAGCTTTACCTGATAATCACCCAGAGATTGTTAGAGCTAAAGAAGCTGGTTTAGTAATAAAAAAATATAATGAAATTATATCTGAAGTAATAGATATGTTTGATACTATTGGTGTAAGTGGTACTCATGGTAAGACTACAACTTCATCTATAGTTAAACATGTTTTAGAAAGTACTATTGGATGTAATTATTTTATTGGAGCAGGTGATGGTAAAGCATCTAATGATAATAAATATTTTGTTGTGGAAAGTGATGAATTTAATAAGCATTTTAGTATATATAAACCTAAATATTCTATTATAACTAATATTGAAGAAGAACATATGGAATGTTATAAAGATATAGATGATATTAGAAATACTTTTGAAACATTTGCTAATCAAACTAAAGAATTAGTAGTTGCTTATGGAGATAATTTAGAAGTTAAAAAGATGAATTTCAAAACAAATAAAATTTTATATGGTTTTAATAATGATAATGATGTTGTTATTAAAAATTTGAAACTTAATACTAATGGTTCTAACTTTGATTTGTATGAAGATAATGAATTTATAGGTAATTATGATGTTCCTTTATATGGAGAACATATGGTACTTAATACAACTAGTGCGATTATTCTTTTAAGAAGATTAGGTTTATCTAATGAAGTGATTTCTGATAAGTTATTAACTTTTAAGAATGCTGCTAGAAGATTTGTTGAAACTTTTGTAGATGATGCTGTTATTATAGATGATTATGCACATCATCCAACGGAGATTAAAGCTACTTTGTTGGCTGCTAAACAAAAGTACCCTAATAAGAAAATAGTAGCGGTATTTAAACCTAATACATATTCTAGAACTGTTGATTTTTTAGATGATTTTATTGAAGTGTTTAAACTTGCTGATAAAACATTTTTAACGGAAATAGATTCAAATAGAGAAAAACAAGAAGATTATCCTGGTGTTAATTCAAGCTTAATAGTGGATAAAGTGGATGAGGCAGAGTTAATAGATGTAAGTACTATTGATAAGTTATCTAGTTATAAAGACAGTGTTGTAGTATTTATGAGCTGTGCTTATGTGGACAAACTAATTGATGCTTATAAGGATATTTTAGATAAAGTTCTAGTATAATTAATGTGGTAAATATGATACAATTTTTGAGAGTGATGTTTATGGAAAAGATTGATTTAAAAAAAGCATTACTTAATTATATAAAAGATATTAACTAACTTGTAAAGGTTAGTTTTTTTATGTATAATAATAAAAAAAGGAGATATAGTATGAAAGTAGCAAGTGATTGGAAAGATTATGAAATAATAGATGCATCAAATGGTGAAAAGTTAGAAAGATGGAATAATATTATTTTACTTAGACCTAGTCCTGAAATTATATGGAATAAAGGAGATTTGTCTAAAATATACAAAGATACTATAAATGCTAAATATAATCGTAGTAATAAAGGTGGGGGATCTTGGGAAAATTTTAAAAGAGTTCCTGATAGATGGATAGTTAGTTATAAAAATTTAAAATTTAATTTAAAACAAATGGGATTTAAGCATACTGGTTTATTTCCTGAACAAGCTGTTAATTGGGATTATATTATAGATAAAGTAAGTAATGCTGGTAGAAGTGTTAAGGTTCTTAATTTATTTGGTTATACAGGTGGTGCTACTGTAGCAGCTTTATATGCAGGAGCAGATGTAGTACATGTTGATTCATCTAAAGGTATGAATGAATGGTGTAAAGAAAATGTTTATTTAAATAAATTAGAAGATAAAAATATTCGATATCTTACAGATGATGTTTTAAAATTTGTTAAAAGAGAAATAAGAAGAGGGAATAAGTACGATGGAATTGTAATGGATCCTCCTAGTTATGGAAAAGGTGCTAATGGTGAGATTTGGACATTTGAGAATAATATTAATGAACTTATTGAACTTTGTAGTAAACTGTTAAGTGATGATGCTTTATTTATGTTAGTAAACACTTATAGTGCTGGTTACTCTGGTACTATAGTTGAAAATTTATTAAAATTAAATATTAAGAATAAAGGTAAATTTAGTACCGATGAAATAGGTCTTAATATTACTAATAATAATTTAATACTTCCTTGTGGTGTAACAACTAAGTGGGAAAAATAGAGGAACTTAAATATATTTAAGTTTTTTTCTTGTAATAAAATATATATTTAGTTATAATAAACTCAATTATGGAGGGTTTATGATAAAACACGATAGTAAATTTGCATATTTATATGAATTTATATTAGGCAAAGGTGATATTTACACATTTAAATTAAAAAAAGTATTAATTGGTGAAATTGACAATAATAATATTTTTTATGAATCTGGTAGTAACGATAATTATATTTCACTGGACAAATATTTAGAAAATCCCGAGGTTAATTTTAATTATTATCAAGTAATAGATTTTAGAGATAATAAAATATATCCAGTATATGAAAAAATGTTAGTGGTTCATAAAATGTTTGATTATTACAAAGATTTTTATAATAATGTGAATATTAAAACAGGTGAGGTTACTGTTGAAGAGATACAAGATATTGATCTTGAATGTAATATTGATGAAATGTATAGTGAGTATGTAAATTTAATTAGTACAGAAGATGAAAATAAATTACCTAAAATAGATGCGTTAGTAAAAGATGTACTTAGAAGTGTTAAATTTCAAGATGGTGCTGTTAAAGATATTATTAGTGCCATATATATGAATTATAAATATGGTAACATAGATAATGGAGTTAAAAATGATTATAAAGCAAATATATTTATACATGGTCCATCAGGTGTAGGTAAAACTTATATACTTAAAGTCATTGCTAAACATTTAAATATACCTATTGTAATAGAAGATATGACGCGTTATACAGTAGCGGGATATAAGGGTGCTGATATAGAAAATATATTTGTTAAATTAGTTGATGCAGCAGGTGGTGACGTAGAGTTAGCTCAAAAAGGAATTGTTGTATTTAATGAAATCGATAAAAAGTTAACTAATCATAGTGATAGTGAATTTAATAAAGATGTTATAAATGATCTTCTTTGTATATTAGAGGGTAGTAGTTATTCTATTATTGTTGGTAAGAATAAAGTGAATTTTAATACTAATTTATTAACTACAGTATCTATCGGAGCTTTAGCTAATTTATATAGCAAAAAAATTAAAGAAAAAAACAAACAATCTTTAGGATTTAATACTATTTCAATAGAAAAGTATGATCCAGTCAGATTGGATTTATCTACTCAAGATTTATTAGATGCTGGTTTTTCACCTGAATATATTGGTAGGTTAACTAGTGTTATTGGGCTTAAAAAATTAGTAAAAGAAGATTTATATAATTTATTAATTGATATTGAGACTAGTCCTTTAATGAAGTATTATGCTATAGCAGGTGATAATAATGTTGATTTACACATTGATTATAATATATGTGAAAAAATAGCAGAAAAAGCTTTAGAACTTAATACAGGAGCTAGATCTTTAGATGGAATAGTAAGTAATTTATTCTCTGAAATATACTATATATTGGAATGTTATAATGATGTAACTAGTATATGTATTTATGATATAACTGAAGAAGATAATAAGTTAAAATTAGTTTATAGTGTAGAAACTAAAAATGTTTTAGGAATAAGTAAAGTAAGAAGTGCTCAAAATTAAGGAAATAACTTGGTTATTTCCTTTTTTTATGGTATAATCACTCATGTGTGAAAAAGAGGTAGGAATATGAAAAAAAGAAACATAGCAATAATTGCCCATGTAGACCATGGAAAAACAACACTAGTGGATCAATTACTTAAGAAAAGTCATACTTTTAGAGATAATGAAATTGTAAGTGAAAGAGCAATGGATTCAAATGACTTAGAAAGAGAAAGAGGAATTACAATTTTAGCAAAAACAACTGCTTTAAATTATAATGACTATAGAATTAATATCTTAGATACTCCAGGACATGCTGATTTTGGTGGAGAAGTTGAAAGAATCATGAACATGGTTGATGGTGTATTATTAGTTGTAGATGCTTATGAAGGACCTATGCCTCAAACTAGATTTGTACTTAAAAAAGCTTTAGAAGCTAATATTAAACCAATAGTAGTAATTAATAAAGTAGATAAACCAACTGCTAGAGTTAATCATGTAGTAGATGAAGTATTAGAGTTATTTATGGATTTAAATGCAACTGATGATCAACTTGATTTTAAAGTAGCATATGTATCTGCGATTAATGGTACTTGTAGTTTAGATCCAGATGTAAATACTCAAAATGAAGATTATAATCCTTTATTTGATATGGTAATAGATCAAATACCAGCTCCAGATGTAAATATGGATGGAATATTACAATTTCAACCTGCTTTACTTGATTATAATGACTTTGTTGGTAGAATTGGTATTGGTAGAGTTAAATCAGGTAAGATTAAAGTTAATGAAATGGTTACTTGTATGAGATTAGACGGAACTAAAAAAGATTTTAGAATTCAAAAATTATTTGGTTTTATTGGTCTTAAAAGAATTGAAATTAATGAAGCAGAAGCTGGAGATATCGTAGCAGTTGCTGGTTTAATGGATATATCTGTTGGTGAAACATTATGTAATGTTGGAAAAGAAAGCGCTCTTCCTATACTTAGAATTGATGAACCAACTTTAAAAATGACATTTATGACTAATAATAGTCCATTTGTTGGTAAAGATGGTAAAACAGTTACTGCATCTAAAATAGAAGAAAGATTAACTAGAGAAACTCAAAAAGATGTTTCATTAAAGGTTGAAAAAACTGGTAATGATTCTTGGATAGTATCTGGTAGAGGAGAACTTCATTTATCAATATTAATTGAAAATATGAGAAGAGAAGGTTTTGAACTTCAAGTTTCTAAACCAGAAGTTATTATAAAAGAAATAGATGGTGTTAAATGTGAACCATTTGAAGATGTACAAATAGAAGTTGCTGATGATGCGATGGGTTCTGTTATTGAAAGTTTAGGGACTCGTGGTGGTGATTTAATAAGTGTATCTAAGATAGGTGAAATTAACAGATTAATTTATTCAATACCTTCAAGAGGGTTAATTGGATTTAATACTGAATTTATGACAGTAACTAAAGGTTATGGTATTTTAAATCATACATTTAGTGAATATAAAAAACATGTAACTGGCATTCTTGCTGAAAGAAAACTTGGTGTACTTGTATCTATGGAAAATGGTAAAGCTACTGCTTATGCTGCTAACTCTTTAGAAGATAGAGGTATTTTATTTATTGAACCAGGAACTGATGTATATGAAGGTATGATTATTGGTGAATGTAATAAAGATAATGATTTAGCAGTAAATATAGTTAAAGGTAAACAATTAACAAATACTAGAGCAGCTAGTGCTGATAAAACGGTAGTATTAAAAAGACCTAAAATATTATCTTTAGAAGCTTCTTTAGAATTCTTAAATAGTGATGAATTATTAGAAATTACTCCAAATAATTTAAGATTAAGAAAGAAAATTTTAAATACAGATGAAAGAAAGAAATTTGATTCTAGAAATAAAAAGAATAATTAATTAAATTCTTTTATAAATTTTGATTTATTTGAAAAAGGTATTAGTAAAAATACCTTTTTTTTACATCTTGTTACTGCTACATAAAATAATCTTCTTTCTTCAGGATATTTTATATTTTCATTTAATGTATTTAATGGTTTTAGAATATTATTATCTTTGATTTTAGAAGGAAAACCATATCTACTATTAGTTAAATTTAATATTATAATATAATCTGCTTCTAAGCCTTTAGATTCATGGATAGTTAAACATTTATAGTTAGTAGTTATATCTTTAAAATCGTGTTTATATCTACTAAGAATCATGATGTCATTTGTTTCATATTTTATTTTATCAATTAATTTATTAAATGAATTAGAAATGTTTGAATAATATATATAATTAATTGAGTTATTTATATGTATATTACTATATATTTTTTTTGGTATTTGTTTTTTGTTTTTAATTATAAACTTATTAGCTTTTTGAATTAAATAGTTATCTGATCTATAATTTTCATTCATAATTATAGTTTTAATATCTGTTATTTTATTTTGTATATTTAGCATTATATCTAATTTACAACCAGAAAATGCGTATATAGATTGATAATCATCACCAAAAAAATTTATTTTAGAATTACTATTGTTAAATATATTATATATTAAATTAAATCTTATTTCTGATGTGTCTTGAAATTCATCAATAAAGATATATTTATAATTAAATTTTATATTTTTAGATATGTTATTTGCAATAATTATTAAATCATCTAAATCTAATAATTGTTGGCTACTTTTTTCATAATTATATAACTTATATATATTTATTATAATTTCATATATTATATAGTTTTTTGAATTATAGTACAAATCATATAAATAGTTAATATCATAATTGTTGCATTGCATAATTTTTATGAATGTATATATTGTATTTTTTAAGTTATTTATATTTTCTGATGATAGTAATTTTTTGTAATTAAATCTTAAATAGTATAATTTTAATTTTTTTATATTTGTATTATTTATAATAGATATAAAATATTCATCAATTATATATTTCAATAAATTTTCATTACATAGTTTATACTCGTAATTATTATTTTTTAATATATTTATAGATAATTTATGGAATGTAAATATATTTACATCTTTATTAATTTTTATTTTTAAATTATTAACTGTTTCATTAGTAAATGATATTATTAATATTTCTTCTGGTTTTATATATTTTAATAAAATATTTACTTTTTCGATAATGCATTTTGTTTTACCACATCCAGCACCAGCGATTACTAATAAGTTATCGTTAGAATTTATTATTTTCTCTTGTATTTCATTCAATTTCATGGGGTATATAATAGCATTTTTGCTTTAAAATAGGGGATAAAAGCTAAAATGTTACAAAAATTTCAAATTTTAGTATATTTTTATTGCAAATACTAATATATTATAGTATAATTTTAAGTGTCCTGAGAAATGTATCTCAAAGATGGGCGATTAGCTCAGTTGGTTAGAGCACCTGCCTTACAAGCAGGGGGTCACAGGTTCGAGTCCTGTATCGCCCACCATTTTAATTTGCCGACATAGCGTAATTGGTAGCGCAACTGACTTGTAATCAGTAGGTTGGGGGTTCGAGTCCCTCTGTCGGCACCATTTTGTTGGAGAGGTAGCGAAGTGGCCAAACGCGGCAGACTGTAAATCTGTTCCTTAGGGTTCCATGGTTCAAATCCATGTCTCTCCACCAGATTTATTGCCTCGTAGCCAAGCGGTAAGGCATCAGACTTTGACTCTGACATTCCGATGGTTCGAATCCATCCGAGGCAGCCATCTTTTAGAGGCACTCAACACAATATGTTCCGTTAGCTCAGTTGGTAGAGCATTTGACTTTTAATCAAAGGGTCATGCGTTCGAGTCGCATACGAGACACCATTTGAAAATTAACATTAAGATTTATTCTTAATGTTTTTTTGTTGTTTGCTTTTTAAAATTATGATATATTTATTAAAGTAGAAGTGGAGTAATATGAAAAAAAATAAAATGATATATGATGTTTTAGATAAACCTGATCTTAAGACTATAATATTAGTTGCATTGCAACATGTATTTGCTATGTTTGCATCAACTATTTTAGTTCCTACATTAATAAATGAAGGAGCGGGTTATGAAGTATTTTCAATATCTACTACTTTGATTGCATCTGGTATTGGTACAATTATTTATCTTTTAATAACTAAAGGCAAATCTCCAGGTTATTTAGGAAGTGCTTTTACTTATGTAACTCCACTTATTTTAGGATATCTTAAAGCTGGAATAGGTGGTATATTTGCTGGTATACTTGCGATAGGTATAATATATGTAATTGTATCTTTTATAATAAAGTTATTTAGTAAGAAATGGATTTTTAAATTATTTCCACCTTTAGTAACAGGATCAATGGTAATAATTATTGGGTTATCACTTATGTTAAATTCAATAACTAATATAGGTATAACTTTAGATGGTATAGTTAATTATGATGTTTTATTAGTAGCGTTATCTACTTTAATTATTAGTTCATTGTTTTCATTATTTGGAAAAGGAATTTTTAAATCATCACCTTTTATATTTGGTATATTATTTGGATGTATTATTGCATATTTATATGGTATGTTTAATATAGATAATATAAATAGTGTTTCTTTATTTGTTTTGCCAACTTTTGAATTACCTTATATTGACTATACATTTAATTTAGAAGCGTTAATTTATTTGATTCCTTTAGTAATAGTTACTATTCCTGAACATATTGGAACACATAGTGCTTTAGGTGGTATTATAAATAAGGATTTAATTAAAGATCCTGGTGTTGATAAAACTCTTTTAGGTAATGGTTTGGCAAATATATTTTCTAGTTTTATAGGTGGACCAGTCTTAAGTATATATGGTGAAAATACTTCAGTAGTAGGTATATCTAAAGTAGCATCTACGATAACTTTATTTATTGCGTCGTTAATAGTGATTTTTATAGCCTTTTTAGGACCTTTACTGTATTTGATGGAAAGTATACCATCAGCAGTGTTAAATGGTGTAGGACTCTTATTATATGGGTATATAGCTTTTAATGGTTATAGGATATTAAATACAAATAATGTTAAACTAACAAAGTTTAAAAATATCTTTATTATTATAATAATGTTATTAGTAGGATTAGGTGGTAGTACATATATATTTAATTTGTTAGATATACCTTTATATGTATCTGATATGGGTATTGCTGCTTTAGTTGGTATAGTACTTAATATAATTATTCCAAATAAAAAGTAACTTTAGTTACTTTTTTTTAATTGTTTTCAATTTCAAATTTACTTTTATGTGGTTCATCAAAACATAGGTTCGGGTAGTTTTGTTGTCTTAATACTTCATACGTCATGATAGCGACAGTATTAGACAAGTTAAGTGATCTAACATTATCACTCATCGGCATTCTCATACAGTTATCTAAATGACCTTTTAAAATATCTTTAGGTATACCTGTGCTTTCTTTACCAAACATAAAATAGTAGTTTTTATTTTCATCGCTATAATTAAATTCAGTATGTGGTTTATGACCATATCTAGTTAGAAAATAAAACTCACCATTATTTTTAGAAAAGAATTCATCTACATTTTCATATATACTTAAATCGATTTTATCAATATAATCAACGCCACTTCTTCTTAAGTTTTTTTCATCTAAACTAAATCCTAATGGTTTGATTAAATGTAACTTTGAGTTAGTTGCAATGCACGTTCTCATTATGTTTCCTGTGTTTTGTGGTATTTCTGGTTCAAATAATACTATATTAATCATTTTATCTCCTTATATTAAAAAAAGACCTATAGTCCTTTTTCGAAATTTTCTTCTTGTAATAGATTTTTGAAATCTTCTACTTCAAGGTATTCATTGTTATCTTTGTCAACAACACTTTCAACGTTTCCTTCTAGTATATATATTATACTAGGTAAAGTATTAATGTCGTAATTTAGTGTATCACTTAATTCTTTAATAAAATTTTCATCATCTTTTAATTCTGTTACGTTGAAATAATAAAAATTTGAATGTAAGTGATAATCATCAATTACATTTTTTAAATCTTTTTCTAATTCTTTTTCAATTTCATCACCAGTGTAACCTGTAAATATAAAATAATTTTCAGGTTGTTCTAGTAATATTCCTTCAAGTTCTTCAATTGTATTTATTTCTAAACTAAGTGTATTAGTTTCTAATAAATAACTATTTAATAATTCTTCTTTATTTTTAACGTTGTACCATTCAAAAATATAAATAAATAATAGTATTACTCCGATTAATACTGCTGCTGCAATAAAATAATTCTTAGTTGGAATGTATCTACTTTTAGTTACTGTCATATAATATCCCTCCATTACATTTTATCATAAATTAATAAATTTAAGAATCATTTTCAATCATTTGACTCTAATTTTACCAATACTTCTCTAGGTTTTGAACCATTTTGTGGTCCTACTATTCCTCTTGATTCTAATAAATCAACAATTCTTGCAGCTCTATTATAACCGAATCTAAATCTTCTTTGAAGTAGGGAAGCGCTTATTTTACCAGTTTCAATTGCAAATTCTACAACTTCATTATACATTGGATCATCTCCACCGTCGCTGTTAGAAGATCCACTTGATGTATTTGGTTTGCTGTTTACAAGTTCTTCATCATATTTTACTGTTAATTCTTTACAACAATGGTCTATAAGTTTAGCAATTTCATTATCTGCAATAAAACAACCTTGAATACGTTTAGGAGTATTTTCTCCCATTGGTAGGTAAAGCATATCTCCTTTACCTAATAATTTTTCAGCTCCACCCATATCTAATATAGTTCTTGAATCTATTTGGCTTGAAACTGAGAAAGCTATTCTTGATGGAATGTTATTTTTAATTAAACCTGTAATTACATCTGTTGATGGTCTTTGTGTTGCTACTATTAAATGTATACCAGCAGCTCTTGCCATTTGTGTAATTCTCATGATAGAATCTTCAACTTCTTTAGAAGCTACTAACATAAGGTCTGCAAGTTCATCGATTATAACAACAATATATGGCATTTTTGCCATAGGTGTTTCTGGATGTTTTTTATTTTCTTTAGCTATCCATTCATTATATCCTGCGATATTTTTAAAATGTTTTTCACTAAATGTGTCATATCTTTTTTCCATTTCAGCTACTATTTTTTGTAGTGTAATACTAGCTTTTTTTGGATCACTAACTACAGGACATAGTAGGTGAGGTATACCATTATAGTTTGTAAGTTCCACCTTTTTAGGATCTACTAATACAAGTTTAACATCACTAGGTTTATATCTCATTAAAATTGATGAAATAATTGAATTTATACATACTGATTTACCTGAACCAGTAGAACCCGCTACTAGTAAATGTGGCATTTTAGCTATGTCTTCTAAAATACTTCTACCCATTAAATCTTTTCCAAGTGTTACTAATATTTTATTATCTGATTCTACATTTCTAGTTGCTTCAAGAACTTCTCTAAACGCAACCATGCTTATACTTCCGTTCGGTATTTCTATACCAATTGAACTTTTACCTGGAATAGGTGCTTCAATTCTTACATCTTTAGCAGCCATTGCAAGTGCTATTTCTTTATTGATTGATGTTATTTTATTAACTTTAGTCCCGTGTGGTACAGTTATTTCATATTGTGTAACAGCTGGTCCAACTTGAATACCTATTACTTTAGCATCAATACCAAAATCTTTAATAACTCTTTCTAAAATAACTTTGTTCTTTTTAGGTTCTTCTACATTGATAGGATTCTTATCAATCTTAATAGGATTTAATATATTAAAAGTAGGAAGTTTATAATTGTTTTCAGCATTTTCTACTTCTTTATCTAAGCTAACTAAATTTGTATCAACTTTTTCTTCAACCGGTTTACTTTTTATTTGATCAATACTAGTAATAATAATTTTATCATCTTTTTTAGGTTGTTCAATTATGACTTCATCTTCAATATCTAAATCACCATTATCATCTAAAACATGATCTTTTTTAACTTTATTACTTTTGAATATTTTTTTGAAGAAACTAACTATATTATTTAGTATATCTGATATATTCATATTAAATGCTAGTATAAATCCAAAAATAACTAATATTATTAAAATAACTTTACTTCCTGTAACACCTGCGATTGTATAAAATATTGAAGTAAATAATGCTCCAGTTAATCCGCCGCCGATAGTAATATTAGTTGTTCCACTTGAAGTAAGGGAATCCGTATTAGAAAGGGTATTTATTCTTTTAATAAAATTATCATATGTTTCTGTAAATATACCTTCAAAACTTGCTTCTTCATTTAGGAATTCTAAATGAGAAAACGAAAGTAATGCTATTACTAAAATGTAAAATCCTATCAATTTAATACTAAAAAAGTTAGGCATTTTTCTTTTAAATAACATGTATATTCCAACTGCTAATATGGCTATTAATATAATGAACCAATATGTACCGCCTAAAAACATTGAGAATTTTTTAATCATGGTTCCTACGTAACCGAATCCGAATCCGATTATTCCTATTAATATTAGAATTAATCCTGTTAATTCTATACTATATCCAAAACTTTCATTGGTTTGCTTTGATTTTTTTCTTTTTGCCATATTCTATCACCATAATAATTATATCTTAAAAAAGAGATATTTCCAACTATTTTATAAATAAAATAATATATTGAAGATTAAAATATATTATGTTACACTAATATCATAGTGAGGTATGTACAATGAATTTAAAAATGAGAAATACTTTTTTAATTATTATAATTGTTTGTTTGATATCATTATTTGGTGTGTCTTTTGGTTATTTTGCATTATATGTTACTAGCGACGCTGTTACTAATACAGGAATAGTTAGTAATTTTGACAAAGGTTTAACATTTATTCCTGGTGAACCTTTAAATTTACTTGTAACAGTAGATAATTTTGCAGAAGGTGGGGATAATGTTTTTACTACTACAACTTCAACTGTTATAATTAATACTGATGAAACTGAAGTAGATTTAACTGAAAATTATTCAGTTTCATTTTTAATATCGAACAACGAATTTGTTTATTCTAAAGATGTTAATACTCCTGAAATTATTTTAGAAATATTTGATTATGATGGTCATACAATAACTAGTATTCCTGGTTTAGAATACGTTACTGTAACTGATTCAGTAACTAATGAAGTTATAGCTGGTTTTGATATAACAACTAAATCTGGTACATTTAATATTAATGATAGTGTATCTATCAGTACAACATATCCGGATATAAATAGTCATGAATGGAATGTTAAGATTACTTATATTAACCTTGATGTTAATCAAGCTATTAATTCAGGAAATAAACTTGAAAGTGAATTGTTATTTAGTAATAATTAATTTAAAATATAACTTTTAGTTATATTTTTTTATTGGGTTAATGTACTTACTACAATAGTTTATAAACAATATTATATTTTAGGGAGGAAAATATAATGTTATTTGATAATGATTTAACTTTTTTATCAGTAATTAATATTGATAATGAAGAAGAGAAAAAAATAAAGGTAAAACTTTATGAACCAACTGAAGGTTTTATTAAAGGGAATATGTTTGAAAATGAATATAAACCTTATAAAAATTATAGACCATGTATGCCAAAAACTACGTGTGAAAAAACTGCAAAACTTTATAAAATAATGGAATTAGAATTTGTAATTAATGATTTAAATTTATGGCTTGATATACATCCTAATGATAAAAAAGTTTTTGAATGTTTAAAAATTGCTATTGAGAAATTATGTATTTTAGAAAATGATTATGTAAAAGAATATGGTCCAATAAAGATAACTGATAATATTTTTGATAAAAATTTATGGGTTAAAAATTGGCCTTGGGAAAAGGAGGATTCAATATATGTATAAATATACTAAATTATTGCCTTTTCCAGTTGATATTAAGAAAAAGGATTTAAGGATGGCTAAATATTTAATTACTCAGTTAGGTGGAGCTAATGGTGAACTTGGCGCATCAATTAGATATTTTTCACAAAAATATACTATGCCAGATGATATAGGAAAAGCACTTTTAAATGATATTGCTACTGAAGAACTTGGTCATGTTGAAATGATTAGTACTATGATATATCAATTATTAAAGGATGCTACAAAAGAAGAATTAAAAGATGCTGGATTAGATGGATATTATACTGAACATAGAAAAGGTGTCTTTCCTATAGATTCATCAGGAGTACCTTTTACAGCGGCTTATTTTGCTGTGACTGGTGATCCGATTGCTGATTTAGTCGAAGATATGGCAGCAGAACAAAAAGCTAGAGTTACATATGAAAACTTAATTGAGCTTACTGATGATGAAAGTATAATTAATCCACTTTTATTTTTAAGACAAAGGGAAGTTGTACATTTTAATAGATTTCATGAGTTATACGAATATTATAAAGAAAAGAATTATTAATCTTTTCTTTTTATTTTAAATATAATATACTATTTATAATGAAAGGAATATATATGAAAAATAGTGAATTAAAAATATATTATAATAAATTAAAAAAGTATGATGCATCATACTGTGAATTATTTTATGAAGAAACTACTAATAAAAATTATTATTACTTAAATAATAAATTAGAAGATATAATGATTGAAATAATAAATGGTGTTGGTATAACTTTAAATGATAAAGAAAAAAGTTATTATGGTAGTACAAATAATTTTGCTGATGTAGATAATATTATTGGTAAATTATGTGAAAATTTTAATGTTAGAGAATATGAAGATGATGTACTTGTTGATAATGTAATAGAAAGTAATAAATCTCAAAATGGATTATCTGATGAAGAAAAAAAGATGATTATGAATGAGATAAATGAATATTCTAGAAATTTTGATAAAAGAATAAATCAAGTTATTATTAGATTTAATGAAAATGAGCAAAATGTAAAAATTTTATCTAATAATAAATTTAATGTAGAGAAAAGATTACGAACAAGAGTAATTGTAACAGTATTTGCAGAAGAGAATAATAAAGTGGTAAATTCTAGTTTAATAATTGGATATGGAGATGATTATTCATTTTTAGATACTAAAGTTTTAATGAAAAAATTGGAACAAACGTGCAAAGAAACTATTGAAAAATTTGATTGTGTATCTTTCGAAGGTGGGAAAGTACCCGTTGTTATTAGTAATGATGGAGCAGTTATATTTCATGAAGCATGTGGACATGCGATGGAATCATATTCTATAGCCAATAAAACTTCTGTTTTAACTGATATGTTGAATAAGAAAATAGCGAGTGATAAAGTTACTATTATAGATGATGGTACTAAAGGTAATTTATTTGGAACATCAATATTTGATGATCAAGGTACTAAAACTAAGAATAATGTTTTAATTAAAAATGGAATCTTAAAAGAATATTTAACAGATAATATAGATGCTGTAACTTTAAATTCAAGTTCTACTGGTTCAGCCAGAAGAGAAAGTTACAAAAATAAAGCTATATCTAGAATGAATAATACATATTTAGAAATAGGTAATGATAAAGTAGAAGATATGATTAAGTCTATTGATTATGGTATATATGCTAAAAAATTAGGTGGAGGTAGTGTTTCTCCTAATACAGGTGAATTTAATTTTAATGTAACTTTTGGTTATATAATTAAAGATGGAAAAATAGATAAACCAATTAAAAATGTATCTTTAATAGGATCTGCTTTAGATATACTTTCAAATGTAGAAATGGTAAGTGATGATTTAGATTTTAGTACTGGTTATTGTGGAGCTGAAAGTGGTAATGTTCCAGTTACATTAGGTCAACCGACAATTAAAGTTTCTAAAATATTAGTGGGAGGTTCAAATGAATAATATATTAATCAAAAATGGTGTTGAAATTTATAAAAATCATAATATTGAAACTTCTATTAATGTATTTAATGATGAGTTAAAACAATTAGATATATCTAATATAACTTATTATAAATTAAAAGGTAAATTTAATGATAAGTATGTCACACTTGTAACTGAAAATATTGATGATGAACAAAAATTGTTAGATATTTTAATTTCTAAATCAGAAATTATTGATAATGATGATGATGGATCATTTGCTATGGAATCGATTGCTTCTGATAGAAAATTACTTAGTGAAGATAATAATGACGAAATTATCAAGTTTTTAAAATCATTATATACTTTAAAAAATAAATATAAAGATATATATACTATTAATGGATATTATAATAGAACTGATTCTGATATTAGTATTGAAAATAACAATGTTAAATCTATTGATAAGAAAACAAATTATAATTTTTCTTTTGAAATTGTCGTTAAAAATAATGATAAAGTATATGATGATTTTTTAAATATTGTAGATATATATTTAGATTTAGATAGTGTTTATGAAAAAGTAGTTGAATGTATTGAATCAATTTATTTAAGATATAATAGTGTAACTATAAAATCTGGTGAATATAATGTTTTATTAACTGCTGAAGTAGTAAGTAAAATACTAAATCAGTTTAGTGGTATGTTTGATGCTAGAAATATTAAAGACTTATTATCTCCTTTAAGTAGTAAGTTTAATGAAGTTGTTTTTAGTGATAAAATTACATTTATAGAAGATCCTTCAGATGATAAATTATATGGAAGTAGATTATTTGATAGTGAAGGAACTAAAACTTTTAGAAAAGTTATAGTAGAAAAAGGAAAATTCATTAGTAAATTATATGATAATGCAACTGCTAAATTAGATAATGTAAAATCTACTGGTAATAGTTTTGGTGTAAGAAATTTATATATAGAACCTGGAAATAAATCTTTTGATGAATTAGAAAATATGTTAAATGATGGTATTGTTATTACTAATGTAGAAGGAATGCATAGTGGTATAAGTGTTAAATCTGGTGATATATCTCTTCAAGCAAGAGGTTATATAATTCAAAATGGTAAGAAAAGAAGTGTTGAATTAATTATATTATCTACTAATTTATTTAAAATGTTAAATAATGTAATTGCAATTGAAAATGAATTACACTGCTATAATAGTAAAATGATAAATCCTTCGTTGTTATTACAAAATATATATGTAACTGTTGCTTAAATTATTGACAATTATTTAAATTATATATAAAATTATAATAGGTGGAATATAGTATGAAATATTTAAAAAAATTATTTCATCAACTTAGAGATAAACTTAAGGTTTTTAATCTTAAGTTTTTGTCATATATGAAAACTAATAAAAATTTTGTTTTAATTATGTTTATTATATGTGGGATTTTATCGATTGGTATTTATATTTCTTATGCTTATTTCAGTGATATTATAAATCGTAATTTATTTGCTGGTTCTGTTGAATCTTTTTCTTCACCTCATTTAAATATTAAATATATGGTGGAAGATAGAGATGAGAATGGCGTAGGTACAGGTACATATACTGCATTTTGGAATGCACCAGAAAAAGATTATGTTTATATATCAGAGAAATCATTTTGTACTAATGGAGCCACTTTTGTGAGAAATTCTGATGATACATTTGATGTTAGTTCACCTGGTAAAACTAGATGTGAATTTTATTATGATGCTATTGATTTAACTACGGATTCTGATGTAAAAATAGTAGTGTTAAAAGAAAAAGGTGAAACTTGTAAAAGTGGAACTTGTGAATATGAGGATGCATCTGATTATACTATTGAAAGTTTAATTAATAATGGATATAAATTCATAGCAGAAAACTCATCGTGTGAAGGTGATTCAAATATAAGTTTCAATTATGTTGAAAATAAATTAGTAACAAACGCTGTTGGTAAAACTGAATGTAGAGCATATTTTGATTATATAAGCAATACCAATTATGAATTTCAATATACAGGTAATTATCAAAAAATTATTATACAGGTAACTGGTGCTTATAAAGTAGAAGCTTGGGGAGCTAGCGGTGGAACAAGTTATTCATATGGTGGGTATGTTTCAGGTGTTACTAATTTTTCTAGAGGAGATATTTTATATGTTTATGTAGGTGAATCAGGTGTAGGAAAAACATCTACATTTAATAATGGCGGTGTTTCATATACTGTGGATGTTGGTTCTGGTGGAGGTGCGACTGACATTAGATTAGATAATAATTTAGAGTCGAGATTTATTGTTGCTAGTGCAGGTGGGCAAAATGATTATATTAATGATGAGGTTGGTGGGTATGCTGGTGGATTGACTGCGGTTACTTCTTATAACGTTTATTATTCAGCTTATGCTTCAACTGGGGGTACACAAGTTAGTGGTGGAACGGTAACTAATTATCCTTCTAGTTATATTGGTGGTACTCCAGGTGGATTTGGAATAGGTGGATCTGGTGGAGGCGGAGATGTTGTTGGATCCTCAAGCGGTGGTGCGGGTTATTATGGTGGTGCAGGAGGTTCTAAACTAAATTTAGGGTCATTTCCTTCTGCAGGTGGTTCTTCATATATTTCTGGTCACACTGGATGTGTGGCAATTACTTCTTCAAGTGATCGAACACCAAAAACTGGTTGTACAACTGGCACTTCTAATATTAATTGCTCATATCATTACTCTGGGTACACATTTACAGATACTGTAATGATAGATGGAGCAGGATATAGTTGGACAAATGTCAGAGGGAGTAGAATCCAAATGCCTAAACCGGATGGTACATTATATAATTTAGGTGTAGGTCATACTGGTGATGGTTATTTAAAGATAACAGCATTATTTTAAAAAAGAATAGGAATTAGAAATATGAATATTAAAAACAAAAAAACGATAATTATATTAGTATTAATTGTAATTATTTTAATTACGACAATAATATTATTTTTTTCATATAATAAGAAATACGGTGCAGAAAAAAATGTTGATGATTCATCAATTTTTTCAATAATGATCGAAGTAACTGATAATAATTATATCGAAAGTGATATATCCACTTTTCCTGGATTAGGTTATGATTATAATATTGAAAAAAGTTATTGTATAAATGGATCTTCTATGACATGGAATGAAATTGATAGATTAATTAATTTGGATACAACAGGTTCTGATAAATGTTATGTTTTTTTTGACATTCATGATCCAGATGAGTATGTTTTTAGTTTTACTGATAATTATCAAGAATTTGTTGTTCCAACAAGTGGTGTATATATGTTAGAAGCTTGGGGTGCTCAAGGTGGTAATTCTAAGAGTAAAGGGGCATATACTAGTGGAAAAATTTATTTAGAAAAAGACGAAGTTATATATGTTTATGTAGGTGAAGGTAATAATGTGACTACTGGAAGCACTTCGTTTAATGGTGGTACTGGTAATAGTGGTGGTTATCCTGGTGGCGGGGCAACTGATTTTAGATTGGTTTCTGGCACTTGGAATAATGCTGCTTCACTTGCTTCTAGAATAATGGTAGCTGCAGGTTCAGGTTCTGGTGTAGGTAATAATACTACGACTAAAGGAGCTGGTGGTGGATTGATAGCTACAGCTACTGGTGGAACAACTGGTGGTACTCAAACATTTCCAGGCCAAAGGTTTTCAAGTGGATATTCAGTTTCTGGTTTTGGTTTTGCAAGTGGTGGTTGTGCAGGCGGCGGTGGATATTATGGCGGCGGCGGCGGATCTTGTGCTACAGGTTCAAGTGGAGGCTCATCTTTTATATCAGGACATGCAGGTTCAATTGCTATTACATCAGCTGATGATTTATCTCCTAATGATTTAGATTTTGATATTAGATATATTGAAGTAGGTTCAAATAACAATTCTGTAAATGCTGCAAATCATATTAATGAAATTAAAGCATTTGATACAAATGGAACTAATGTAGCATTAAATAAATCAGTTACTTCGAATGGATACACAAATTCTTTTCCTGCAGTAGTTGATAATAATATTAGTAATTATGCACAATTGGGAAAAATCACAACACTTGATTTAGGTGCAGAATATAATTTAAAAAATATAACAGTTTGGCGTTATTATGGTGATAATAGAAGTTATTATGAAACATATGTTAAAGTATATAATAATAATAAAAGTAAAAGTGCATATTTACATAATTATTTAACTGATGGAACATATTATGAAATGTCTAATGGGTTAAATTTAAATGTGGGTGTTGTAGCGGGTAATTCTGATGTACAAAACAGTATACATTATTCAGGTAAGTATTTTACTGATACTCTTATGATTGATGGTGTTGGATATAATTGGACAACAGAAAAAGGTGAACAAGTGCAAATGCCGACATATAACAATGAATATTATGCGTTGGGAGTAGGTCATTCAGGTAATGGTGTTGCTGTAATTACAGGTCCTTATTTATATTAGTAATTGACAAATTATTACTGTATTTTTTAATTATTGTTTAATATAAATATATGTATAATCATTAATCAAATTATTGACAAATATATAATATATATATAAAATTATAATAGGTGGAATATAGTATGAAATGTTTTGAAAAATTATTTCATCAACTTAGAGATAAACTTAAGATTTTTAATCTTAAGTTTTTGTCATACATAAAAAATAATAAAAATTTTGTTTTAATTGTGCTTATTATATGTGGAATTTTATCGATTGGTATTTATATTTCATATGCATATTTTAGTGATATAATAAGTCGCAATTTATTCACAGGTTCTGTTGAATCATTTTCTTCACCTCATTTAAATATAAAATACATGGTTGAAGATAGAGATGAGAGTGGCGTAGGTATAGGTACGTATACTGCATATTGGAATGCTCCAGAAAAGGATTATATTTATATACCTGAAATGTCTTTTTGTACCAATGGAGCAACTTTTCTGAGAAATTCTGATGATACATTTGACGTAAGTTCACCTGGTAAAACTAGATGTGAATTTTATTATGATGCTGCTGATTTAACTACAGATGCTGATATTAAAATAACAGTATTAAAGGAAAAAGATGAATCTTGTAAAAGTGGAACTTGTGAATATGAAGTTGTTCCGGATTATACTATAGCTGCTCTCTTAAATTCAGAATTTAAATTTATTATTGAAAAATCAACATGCACAGGTGGTTCATCTATAACATTTGATGAAATAAATAAGCAACTTGTTACTAGTGCGATTGGTAAAACAGAATGTAGAGCATATTTTGATAATGTAGATCCCTTTTCTGAATATATATTAGAAAATTATGATGAGTCTGCTGGCTTAATTCAACATACATCTGATATTACTACTAGTGCAGGTGATAATAATTATCGTTTTAGTGGAAATAACCCTAATAATTGGGTATGTTTTGGTAGCGATGCAAGTTCATGTCCTAAAGAAAATTTGTTTAGAGTTGTAGGTATATATGATGGTTATGTAAAATTAATTAAAGCCCATCCTGTAGATAAAAATAAAGATGGTATATATAATGTTAGTTATAATCCATATGAAACACAGTACAATCATACTGATCATTTTTTATATGATTCAGGTCATAGTAATAAATGGGAGGGTACAAATACGTCAATAACTACAGATGATGCGGATGTTAATATTTATTTAAATACAACTTATTATAATTCATTTAATGAAAATTATAGAAGTATGATTGAACCAATGCATTATAATATAGGTTTAATTACAGAGAAAAGTACTAATGTTGCTAAAAGTTTTTACAATTATGAAATAGCTACAGTTTCAAAACAAAAATATAATGTTGCATTGATGAATATAAGTGATTATTTTTATGCTTCTAATCAAATATATTGGGGATATTATAATGATTCTGGAACTATAAGTAACAGTTTTTCACAAAATACAACTGTGTATAAATCTAGTTGGCTTTATATGAATAATGTAGGAGATTATGGTAATTCTGGTGATTGTACCATTAATGCTGATACTAGTAATTCGGCAGCTATTTTTACTCCTGGTTTATATGGTGCTGTTAATAAAGGTTATGTTGGATACCCTAGTTATGATTCTGCTTACAGAGGTTTTGCAGTTAGACCTGTTTTTTATTTAGATTATTATGTGAATTATCAAGATGGCTCTGGTACTGTATCTGATCCATTTAGATTAGAGTTATAAAACGATAATGTAATTGAATTTGCTACTATAATATTTTTTCAGTTAAAAAGATAAAAAATAAATATATATATGTAACTGTTAATTAAATTATTGACAAATATATAATTTATATATAAAATTAAAATAGGTGGAATTATAGTATGAAATATTTTAAAAAATTATTTCATCAACTTAGAGATAAACTTAAGATTTTTAATCTTAAGTTTTTGTCATACGTAAAAAATAATAAAAATTTTGTTTTAATAATGTTTATTATATGTGGAATTGTATCTATAGGAATTTATATTTCTTATGCGTATTTCAGTGATATAATAAGTCGTAATTTATTCACAGGTTCTGTTGAATCTTTTTCTTCACCTCATTTGAATATTAAATATATGGTAGAGGATAGAGATGAAAATGGTATAGGTACAGGTGCGTACACTGCATATTGGAATGCTCCAGAAAAAGAATATATTTATATACCAGAAAAGACATTTTGTACTAATGGAGCAACATTTATACGAAATTCTGATGATACATTTGATGTTAGTTCACCTGGTAAAACTCGTTGTGAATTTTATTACGATGCTGCTGATTTAACTGTAGATTCTGATATTAAAATAACAGTATTAAAAGAAATAGGTGAAACTTGTAAAAGTGGCACTTGTGAATATGAAGAGGTTCCTGATTATACTATAAATTCAATAATTAATTTAGAATATAAATTTATTATTGAAAAATCGACATGTACAGGTGATTCGTTTATAACATATGATGAAATAAATAATAAACTTACAACAAGTGCAGTAGGAAAAACAGAGTGTAGAGCATATTTTGATATAGTAAATGCTGTGCAATATGATTACGTTTATACTGGTGATTATCAAGAGTTTACTGTTGTAGACAGTGGTGTATATAAAATAGAATTATGGGGAGCGTATAAAGGGGCTTATACTATGGGGTATATAGAGTTGAACCAAGATGAAACGTTATATATATATGTTGGAGAACGTGGGTACAATACAACTTATTTATATGATCCAAATTCTGGTGGTTATAATGGTGGTGGTCTTTCTGGTTATGCTACAGACGATACTGGTGTTTTTGTTTGGACCGGTGGCGGTGGAGCAACCGATATAAGAACTGTTAAAGGTACTTGGAATAATACTGCATCTTTAAGATCGAGAATTATGGTTTCTGGTGGTGGTGGCGGTACCGGGGGGTTAACTGGTACTCAAGCAGGAGGTCTGATTGGGTATAACGGTGGATATTATCAAAGTAATCCTTATAGTTCGCCGTATACAGTGGCTACAGGTGGAACCCAAACTTCCGGTGGTACAGGCGGAGTAGGAGCTTTAACTGGATATAGTGGTACTTTTGGTATAGGTGGAAATGTAAATGGAATTTGGGGTAGCGGCGGCGGCGGCGGCTACTACGGTGGTGGTGGAGCATCAAATAATGCACATGTAGTTGGTTCAGGCGCAGGTGGTTCATCATATATTTCTGGGCATATGGGAGCAGTGGCTATAACATCAAGTTCTAATCAAGCTCCAAAATCAGGTTGTACAACTGGAACTACTAATATCAACTGCTCATATCATTATTCAGGGTATGTTTTTACTAACACTGTTATGATAGATGGAGCTGGATACAATTGGACAAATGTAAAAGGTGAACAAGTTCCAATACCTAATCCGCTTGGCGGGTTTTATGAATTAGGTGTGATGCATACTGGAAACGGACATGCTAAAATTACGGGTCCCCTATAGAATTGTTGTCATAAATATAAATTAAATTTATGACTAATGAAAGGTTGTTAATGTAAATGAAAAATAAAAGAAATATTGTAGTATTTGTTGTATTAACTATTTTTATATTTAGTTTTATAACTTTTGTATATTACAATAATTATGATAAAAATATTGAAGATGTTGATATGTCTATGTTATCAATAATGTTGGAAGATGAATCTGGTGAATATGTTAAAAGTGATGTAACTGATTTTCCACAAAGTGGTTATGTTCTGAATGATGTTGAAAGTTATTGTGTTTTTGGTTCTCCTATTACATGGGATGATATTAATAAAACAATAACTGTTCAATCAGATGGAGCTGATAATTGCTATTTATATTTTGATAAATTAGAAGCTGTTTTATATGAGTTTGCATATACGGGTGATTATCAAGAATTTGTTGTTCCAAGTGATGGATTATATAAGTTTGAAGCTTGGGGAGCGAGTGGTACTTCTAATTTTTATGTTTCAAGTGATATTTTATATGGAGGATCAGGAAGTTATGTTTCGGGTGAAATTGATCTTCTTGCAAATGATGTTGTATATATATATGTCGGTGAAAATAAATCGAATATTACTTCTGCTAATTTAACAACTTCTGCTTCTTATCTTTCAGCATTTAATGGTGGAGGCGCAGGTAAGTATGATGTAGATAATACTGCTGTAGATGGTGAGTCAGGTTTTCCAGGTGGTGGTGCAACCGATTTTAGATTGGTGTCTGGTCCATGGAATGATACGACAGGATTAAATTCTAGAATTTTAGTTGCTGCAGGTGGTGGAGGTTCTGGCCATGCTATTAATCATCCTTATTATGATACCGGTGGAAATCATGGTGGTGGTTTAATAGGATATGCATATGCTTATACTGGATCTGTTACACCTACTCAAATAAGTGGGTTTGCATTTGGATATGGTTCTCCTTCAGTAGCAATTAATATTAGTGGTGATGTAAACTCTGGTGGATCAGGTGGTGGATATTATGGCGGACAAGCTGTAACTGTTGGAACTACTTCAATTAATTATGCAAGTGGAACATCGGGTTCTTCATATATCTCTGGACATACTGGAGCAGTAGCTATAACATCTGATTCGGATCGAACTCCAAAAACTGGATGTACAACTGGAACTACTGATAATGATTGTTCCATTCACTATTCTAATAGTATATTTACAAATACTGTTATGATAGATGGAGCAGGTTATAATTGGACTAATGTTAAAGGTGAACAAGTGCAGATGCCAAATCCAAGTGGTGAATTATATGATTTAGGTACTGGTCATTCTGGTAATGGTTATGCTAGAATAAGCGGTCCTCTATAAAATTTATTATATTTATAACTAGTGAAAGGTTTAAGAATGAAAAGATGCATATATATATTTAGTTTTGTTTTTTTAATAGGCGCTATGTTTTTAGTATATTTTAGTTATGTGCAAAATATAAATAAAACTACAAACGAAGAGATAGATGAATCTGTATTTTCTATTATGCTTCAAGTATCAGGTGATAATTATTTAGAAAGTGATATTTCTACTTTTCCTGATAAATCTTATATTTATAATTCAGAAAAAAGTTATTGTATAAATGAATCTGTTTTAACTTGGGATAATGATAATAGACTAATGAATTTAGATACTAGTGGTTCTGATAAATGTTATGTATATTTTGATATAAAAGAACCTGATGAAGTTGTTTTTAGTTATACCGGAAGTTATCAGGAATTTATTGTTCCTGCAGACGGTAAATATAAAATAGAATTATGGGGTGCTCAAGGTGGTAATACTTTAGCTCTTTCATACTTAGGATATGGGGGATATGGTGCTTATACTATCGGTACAGTGGAATTAACTGCAGATAGTGTTATATATATATATGTTGGTGGTAAAGGAATTGATGGAAATAATACTAATGGAGGTTGGGTTCCAGTTGGTGCTTATAATGGTGGAGGTAAAGGTTCATCTAGTGATCAAAGATCATCAGGCGGAGGTGGAGCTACTGATGTTAGATTAGAAATTAATTCGTTAAATTCAAGAATAATGGTCGCCGGGGGCGGAGGAGGAGGAGGTATTTCTAACAGAGGTTCTGCTGGTGGAATGAATGATGGTTTGTCTAAGGCTAGTTTATATGGATATAATGCAACTGTTACTTCTGGTGGATCTTTTGGTGTTGGTGGAACGCATTCAACTACTGTTACTAGTGGTACATTTGGTGTAGGAGGCTCAGCGGCAATTGCTATTTGTGGTGGAGGCGGAGGCGGCTATTATGGCGGCGGAGGCGGTACTCATGTAACACCTACTAGTAGTGGTGGAGGTGGAGGTGGATCATCTTATATATCAGGACATCTTGGTGGTGTTTCTGTTATATCCGATGTTGATTCATCACCTAAAACTGGATGTCTTTATACTACATCTGATGTTTCTTGTTCATATCATTATAGTGATTATATATTTTTTAATACTACAATGATTGATGGAAATGGTTTTGTTAGAACAAATGTTAAAGGTGAACAAGTGCAGATGCCAAATCCAAGTGGTGAATTATATGGATTAGGTACAGGTCATATCGGAAATGGTTATGCTAGAATAACAGGTCCTTTATAGAAATACTTTAAAAATATAACAAAATGTGTTATATTTTTATTAGTTAGGAGTTTATTATGAAAATAAATATAACTGAATTAAATGTTAAAAGAGAAATAAATATTAATGATAATTTTGTATTTGATGAAGTTGATTATGCAAAAGTGGGTATTAAAAAAATTAACAATATTCATTTTGATGGAAAAATATATTATGAAATTACTGATGAAATTAAGATTACTGGTAAATTAATTGCTGAGTTAATTCTTGAAGATGCAGTTGATTTAAGTGATGTATTATATGAAATTAATGTAAATATTGAAGAAATTTTAGAAAATTATGAAAATATACTTGATATTAATGAGATTTTGTGGGAAAATATTGTACTGGAAGTACCCATTCGTGTATCTAATAAAAAATTAGAAGAAAAAGAAGGTAATGGATGGAAAATATTAACTGAGGATTCTTTAGATGAAAAGAGTATTGATCCTAGGCTAGAGAAACTTCAAGAACTATTTAAAGGTGGTGAATAAAAATGGCAGTTCCATTTAGAAGAACAAGTAAAACTAAAAAAGCAATGAGAAGAACACATTTAAAAAAAGAAGCAGGTGCTATAACTACATGCAGCAAATGTGGTGCTAATTTAAGACCTCACAGAGCATGTACTAAGTGTGGTAATTACAATGGTAAAGAAGTTATTAAAGTAACTGAAGAAACTACTAATTAATTTTTATTGTAAAGTAGTGTAAAGTATTATTATTAATTAAGAAAAGTAAATATATTATATTTACTTTTTTTTTGTTTTATATTAGAATAATATCATACAGTGGTATTCCGTGGGGGAAAGTGGGGAGTTAAATGTTCATTGGAGAGTTTCATCATAATATCGATGAAAAGAAAAGACTTATTATTCCAGCTAAATATCGTGATAAACTAGGTAATGATTTTATTGTTACTAAAGGTTTAGAAAAATGTTTATATGTATATTCATTAGATGAATGGAATAAATTAACAAGTAAAATAAATACTCTTCCTTTTACAAAAAAAGATGCAAGAACATTTACAAGAACTTTTTTTGCGGGTGCTAATGACTGTAGTTTTGATAAATCTGGCCGTATAGTTTTAACTGATACTCAAGCTACTTATGCTTCTTTAGAAAAGGCATGTGTAATAATAGGTGTTGGTGAAAGATTAGAAATATGGGCTAAAGATAGTTATGAAAATTTTATGAATGATAATGCGGACGCTATGGAAGATATCGCTGAACATTTATTTGAGGTGGAAGATGCATTATAGTGTTTTAAAAAATGAAGTTATTGATAATTTAAATATTAAGAAAGATGGAATATATGTTGATGCTACTGTAGGGTATGCTGGGCATAGTAGTGAAGTTTTATCTAAGTTAGAAGATGGTTATTTATATTGTTTTGATCAAGATGAAGAAGCTATTAAATATTCAACTGATAAGTTATCAAAAATAAGTAATAATTTTAAAATTATCAAAAGTAATTTTGAAGTAATGAAAGAAAAGCTTCATGAAGAAAATATAGATTTAGTAGATGGAATAATCTTTGATTTAGGTTTTTCATCACCTCAGATAGATAATCCTGAAAGAGGTTTTTCATTTATGAATGATGGACCACTTGATATGAGAATGTCTAATGAAGGTATGAGCGCTAAAGATATTATCGTGAATTATAGTGAAGAAAAATTAGTTGAAGTATTTTTTAGATATGGTGAAGAAAAGTTATCTAGAGTTATTGCTAAAAAAATATTAAGTAATAAAGAAAATATTAATACAACAATGGAGTTAGTAGAAGTAATTAAAAGTGCTACTGGTGCTAATTATTTTTATAAGAATCATCCTGAAAGAAAAATATTTCAAGCTATAAGAATAGAAGTTAATGAAGAATTAAAAGTATTAGAAAGTGTACTTCCTGATGCAATTAGTATTCTTAAACCTGGTGGAAGAATATGTGTAATATCATTTCATTCACTTGAAGATAGAGTTGTTAAGACTATATTTAGAAAATATAGTGAAATAAATAGTATGGTTAGAGGGTTACCTGTTATACCTGATGAGTATAAACCGCTTATTAAGTTAGTTAATAAAAATCCTCTTTTACCTTCCCAAATTGAATTAGAGGAAAATAGTAGAAGTAATAGTGCTAAACTTAGAGTTATCGAAAGGATATAATTATGAAAAAAGTAAAAACAAAAAGATATAAAATGTTAAAAGGAGAAAAGTTTATGTATGTTCTTTTAGCTTTGTTAGTGGTTGCTATACCTGTAATTGATGTTTTTACAAATGCTCTATTATCTGAAACTAATATTAAGGTTGAAGATTTAGAAAGTAAAATTGATGTTCAACTTAGTTTAAATGAAAGTTTATCAATGCAACTTAATGAACTTGCTAGTTTACAAAATATTCAATCGATAGCAGATGAATATGGGTTGTCTTATGTAAATGGGAATATTAAAGTAATCGAAGGAGAATAATGTGAATAGAAGAGTAACAATACATAATAGTAAATTTATATTTATAGCTGTTGCTCTTTTTTTAGTTGTAGCAATTATTAAACTAAGTTACGTTAATATAGCAACAGTAGTAGACGGTATGAATATAGAGGCTTTTGCTAATTCTAGAAATACTGTCGAAAAAACGCTTTATGCTGATCGTGGTGTAATATATGATCAAAATGGTGAAATATTAGCTGAGACAGTTAATTCATATACAGTTATAGCTTTTTTAGAAGAAGAAAGAACTGAGGATGAAGATGATCCAAGACATGTAATAGATAAAGCAGGAACTGCTAATGCATTGTCTATTATACTCGGAATAGAAGAATCTGTAATATTAGAAAGTCTTAATAAAGATAAATATCAAGTTGAACTTGATCATAATATTACTGAACTTACTAAAAGTAAAATAGATGCTCTTGATTTACCGGGTATAGGTTTTATAGAATCAGTAAGTAGATATTATCAATCTGGTACATTTGCATCTTATATAGTAGGTTATGCTAAACCTAGTACTGATGGAGAAATAATTGGAGAACTTGGAATTGAAGGATATTATGATGATATTTTAAGTGGTATTAATGGTGAAACTACTTATCAAAAAGATGCATATGGATATAAAATAGCAAATGTTCCTGAATATACTACACCTGCGGTTAGTGGTGATGATATTTATTTAACGATAGATAGTAATATACAATTAATTACTGAAAATGCTATTAACAAATTATCTAAAGAAAATGAACATGAATGGGCAATATTTACTGTAATGGATGCAGAAACTGGTGCGATAGTTGCTAGTTCTACTAGTCCAACATTTAATCCTAATAATTTAAATACTATTACCAGTTATTTAAATCCTTTAGTTAGTTATCAGTATGAACCTGGTTCTACTATGAAAACTTTTTCATTTGCATCTGCAATAGAAGAAAGTATATATGATGGTCAAGAAATATTTACATCTGGTAATATAGAAATAGATGATGCTACAATAAGTGATTTTAATAAGATTGGATGGGGTGATATTACTTTTGATAAAGGGTATGCTTATTCTTCTAATGTAGCAACTTCTATTATTGCTTTAGAATTAGGTGTTGAAAGATTAAATCATTATTATGATTCTCTAGGTTTTGGAAGTAAAACTGATATAGAATTATCTGGTGAAGTTTATGGGGATATAGATTTTTACTATAATACTGAAATAGCTAATGCAGCTTTTGGACAAGGTATGACTACAACTCCAATACAATTATTACAAGCGTATACTACTATGACTAATGATGGAACTATGTTAAAACCTTATATAGTTGATAAAATTGTTGATGAGAATGGTGAAGTTACTTATCAAGGTGGAAGAGAAGAAGTAGAAAAAGTATTTAGTAAGTCTACAACTGATTATATGAATAATTTAATGTATGATGCTGTATATAATGGAGTTAGTGCATTATGGCAACCTGAAAATGTAACTATTATTGGTAAAACAGGAACAGCTCAAATTGCAGATCCAAGTGGTGGATATTTAACTGGTGATTCAAACGTTATAAGAAGTTTTATGTCAATATTTCCTCAGGATGATCCTAAATATATAATGTATATGGCTGTTTCTAAATATACTGGAACAACTACAACGTTATCTGATATAACTACTACTGCGATTGAAGAAATTGCTTCTTTTGCCAAAATAACTGATGAAGAAATTAATCATAAAATTAATGATAAAGTAGTTTTAGATAATTATATTAGTACTAAATTAAGTGAAACTTTAAATAAATTAGAACCTCTTAATATTAATCCTATTATTATAGGTGATGGTAATTATATTACTAATCAATATCCTCTTAAAAACACGATATTATTTAAAGATGATAAGTTATTTTTAAAAACAAATTCTTCAAATATTAAGATGGTAGATTTAACTAATTATAGTTTAAATGATGTTAATACAATATGTAATTTAATGGATATAAAATGTAATATAAAAGGATCTGGTTATGTTATAAGTCAAACTATACCAATAGATACTATAGTTAATAGTGATACTATATTAGAAGTGGTTCTAGAATAATATGAAGAGATTAAAATTTTATATATTAGGAATAATATTTGTTGGAATAATTTTAATTCTATTTAGTGATAAATTATTAAAAATAGATATGTTTGTAATAGAGTATATATCTAATATAAGAACTGATTTGGGTGTTGATATAATGAAAATAATTACATTCTTCGGTTCTGCTACATTTTTAATTTTACTATCGCTGTTTTTACTTATTTTTGTTAGAAATAAAAATAAATATTATGTAATTTTTACATTAATATTTATATATTTAACGAATACTGGATTGAAACTTATATTTGAAAGAGAAAGACCTTCAGATATGGTTGTCTTAGAAGAAAGTTTTTCATTTCCAAGTGGACACTCTATGGTTAGTGCAGCATTTTATGGAATGATAATATATTTAATAATTAAATCTAAATTAAAAAGTAGTTTAAAATTAATTTATACAATATTGTTAACTACTTTAATAATTTTAATTGGTTATAGTAGAATATATCTAGGTGTACATTATTTTAGTGATGTATATTCTGGTATTATGATATCTATGTTGTATGTGTTATTATTTATTTTAATAGAAAATATTACATTAAAAAAAGTTAAGAAAAATAGAAAAAAATCTTAACTTTTTTGTTTAAATAATGGTATAATAATTATACAAACAATATGGAGGGTAATATGAATTTAGAAAATAAAATTAATGGCATATTTTTAGAATGCATTGATATGTATTTAAATTTTATTTCATCTAAAAATATAATATCTTCTAATGAGATAGAGGAACTAAGAATTTATTTAAATGAAATACCTATTAAAACAAATTATAATCACACAGAATATGCTTCTTTTACAAGTGCTGGTGAGATTCAATTTTTTAATGTATCTCCTCATATATTTAATTCTGATAATGGGGTTAAGTCTATTGATGAAGAGAATTTTAAAAGAATTGTTCTTCATGAAATAACTCACGCTGTATCATATAAATATAGTGGAAGAGGCAGATTATTTAGATTTGAAGAAGGAGTTGCAGATTATATATCTGATAAAATATATAATGATTTTAAAGGAGTAGATTCAGTAAGAAAAACATCTTATATAGTATCGGGAATGTTTGCGAAGAGTCTTGCTGCTTTGTCTAATGATGAATTAATTTATAGTTATGTATTTGAAGGTAAAACAAATAAGAATGATTATTTTGAATCAGAATTTTATAAAAAGTTAGTTAAATATATTGGTAAAGAAAATAGTGATTTATTTTTAAAAGTTGATCATAACACAACATCGTTACATTTTATGTCTAAACATGAAAAACAAATGTTAAAAAAAATTAATAACGAGCTAGTTTTAAATACAATTTTAGATTTGGGTATTATTAATATAAGTAATAATGAATTATTACAAGAATGTATTTATGAATCTTTAATTAAGAATGGTGAAAAAAATTTTGATATTATAAAAAGTAAATATAATAATTTACCAAATGATTTTTTAAGTAAGTATAAAATTAGATTTTCTGAAATAGGGATAAAGTCTTCTTTTTTAAAAAATAATTTAACTGTTGATAAAAATAAATCTTTAGAAGACATGAAATTTATAGCGGATAGTTTTACTAACGAAGTTATGCCATTTGTTAAAGAATATGTTGATATTAAGTATAAAACTCAGCATATACTAAATATGCTTATTATATATAAAAATTATGCTGAATTATTAGATCTTGGTAATTTAGAAAAAATGCAAATTCATTCTTTTCTTATAACGATAGATTTTATGAACGGTGATAATAATGAATTAGAAGAATTTATCAACACTAATTTAATAAATTTTGATATTGATCAAAATTCACTTTTGTATAATTCTTATGTTGAAATGATTAAGTATAATTTAGAATTATTTAATAATAAACAAAATGAAGAAATATTTAAAATCATATCTAATTCTTTAGAACAAAATATTTATAATTATATTAATTTAAAATATTATTCTGAAGAGTTAATTGAAGGAAAGATTGATAGGAAAGATTATATAGATTTTTATATTAAAATATATCAAAAATCTTTTAAAGATAATAACTGTTGTTCAAATTATTTATTTATATATTTTACTCAAAATTTATTAAGTAATGATTTGCTTAATAAAAGTAATATGAATATTGATGATGTGTTAAAAGAGTTTGATGAATTTGAATCAATATATAGTGATTTAAATTATATAGGTAGACCAATTTTCAAAGAGAAAATTGCCCAGTTAATATTTGAGAAGAACATTGATGTTAAATTATTTTTTGAAGTATTAAATAAAGTGGATTTAGAAATATTTAATGAAGATTTATTAAATGATTCTTTACTTAAAATGATCGAACAAAGTGAAGATTTTGATATAGAAACTATGGAGTTAATAGTTAATAGTGTTAATAATGAAGTATTTAGAAAAAATAATTTAGGGTTAAGTTTTACTATAGGTGGTATAAGAAAAGATAATAAATTTATTAATGTATTAAAAGAAAAATGTGTTGTAAAATTAGTTGATGATTATGTAGATAATAAAGATAATAATAATGAGATAATTGCTTCACAAAACTTTTATGATTTTCTTGAGTCATCTTTTAGTGAAGAATTTGTGGCTAGTGAAAAGAAACTATTACTTTACGAACTTAGTTTAATAAAAGATAAGTATCCGAATGTAAGTGAGTTTATAAATAAAGTGAATGATGGTAAAATATTTTCACCTAAAACTATAGCGTATGGTTATAATTTATCAGATAAAGATACTATTTTATTTTGTCTTAAAGCTTATAGTAATACTCCTTATTTACTTAATAAATATATTAATTTATATATATATAAAGTACCTAGAACGTTTATGCCAGGTGAGCTACTAGATGCGATTAATAATTATGAATTATGTGTAGATATACCTACATTATCAAATATGGTAAAAGAAAATTTAGAAGAAAATTTAAAATTATTTGATGCTTTTGATGGCGTAGCTAATAGTAATTTATTTTATGGGTATAATAAATTACTTAAAAAAAATAATTTGAATTTATATTTAAATGATAATCAAATGTATAAATTAATTTATAATAGTATGAAATGTTATCTTATGTCTAAAAATTCAAATGAAGTATTAGAGTATTGTAATGTTTTATTAAAGTTCAAAGATAATTATAGTGGCATTATAAATAGTGATACAATGGATATTATAAATAATGTTTTAAGTGAATTAAATGAAAATGAAAATAATTATCATAAAGTTTGATATACAACTTAAAATATAAGTGATATAATTTATTAGAAAGGTGATAATAAATGAAAGAATGGAGTAAATTTATAGAAAATGATTGGAATAATGAGATCAATGTAGAAGATTTTATTATTAACAATTATAAAATATATGAAGGAGATAAAAACTTTTTAGAAAGTATTTCTGATAAGACAAATAAAGTTTTAGAAAAATATGAGGAAGTTTTAAAAGAAGAAGCAAAAAAAGGTGTTATAGATATTGAAACTGAAATAATAAGCGGGGTTAATTCTTTTGAACCTGGTTATTTAGATAAAGCAAATGAAGTAATATTTGGACTTCAAACTGATAAAGCTGGTAAAAGAATAGTTCAACCATTTGGTGGATTTAGAATGGCTGAACAAGCATTGTCTGCTCATGGGTATAGTTTAAATAAAGATTTATCTGTATTTTTAAATAAATATGTTAAAACTCATAATGATGGAGTGTTTTCGGTATATGATGAAGATATTAGAAAAGCAAGAAAAGCTGGACTTTTAACTGGTCTTCCTGATGCATATGGTAGAGGAAGAATAATTGGAGATTACAGAAGAATCGCATTATATGGAATAGATAAATTAATAGAAGAAAAAACTAAAGACTGGAATACAATAACTTCTGATGATATGTCTGAAGATTTAATTAGACTTAGAGAAGAGATATTTACTCAAGTTAAAGCTTTAGAAGAAGTTAAGAAAATGGCTTTAAGATATGGTTATGATATATCTAGACCTGCTAGTAATGCTAAAGAAGCAGTACAATGGTTATATTTTGGATATTTAGCGTCAGTTAAAGAAAATAATGGTGCTGCAATGAGTATGGGTAGAATTGATGCATTTTTAGATATTTATATTGAAAGAGATTTGGAAAATGGATTAATTACTGAAAAGGATGCTCAAGAGTTAATCGATCAATTAGTTATTAAACTTAGATTAGTTAGACATTTGAGAACACCAGATTATGATGAATTATTTTCTGGAGATCCTACTTGGGTTACTTGTGTAATAGGTGGTATGACAACTAAAGATGTAAGTATGGTTACTAAAACTAGTTATCGTATTTTACATACTCTTGTTAATTTAAAACCTGCTCCAGAACCAAATTTAACTATTTTGTGGAGTGAATTGTTACCAAAAAACTTCAAAGAATATTGTGCTGAAATTTCAATACTTACAGATTCAATTCAATATGAAAATGATGATTTGATGAGACCTATTTATGGAAATGATTATGGAATTGCTTGTTGTGTTTCTGCGATGAGACTTGGTAAAGATATGCAATTTTTTGGGGCTAGATGTAATTTAGTTAAAGGATTACTTTATGCAATAAATGGTGGTATTGATGAAGTAAATGGGGCTTGTGTTATTGAAGGTTTTGTAAAAGATATAACTGAAGTATTAGATTATGAAACAGTAAAGAAAGAATATTTTAAGATATTAGAAAAAATATGTACTATATATGCTAAAGCTATGAATATAATTCATTATATGCATGATAAATATTCATATGAAGGTGTTCAAATGGCTTTACATGATAGTGAAGTTCATCATTATATGGCATATGGAGTAGCGGGTCTTTCAGTTGTTGCTGATTCATTATCTGCGATAAAATATGCTAAAGTTAAACCCATTAGAAATGAAGAAGGATTAGCTATTGATTTTGAAATAGAAGGTGATTTTCCAAAATATGGAAATGATGATGATAGAGTAGATGATATAGCTTTAGAAGTATTAGAAAAAGTTTCGAGTGAACTAAAAAAACATAAATGTTATAAGGGTGCCGAACCAACACTTTCAGTATTAACTATAACAAGTAATGTTGTATATGGTAAGAAAACTGGTGCTACACCAGATGGTAGAAAAAAAGGTGTACCTTTTGCTCCTGGAGCAAATCCAATGCATTGCCGTGATGAATCAGGTGCTATAGCGTCTTTAAATTCAGTTGCAAAAATTAATTATAAAGATTGTTGTAAAGATGGAGTATCTAATACATTTACTATTATGCCTTCTTCTTTAGGAAAAACTAAAGAAGACCAAATTAGTAATTTAGTTAATTTATTAGATGGTTATTTTATGCAAGATGCACACCATTTAAATGTTAATGTACTTAATAAAGAAATGTTAATAGATGCAATGCATAATCCGGAAAACTATCCGCTTTTAACTATAAGAGTTTCTGGATACGCTGTAAGATTTAATAGACTTACAAAAGAACAACAAAAAGAAGTTATTGAAAGAACTTTCCATGAAAAAATGTAACTTAGCAAGCATTGATTCAATCGAAACTGCTGGTATGTTAGATGGTCCTGGTATTAGGACTATAGTATTTTTTAATGGATGTAAGCTTAGATGTAAATATTGTCATAATCCAGAAACTTGGAAAATGGGTAAATTAGATTACGATGTAGAAAAATTATTTAATAAAATTATTAGAAATAAACCTTATTTTAAAAATGGTGGTGGTGTTACTTTATCAGGGGGAGAGCCACTTTTACAGAAGGAATTTATTATTGAACTTTGTAAAAAATTAAAAGATGATAATATTCATATTGCTCTAGATACTGCAGGTGTTGGTAATGGAAATTATGAAGAACTTTTGTCTTTAGTTGATTTAGTAATAATGGATGTTAAACATGTTGATTATGATGAATACTTAAATTTAACAGGTGTAGATATTAAATTTTCTTTGGAATTTTTTGATACGTTAATAAAGAATAATAAAAATATATGGATTAGACAAGTTATTATACCTGGATATAATGACAACAAGGAATATGTTGATAAATTAATTGAATTTTTAAGAGGTATTCCTAATATTGAAAAAGTGGAATTTTTACCATATCATTCATATGGTAAAAGCAAATATAAAGAACTTAATATAAAATATATCTATGAGAATATGGATGATATGAATTTTGATGATTGTGAATTGTTATATCAATACTTTTGTAGTAAATACTATATATAATATTTTATTATATTAATAAGGAGGATATAATTATGATAAATTATTCTAAATTATTCAGAATGGCTAGATATGAAAATGCTAAATTAAAAGTAGAAAATTTATATCTTAACTTAGATAATTATAGAAAAAATGATAAAATAAAATTATTAATTGATACACTTTGTTGTGATCCTTTAACTGGGTGTTTTAATAGAGTAGGATTAAAAAATAAAATTATTAAAAATGAAGCAAGAAGTTATTTAGTAGCAAATTGTGATTTAGATAATTTTAAAAATATTAATGATACTTTTGGTCATGAAAAAGGTGATCAGGTATTAAAAGATGTTGCTAATATATTTTTATCTAATATAAGAAGTAATATTGATGAAAAAAATTCATCTGATTTTGTTGTTAGATATGGTGGAGATGAATTTTATATATTTTTTGATATGGATATAGATAATGTTGATACTATAATTGAAAGATTATATGTCATTCAAGATAGTGTTTATAATTACGGTAAAGAAATTTATAGTAATTCTGAAAATGATGGTAATTTATCAGTTAGTATTGGTTTATCAAAGTATAATTCAGAAATTAGTTTTGAAAATATTTTAAATAAATATGGAGAACTTTATTATTTAAATGATATTAATGAATTGAATAGTTTGTATGAAATATTTAATGATGCTGATAAAGCTCTTTCAGAAGCAAAAAAGAATGGCAAAAATAAAATATTATTTGGTGAAGGTGTTAATTACATTAAACATGATAGTGATAATATAAGAAAAAGGAGAAAAAATGACTGAAATATTAATATTAATATTTTTAATATTATGTAACGCTTTATTTGCTGGGATAGAGATGGCATTTGTTACGTTAAATGATTTGAAAGTAGAAAATAAAGCTAAAGAAGGTAATAAGAAAGCGATTTTGATTAATAAAATGCTAAAACAGCCTAGTAAATTTTTAGCAACAATACAAATTGGTATTACTTTTGCAGGTTTTTTATCTAGTGCTGTTGCATCAAGTACTTTTGCTGAAAAGTTATCTCCGATATTTTATGATTTATTTCCTTTTATAAATGAGTATTATTGGAATATGATTATGATTGTTATTATAACTATTATATTGTCATGCTTTATGTTAGTTTTTGGTGAACTAGTTCCTAAAAGAATAGCTATGAAACATTCTGAAGAAGTTTCTGAAATGACTATAAATATATTAATTGTTATTTCAATAATATTTACCCCTTTTGTATATATTCTTACAAAAATTACTGATTTTATTTCTAGTTTATTTGGTATTGATGAACATGAAAAAGAAATAATTACTGAAGAAGAAATAAAAATGCTAGTTGATGAATGTCATGATAGAGGTACACTTCGTCAATATGAAAAAAAGTATATTCACAATATACTTGAATTTAATGACATTAAAATAATTGATATTATGTTAGATAAAAAAGATATGTTTACTATTAATTATAATATGAATGTAAAAGAAGTTGTAAATTTATTATCTAAAAATCTTGTTGTTTTTAGTAAAATTCCTGTAGTTAACGATTCAGAAGAAATAATTGGTATACTGCATATCAAAGATCTTCTTAAAAATATCGATAAGAATATTAAAATCAATAAGATAGTAAGGGATGTAATATTTGTTAATAAAAACAAAGTAATTATTGATGTATTTAACAAACTTAAACGTAATAAATCTCAAATAGCTATCATATGTGATAATAAAGATTATATTGGTATGGTTACTATCGAAGATATACTTGAAGAAATAGTAGGCGATATAAAAGATGAATTTGGAATGTAAAAAAGGTAGTTTGTTTTGTAATTATATGATAAAATGTTGATGTAGGAGTGAACTTATGAATAATGAGAATGCTAATAAA
>CAYJPM010000001.1:0-4093 GCA_964372145.1 uncultured Muribaculaceae bacterium | reverse complement strand
GAGATTTAGTTGAAGAAACTAAAACTGCTGATGTTAAAACAGATACGACTATAGTTGAAGAAATTAAAACTGAAGAAGTTCAACTTAAGAAAGTTTCTGATGAAGGAATAAATATTACTTCTAAAGATTTTAATAAACCTAAAGAAAAGAAAAAGATAGTTTTAGAGCAAAAGACTATTTTTAAATTAGTTGCCACTGTTATTTTGGTATTATTAATAATTACTATATTTGTAATATATTTAATTAATGCTAATCAAAATAGAGTGTGTAATAATATATATGATTTAGTTGAAAAAGCTTCACTAAAATATATAGAAGATGAAGAATATATTAAATCCTAAGACTAGTATTAAAATTGATGAATTATTAGATGGTGGTTACTTAAATAAAGAAACATTTACAAATGATGGATTAATATGTTCAGGAACAATTAATGTAACATTTGTTGATGGTGATTATTTAGTTACACAAAATATTACTAACTGTGGTCACTGTACTACTGATTTAAGATATGGAATGAATTGGTCGTCTGAAAGCTTAGAAGTTCCTAATGAAGATGTAGTGGATGTTATTGTATATTATAATTACGTAACTAAAACTGAGAATTATTCTAGTTGGACTAGTTATTTAACACCTTCTGTTTTAGAAAAAGAACCAATTTTAGATGAAAATGATGATAGATTTGGTCTTATAAGTAAAGATGCAAAAGATATAGAAATAATTAGTGAAGATATAGCTTATTATAGTTATAGAGATTTAAGATATAGATATTATGCAAATGCAAATAATAATTATTCTGGATTTTCATCAACTCAACCAGATGGATATTCACTAAAAGATGAAAACACGGGTACTAAAAGTGAATGGTCTGAATGGAGTGTAGATTATCCAGATAAAGAATCTTACAGAATAATTGAAGAAGCTGTTGGTTATAGATTTTATTATTTAGAAGGTGAAATCAAACATTATTATAACGATGGTCAATATTTACCTAGTAGACCTGATGATAAATATACAGAATATGATAAAACAGATTATGCTACTATATACCAATATCAAGATACTATGTGGAAATGGTATAATGGAGTTGAAAGAGAATATACTGGATATTTGTCAAAATCAAATGAAGACTATCCATATGTAGATAATGACTTTAGTAAATATACTGATTGGAGTGATTGGGAACTTGAATCTAGTGTAAATAGTTCTAATGAATCTTATAGAGAAGAAGAAATTCAAATAAGAACTAGATATAGATTGGTGTTTGATATGTATTCATTTAATATACTTGATGAAAGTTTAAGTAAAGAAGTGTTTGAAAATGAAGTTGGGATGACTTTAGAAGAAGTAAGAGATTCAGAAGATTATGCTTTAATAATTGAATATAAATATATTTATAGAGAAAAATAATATTGACTCCTTTATGGAGTTTTTATTTGATTATAAATATTATTGGTGATATTATTATCATAAGAGGTAATATATGGAAAAAAGTGTTATTAAAGTAATAAATAATATTAATCCTTCTGAAGGATTTAATTTAGGTAAAATTTTAATTGATTTTTTAAAACATTCAACTAAGAAAGATTATGTTGAAGTATTAATTAATTATGATAGTATAGTCTACACAGCTTTAATAGAAAGAGGTGTTGTTGACGAAATTTTAAATATTCAATATTCTGTAAATAATTTCGATAGTAATTATGAGCATGGTTATGATTCGAATTATTTATTAAGAAAGTTATCAATATTTAGTTTATATGAAAATTTTTTATCTGTTCAAAGTAAAGATGACTTAATCGAAAGAGGAGATATCATTATTATTGGTAATAAAGAAGAAATATTGTTTAATAGTATGAAAGAATTTTTAGAATATAATACATTGTCAAAATATTATGATATTTTGTTATACTTATTTAAAAGTTTAGATGATAATTATTGTAAAGGTGTTGATTCATTTAAAAGTGATTATTATTGTGATTTTAAAGAATATGAAAAAAGTGAAATTTTGGAATATTTAAATGTATTTATGATGTCTATTTCATTTAAGGAATTTGTTTTTGTTAAAAAAGAATATATCAAAAGTAATGGCGTAAACAATATTAATTGTAAGGATGAATTATTGATTAATATAAATATGATTGATATGTATAATTCATTATTTAATTTATGTGGTGGAAATATAATAAGAAGTTGTTTTCAAAGTAATGGGGAATTATTAATTATAAATAATACATTTGATAATAATGAAACTATTAAAGATATTGATATAATTAATTTAAATAAAGAATTTATATATATTGATATTCTTGAAGGGTTATTTAAAAGTATTAGAAGAGAGAATCCTAAGAATATACTTAATTTTATAATTGAATATACTAATAGTTGTCGTAATAATAATGTTAGAGTTAAAAAGATTGATTAATTTCAATCTTTTTTAATATATTTATATAGGTGATGATATGTTTTTAAACAATGTACAAGTTAGAATTAGATTTTTTTTTATAGTCGTAATAATATGTATAATAATAATAATTAGTAGAGTGTTTTATATCCAAGTGTTTAGTTATGAAAAATTAAATACTCTAGCAGAAAGTTTATGGTCCAGGAATTTACCACTTGCATCTGATCGTGGTGAAATTATTGATAGAAATGGTGAAGTACTAGCTACTAATATAACTACTACTTCACTTGTTGTAGTTCCTAACCAAATATTAAATAAAGAAGATGCCGCTAAAGATATTTCTGAAATATTAGATGTTAATTATAGTGATATCTATAATCATTTAATAAAAAATGTATCTATTGAAAGAATTCATCCTGAAGGAAGAAAATTAGATTATGAAACTGCTGAAGCTATAGATAATTTAAATATTGATGGTATATATTTACTTAAAGAAAGTGAAAGGTATTATCCTTATGAAGATGAACTTAGTCATGTTCTTGGGTATGTTGGAATTGATAATCAGGGTTTGTCTGGTTTAGAATTATATTATGATGAATATTTAACTGGTGAAGATGGTTCGATTAAATATTTTTCAGACGGAAAAGGTAATAAATTAGAACTTGCTGAAATTTATGAACAACCAACTAGTGGAGTAACTGTGCAACTTACTATAGATTTAGATTTACAAAGAGTGATAGAGAATGAACTAGATAATGTAGTTAGTAAATATGATCCTAATAGTGCGATGATACTAGCTATGGATCCAAATAATGGAGAAATTTTAGCAATGGCTTCTAGGCCAAATTTTGATTCAAATGAATATCAAAATTATTCTACTGAAGTTATTAATAGAAATTTACCAATTTGGATGACATTTGAACCTGGTAGTACATTTAAAATAATAACTTTAAGTGCAGCACTTGAAGAGCAAACAATAGATTTATTTAATGATACAGTTTATGATCCTGGTCATATAATGGTTGATGGTGCTAAGCTTAGTTGTTGGAAAGCTGGAGGTCATGGTGAACAAACATATTTAGAAGTAGTTAAAAATTCTTGTAACCCAGGTTTTGTGGAAATGGGTCAAACTTTAGGTACTGAAGTTTTAATGGAATATATTGACTTATTTGGTTTTGGTGAGAAAACTGGTGTTGATTTAAATGGTGAATCCAGTGGTATATTATTTGATATTGAAGATATGGGACCTGTAGAAAGTGCTACTACATCTTTTGGACAAGGTGTTTCTACTACGCCACTTCAACAAGTAACTGCGGTTAGTGCAGCAATTAATGGGGGAGATTTATATACTCCGTATATAGTAAAAAACTTTTTAGAACCTGAAACAGAAACAGTTATAAAAAGTGTTGATTCTGTTGTGAAAAGAGAAGTTATTAGTGATGAAACTAGTGAACTTGTAAGATTTTCACTTGAAAATGTAGTTGCTACTGGTACTGGTAGAAGCGCTTATATTGAAAATTATAGAATAGGTGGTAAAACAGGTACTGCTCAAAAAGTAATTGATGGTAAATATAGTGCTACTGAATATATAGTATCGTTTATAGGATTTATGCCTGCAGATAATCCAGAAATAGTCTTATATGTAGCGATAGATAATCCTAAAGGTGTAACCCAATATGGAGGAACTGT